>JBMYWT010000001.1:0-61944 GCA_049607665.1 Maricaulaceae bacterium
TACACATTTGAGTATGAGATTTGCGAAACGCTAAACCCAACAAATTGTGAAACACGCAGCGTCTCTGTAACCGTTGATGCCGTTGTTATCCAAGCGGCAGCTGAAGCCACGTCAAACCTTAATGGTTCAGGCGGAACAACAGCTCATATCCTAACGTCTGATCTTATGGACGGCAAAGGCTTTGATTGTGTCACCTCTTCAAACACAACAGGTCAAATTCATTATGGTGGGCATTCAGGTGGTTTAACAACTGCAAACGGTGGTTCAAACTCGAGTTCTACATCAACAAAAGCCAGCTGTAACGACATTGTCGTCACGGTTACAAATTCCGACGCAGAGCTAACATATAATCCATCGACTGGATTTATCAGCGTAGCCGCAGGCACGCCTGCCGGAACATACACGCTGGATTACACAATTTGTGAGGTTCTAAACCCGTCAAATTGTTCAGCGGCAACTGAAACTGTAAATGTTACCGCTACGGCTCTATCGGCATCGAATGACTCAGCCACAGGCGTAAACGGCAAAGCAGGCAACACAAAAGTTCTTTATGTCACAGCGAATGACACGCTTGGCGGTACAAAAGTTCAGATCGAAGATGTAACACTCTCTGCTGCAACAAGCGTGCCAAGCGAGCTTACGTTTGATCCATCAACAGGTATCGTTGGTGTTAACCCAGATACGCCAGCTGGTGTTTACACATTTGATTATGAGATTTGCGAAAAGTTAAATCCAACAAATTGTGAAACACGTAGCGTCTCTGTAACCGTTGATGCCGTTGTTATCCAAGCGGCAGCAGAGAGCTTCCCTTCTATTGATGGCTCTCAAGGCGGAGAAACCGCGCACATCCTTACATCTGACCTTATGGACGGTAAGAGGTTTGACTGTACGATTACAAAAACTAAAGGGTTCAATACCGGCCAGCAAGCTGGGTCCTCATATGGGGGTTCATCGAATACAGCCAGCTGTAACGACATTGTCGTCACGGTTACCAATTCCGACGCAGAGCTAACATATAATCCATCGACTGGATTTATAAGCGTAGCCGCAGGCACGCCTGCCGGAACTTACACGCTGGATTACACAATTTGTGAGATTCTAAATCCGTCAAATTGTTCAGCGGTCACTGAGACTGTAAATGTCACTGCCGCAGCTTTGTCTGCGTCAAATGACACAACCTCAGGCGTAGACGGTAAGACAGGTAATCCAAGCGTTATCAATGTTATCGACAACGATACGCTTGATGGTAAGCCCGTGAATGTTGCAGATGTAATCTTAACAACACCATCTGGTGTTCCAAGTGAGCTTACATTCGATCCAAGCACGGGTGTTGTTGGTGTTAATCCAAACACGCCATCGGGTGTTTACACATTTGAGTATGAGATTTGCGAAAAGCTAAACCCAACAAATTGTGAAACACGCAGCGTCTCTGTAACCGTTGATGCCGTTGTTATCCAAGCGGCAGCTGAAGCCACGTCAACGCTTAACGGCGCAACAGGCGGAACAACAGCTCATATCCTAACGTCTGATCTTATGGGCGGAAAAAGCTTTGATTGCGCCACATCCACATCTGGTGGAGGCCACAATCCAAAGGATGGTAGCCTCAGCAATGGTAGCAATAATGGAAACACTGCGAGCTGTAACGATATTGTCGTCACGGTTACCAATTCCGACGCAGAGCTAACATATAATCCATCAACTGGTTTTATAAGCGTAGCCGCAGGCACGCCTGCCGGAACATACACGCTAGATTACACAATTTGTGAGGTTCTAAACCCGTCAAATTGTTCAGCGGTCACTGAGACTGTAAATGTCACAGCCGCAGCTTTGTCTGCATCAAATGACACAGTCTCAGGCGTAGACGGTAAGACAGGCAACCCAAGCGTTACCAATGTGATCGACAACGATACACTTAATGGTCAACCTGTAAGTATCGCAGATGTAATCTTAACAACACCATCTGGTGTTCCAAGTGAGCTTACATTTGATCCAAGCACGGGTGTTGTTGGTGTTAATCCAAACACGCCATCAGGTGTCTACACATTTGAGTATGAGATTTGCGAAAAGCTAAACCCAACAAATTGTGAAACACGCAGCGTCTCTGTAACCGTTGATGCCGTTGCTATTCAAGCTGTTGCAGAAACCATGCCAACTATTAATGGTTCAGAAGGCGGAACAACCGCATCCATTTTAGCGTCAGATACGCTAAATGGCACGGCAATAGACCCAACTGATATATCGGTAACTATCGATGCCATTGCTCCTGAACTCAACTATGATCCATCAACGCATGAGATCACAGTGGCTCCTGGAACAGCACAAGGTGTTTACAAGTTAACTTACACAGTGTGTGAAACGCTTAACCCAAGCAACTGTGAAACTATCACAGAGACGGTAAATGTTGGCGCAGCGAATATCGTCGCATCGGCAGAAAGTTTCGGTGCCCTTGGCGGCGCAGGTGGCGGCAATGTTGGCTCTATCCTGAGTTCTGACAGCTTAAATGGCGCTTCGATCAACTTAGCCGACGTCACGATAACTGTTGATGGCTTAGATTCTGCGCTTACATATGATGCAACCTCAGGGATGCTAAGTCTTGCAGCGGGAACACCTGCGGGTAGTTACGCAATGAGCTACACAATTTGTGAAAATCTTAACCCCACAAATTGTGCCTCAGTCACAGAGACGGTACGTGTTAATGCGGCGAATATCTTTGCCGCAGGCGAAGCCTTCTTACCAGTTAACAGCGTAACGGGCGGTACAACACAGTCGATTTTAACAGCCGACTCCTTGAATGGTAAAGCCATAGATCCGCTGGACGTCTTTATAGTTATCGACTCTGTTGATCCTGAAATCACATATGATCCGTCAACTCATGAGATTATTGTTCCACCAGGAACGGCAGGAGGGCAGTATTCTTTGAAATACACGGTTTGCGAAGTTCTTAATGGTGCAAATTGTGCATCAATTACTGAAACAGTAACCGTCGAAATGCCTGCAATCGCGGCTATGCCAGAAAGCTTCCCGCCTGTTGATGGCTCTAAGGGTGGCACAACACCAAGTGTATTGATCTCTGACACGATCAAAGGCAAGACTGTGTCTCCATCTGATGTCATCATCACAGCTGGTGCCTCAGATCCTAGCTTAACGCTCGATACTGAAACAGGTGAAATTACTGTTGCAAGTAACACGCCAGCCGGAACATATTCGCTCGAATATACAATTTGTGAAACTGATAATCCGTCTAACTGTTCAACAGGAACAGAGACGATCACAGTTGAAGCTGCAGAAATTATTGCCTCTGCTGAAAACTTCCCACCTGTCTCAGCGACGTCTGGTGGCAGCACAATGTCTGTTCTATCCTCTGATACGTTAGGCGGCGTTCTTGTTGATCCAAGCAAAGTCACACTTACTGTTGTAACTTCGGCGCAAGAACTTGTTCTTGACCCAGTTACAAGCCTCATCACTGTTGCGGCAGGTACAGACGAGGGTGATTACACTGTCGAATACACAGTTTGTGAAAACTTGAACCCGAATAATTGTTCCGCCGTTACGGAAACCGTGAGTGTGAGAAAGTCAGTTATCTTGGCAGAAGCCGGTGACTTCCCACCGATTGATAGTATCAATGGCGGCACGACACCAAGCATAATAGCGACGGACACAATTGACGGTGTTCTTGTTGATCCTGCCAAAGTCACATTCACTATTGATAGCGTGGATGAGCCCCTCACTGTTGACCCAGTAACAGGCGTCATCACAGTTGGACCGAATACGCCAGCTGGTGAGTACACAGTTACATACACAATCTGCGAAACCGACAAGCCTGAAAATTGCTCTACAGGTACGGAGATTGTAACAGTCGAAGCGCCTGTCTTGGTTGCATCGACAGACAGTGTGAGCGTTCCAACAAGTCCAGAAGGCACACCAAGTGTTATCAATGTACTCGCAAATGATACATTGAATGATGACCCAATAACACCTGTTGCCGTGGTCGTAACACCTGCCCCAGGTACAACCATACCCGAAGGGTTCACACTTCACCCCGACGGTAGTGTTGATGTGGGACCAGACCTTGCTGAAGGCAAATATGACATCACCTATCAAATTTGTGATGTTGTTAACCCAACCAATTGTGAAACAGCCGTCTTAACGGTCACAATTGACCCACCCGCAGCAAGTCTCAGTGGTATTGTGTATATTGACGAAAATAACGACAATAAACATGACACAAATGAACCACTTCTTGCAGGCTGGATCGTTGAGATCAAAGACGAAACAGGTTTCATCGTTGAAACCGTAAGAACTGATGACAAAGGTTTCTATGAAAGTGGCAATCTACCTATCGGTGATTACAGCGTTGTCTTCCGTAATCCAGAAACAAAAGCTGTTTATGGCGCAATCGAGAATGTGAACCTTAAAGGTGGTCAGAATAAAATTGACCAAAACCTTCCGATTGATCCATCTGGTATTGTCTACGACTCAATCACACGAGCGCCTATTCCAGGTACTGTTGTCACAATGACAACTGCTGGCGGCACGCCGCTTCCAACGGCCTGTCTAGTTGACCCGTTACAGCAAAATCAAAGTTCAGACTCTATGGGTTTCTATCGCTTTGACCTTGTTCCGGGCGGTGCTCCTGAATGTCCACTTGCGCAAACAACGTATAATTTAACGTTCAACGCGCCAGCCGGATATAAAAACGGGCTTTCATCAATCATTGGCGTAGAGCCAGGCGCCCTTACGGCTCCTGCAGGCAGCGGTCCTTACATGATCGTACCGCAATCTACAGCGCCGGCGATTGGCCAAGAAACAACTTACTACCTCTCCTTTGTATTAGGAACAGGCTCACGTGATGTGATCCATAACCACATCCCGCTCGACTCTAATACAATCAGCTACGCACCTATGAGTGTTGCAAAAGTCTCTTCTCGTACTGACGTTAGCTTTGGTGATGTTGTTCCGTACACAATCACTGTGACAAACACAGATGATCTACCACGTGAAAACATCGACATTGTTGACTACATGCCAACTGGTTTCAAATATGTACAAGGTTCCGCCCGTCTTAACGGCGCTCCGGCTACATTGATCCAAAATGGCCGTGAACTCTTCGCTGATGATATTGATTTCGCAGCAAATGAGACAAAAACACTTAACCTAGCAATGGTTGTCGGAGCAGGTGTTGGTGAAGGCGTTTACACAAACCTAGCCTACACAAAAGATCCAGCGGGTCAGCAAGTCTCTAGCAACGGTGAAGCCGCTGTTCGGGTAAGCTCTACGCCGGTCTTTGATTGTGCTGAGTTGATCGGTAAGGTCTTTGATGATGCCAACCAAAACGGTTACCAAGACGAAGGCGAAAAAGGTCTTCCAGGTGTCCGCTTGGCAACAGCCAAAGGTCTCTTGATCACCACAGATGAGCATGGTCGTTACCACGTCACATGTGCCGCCATACCAAACGGCCAAATCGGATCTAACTTCATCATCAAGATCGATGAACGTACACTTCCGACCGGCTTCCGTATGGTCACTGAGAACCCACGTGTTGTCCGTATGACACGCGGTAAGATGTCTAAGGCGAACTTTGGAGCCTCTATCAAACGGGTCGTTACACTTGACCTTGCTGATGCAGCTTTCATGCCAGGTCAGATCGAATTGACACCTGAAACAGCCGTTAATCTTGAAAAACTTGTCGCAATCTTACGGGATCAAGAGTCAACGCTTCGTCTGAACTACCACGTTCAAAACGCAGCTATGGCTGACACAGCTTCTGATCGCCTCTCGGCTGTCACAGCGCACCTAGAGAATATTTGGAACGTTGCAGGCTGCTGCTACGCCCTGAATATCGAACAAAAAATGCTCAAACCTAATGAGCGCAATACACAAACTAAGTTTAGTGGGGAGTAGAAGAATGAAACATCAGGCTCTAAAAACACTTGCCTTGGCGTCAACAACACTTGTCGCCTTATCATCAACAGCCTTCGCACAAACATCTGGTGCGCAGGACATTACCCTCAAAACAGCACAAGCTGATATTGAGAGTAACATTGTACAAAACAGTGCATCTGCACAAGGTTTCAAAATCAGCATGAATGGTGAAACACTCGCCGGTGGTGGTTTTAATTATGAAGATAAAAAACGTGCTACGGATGTTGCTCTTTATGATGCCAATGTTCAGATCAAAAATGATGGCCTTGACAATGCCCCCTACCTAAACGTTGCCGCAAAACATAATGCGGTTCGCGTTGAGCGGGCAATGGGCACCACATTCCAACCTTTTTGGAATTATGGTAGCTTTATCGAGTCAGCCGAAGTGCGTATCTTTGATGCATATGAATCTACACGTAATGCCAAGCCTTTGGCCGTGTTGCCCATCGAAAACGGCACAGCAACACTTGCTGGCGGTACAGAGATGCCAAATGATTTGATCTATGTTCTACGCACATATGGCGCCGAAGGTCGGTTCGACGAAACAGAACCAAAACCTTTAAAGCTTACAGATGAAGCCCAAAGCCCCGCCCAAGGTTCATCTGCTCTCGCTAGTTATGGCATTGATCGTACATCGTTTAGAAACATCCAGCTAAAAGGTGCAACTGTAACCGTCTTTGGCGATGATGTGCCTGCAAACAGCATAGTCAATGTTATGGGCGTACAAGTCCCAACAGATGCAGACGGAAAATTTGTTCGCGATATGATCTTGCCGTATGGTTCTCATACAGTCGGGATTGATATTGCTGGCGATGCAAAAACTGTATCCTTTGCCCGTGATATCCATATTGATAGCGCTGACTTTTTCTATGTAGCAATTGGTGACGTCACATTAGGCAACCAAAGTAGTGACGGCGCAGCCAACTACCTTGCGTCTAACGGCCAAGACTTTAGCGACTATTATCTAAGTGGTCGCGGCGCTATGTATGCTAAGGGCCGCGTTAAAGGCGGATATGATGTAACCGCTGCGATTGATACAGGTGAAGACCGTCTTAGTAATCTCTTTAAGAACTTGGATGACAAAGATCCGCGCCAACTTCTGCGCCGTCTCGACTCCGACCGTTTCTATCCCGTTTATGGTGATGATAGCACAACCGTAGAAGATGCACCGACGCAGGGACGCTTTTATCTACGCGTTGAAAAAGATGATAGCCATGTCATGTGGGGTAACTTTGCGACGCAAATCACAAGCACTGAATTTGCTCATCTTGACCGCGGACTTTATGGCGCGATCGTAGACCACAAAAGCGTTGACACAACCGCTTATGGCGAACGTAGAACACAAATCACAGCCTTCGCAGCAGATCCAGGTACATTGCCATCGCTAGAAGAGTTTAGAGGGACAGGCGGCTCCGTCTATTTTCTAAACCGCCAAGATTTGTCCATCGGTTCTGAGCGCCTTCGCGTTGAAATCCGTGATAAAGTCTCAGGTCTCGTGACAAGCACACGCGATTTACGGCCACATGAAGATTACGAAATTGACTATATTCAAGGTCGCGTACTTCTTAACGGCCCGCTGCAATCGACGGTCAATGATAATCAGTTGGTCCGTACGGGCGAATTATCAGGGAATGATCTGTTTCTTGTTGTGCGCTATGAATACACCCCAAGCCTTACAGATGTTGGTGGGTACACAGTTGGTGGCCGTGCCACGCATTGGGTCGGTGACAGTCTTCGTCTTGGTCTAACGGCGCAAAATGAAGAAACAGGTGCCGCTGACCAGCAACTCTATGGCGTTGATGCCGTGGTACGTCGTTCGACAGGTACTTATATCAAAGCTGAGCTAGCTCAAACGAAAGGCGCAGCCTTTGGTCAATCCAATTCCTCCAATGGTGGTTTTGACTTCAATAATACCCCAACAGCAGGACAAGCAAATGACAAAGCCGTTGCTTATCGCGTTGAAGGGGCTGTGAACCTTTCTGAAGTCTCTGAACAAGATGGCAAAATTGGTGTGTATTACGATCACCAAGACGCTGGCTTCTCAGGGTCTAATCGCTTCATTCCTGGTGAAACGGATCGTTGGGGCGCGCATTTAGATGTTTCCCTTGGCGAAAATACGCATGTAACAGCTAAATATGATGAGATTGACTCAGATTTACGTGGTTCTACGCGTGCGATTTACGGTGATGTTTCGCAGCAAATCGGCGAAGATCTCGCTCTTTCCGTCGGTATACGTCACGATGATCAAGACGTGAACGGCGTTGGCATTAACCCTGTTTCAGTCGGTAGCCGTACAGATATATCTGGTCAAGTTGACTATGCCATGAGCAAAGTAGCTTCAGTCTTTGGTTTCGTTCAAGCAACATTGGACCGAGACTCTACACGCGGCAAAAACAATCGCGCAGGTATTGGCGGCTCACTTGTTGTCAATGACAAGCTAGCTGTATCTGGTGAAGTTTCCGAAGGTACAGGTGGTTTCGGTGCAAGTGCCCAAGCAACATATACACGAAATGATACCTCTGAGTTCTATATGGGATATGTCCTCGCAGCAGATGATTATGATAATGGTCTTCTCTCCGAGCGTCAGAACCTCACAGATAATGGCACAGTCACATTTGGTGGCCGCACCCGTTACTCTAATTCGCTTAGTGTTTATGGCGAAGAGCGTTTTGGTCTGGGTAGCCGTCAATCGTCTATGACACATGCTTATGGCGTGACGTTTAACCCATCTGAAAAATGGACCCTCGGCGCAAGTGTTGAAAACGGTACAATCAAAGATGACGTAACAGGCAACTTCGACAGAACCGCCTTCTCCGTCTCTGCGGGCCGTACATCCGACACAGTTCGTTTTGCGACAAACCTTGAAGCGCGCTTCGAAGATGGCGTGCAAAACGGCAATGCAATGGACCGTACAACATGGTTGATGCGTAACACAGCGGCCTTTGATGCGAACCAAGACTGGGAAGTGTTAGGACGCCTAAATTTCGCCATCTCGGATAGTGATCAGAGCAACTTCCGTGACGCAGACTTCGTAGAAGGTGTACTCGGCGCAGCTTACCGCCCGGTTGATAATGAGCGCCTAAATGCGCTCTTCAAATACACATATTTCGAAGACCTCGCACCAGCCGGCCAAATCTCTTCAAGCGGCCAAACCGCCCTACCCCGCCAAAAAAGCCAAGTACTTAGCGTAGATGCCATCTATGACTTAACAGCAAAGCTTTCAATCGGTGGTAAGTATGGTTACCGTTCAGGTGAAGTCGCCTTTGACCGTACAGACAATAGCGATTTCATTAAATCGAACGCACATCTTGCGGTTGCTCGTATCGATTATCACGTGATCGAAAAATGGGATTTACTTGCCGAAGGCCGTATCCTGTCATCCGATCTTGCCGACGATAAACGCATTGGCGCCCTCCTTGGAATTTATCGCCACTTCCAAGACAATATGAAAGTCGGTGTTGGTTATAACTTTGCGAAATTCTCTGACGATCTCACAAATTATAAAAACGACAATGACGGCTTCTTTATTAACCTCGTGGGTAAGTTCTAAAACGTAACACTCAAAGAATACGTTGCAATCCACGTGCCAAAAAGCACTTAAAAAATGAGAAAAGGGAGACGAAAGTCTCCCTTTTTTATTGCCTAAAATTACGCTGAGATAACATGCAATACGGCACAAATATCAAGCTTAAGATTTCCGTTGAACACCCCAGCCTTTTTACGCGCTGCGGCTGCTTTGTCCGGTCTTTATCGAAGACCCAATTAAATGCGCAATACGTAAAGATTCGGGGACATGACCCGTAACCGTTGCTTGGTCTAAAATGATATGGGCTTGATCTTCGGAGAGACCACAACATTGAAAAAAGAACTTATCATGCTGGAATATAGTCCCCGCATTTTTATACAGCCTCTTATACTCATCTGTGTCTTCACAGTATTTTTCAATGACTTTAAAAATGCGTTTTAAATTAGGTTCATGACGCATCACAGCAATGACAGGAATATTTATCATCCGATTTAATGCGGTCAAATCAACCGTATTAAATGCAAAGGTAATACCGTCAATTAATATGGCATGGAGTTGATTATCAAATTTACTATTCAAAATCATATCCGCCAAAACGAATGTCGCATTTAATCCATTCGCATCAACAATACCTGAAATCATACCCTCAAAAACAGCCGGATTTGTAATGATACCGTTCACATGGATGACCGTATCAACATGGCGTTTATGCGGTGCATCATCAAAGCCTGCTATGCGCGCATTGCCCTTTTTATGAATAAGTCGAGACAGACGCAAATTCGGTGCATATCTGGATTGGCTGATATCAAGATGCCAATTCCATTGAATAGGCTCGCCCGTTTTCTCTTCAAGGAACTGCCCGGCTTCAAAGTCTGCCCGTACATATTTAGCCATAAGCTTGGGCACACCCTCATGCTCCAGACGCCAAACGGCCCCTTCAGCAGGGTCCTTACTTTTAGCCGCTTTTTGCTTAAGCAACTCCAAAGCCGCCTCTATGCTAAGCGCGCCGCCGCGATGCAGCAGCGCGGGCGTCGGGATAGATGACCCCTCTAAACGCTCCAATAAATTATCATAGCTCAATGCTTTTCCATCTGCGCTAAACAGGTCAAACGCATAAAACGGCGTTATAACATCTTGGTAACGCACAGAGTGAACCATCGCGATCCATTCGCCGCATAACCACTCACCGTCTTTAAGAATATCCATGAACACATCTTGATGAAGTTTCACCCAATCCGCCCACATACGTCTGGATGAATTGGCGGAGCCATAGGTGATATCGCCTTCACGCCCTAAGGGTAATATCTCGCGTCCTCGGCGGTAAACAGCGACACATGATCCATCGAGTTTTTCTTGAACAAAAACCTCGCCCCCCTCAGGGCAGGTTTCAATTAAGCGCTCACTTTCCCTAATGTGGATATGCCGATCCGTCACGCCGCCCTTTGATCCCGGCAAATGTCCAATACGGTTATAAGCCTTTTGCGGCAGAACCCGCAGCCGGGCTTTTAATCCCGAGAGTTTAATATCCGCAGCGTTACTTTTTAACTCATGTAAAAGCCGCACCCGGTGTTCAATAAGTTCTGAATTAGATGTAATTTCAAAGGCGTGCGAGAGGCTAAACAAGGGTTTGATAAAGGCTCTCACCTCTTCCAAAACGCTTTCCATCGTCCAGTCTTCGCCAATAGTCGCTATCTCGTTTTCCCATTTTAACTTTGATGATTTCGTCACGCCAAAATTATCATTGATTAGCCGATTAAGGCACACCAGCGGGTCAAGCCGAGATTGGAAAGCCATTAAAACAGCAATGCGAAACTCTCTTTCAGACAGGCTACCGCTTTTGATGAAACGATAGAGATCGATCAACGATTTAGGCAACCACCGCCCATCCAAATGTTCAAAAAGGCCATGTAGTTTCCAAGCGGCGGCCGTCTCAGCCGGCACTGTTGTTAATTTCAATATCCCTGAAAGACATGAAGGCACAAAAACGGTGACAGGTGATTGCGTCAACGGATCCTGTTTCGCGATATCGATCTGCAAGGAATGCGCCTGATCTTCATAGGTAAAATCAATAACCGAACGAACGCCGGGTACATTTGAGTCTTCAAAAATAGTTTTTTGAACCAGGCTTTCCCGCGCCCAAACAATTCCATTTTCATCGCGCAAATCAGATACGAATTTTTCGATGTCAGATTTTAAACGACAGGATTCAAAGGGCTGAGTTTCAAGCAAGTCCAAATCTTGGATAGGGCGCGGCGATTCCCCTAGCCAAGCCTGATTAGCAAAACTACCCGTCACCAAAAATCGGTCGGGGAATTGCACCGCAAGTTGCGAATAGAAAACCTCTATCGCCAAATATGTTATATTATTTTTCAAGACATCCAGCCTTTATCCAAATGAAGATTGCTATCGAATATATTATATTCCCGCTCGACATCGACGACCTCTATATTCAATTGTTTCGCATAATTTAAAAGATGGTCTAACCGAGTATCCGCAGCAGCCTGTCCAATGCTCTTAAAGCGCTGCGTTACAAAGCGGGTTTGCAAGCCTGTTTTTGAAGCCGTTTTAAACGCATTGCGCGAGAGATAACCGTCATAGGTCGCAAGGTCAGATTTAAGCTGATCAAAGTCAGTATCCGGCTTTAACCCAAGGGCAACATGATGTTCAAAGTAACATTCCGCAGGTTCATCTCGCGCATCACTTTCAGATTGCGGAATATTCTCGTTATAGGGTCCAGCCTCTACTTTGATCCGCGTAATAGAAAAATCCTGTCCTAAAATATCAACAAGACGTCTAATTTCATTAGCTTGTTCTTGAACCGATGAAGAAAACCGCGCGCCATACATAGGCTGATTTATTGTCTGCCCCTGTTCTAATTCAATCCAAATTGACTTTCCATTTTGCGCCACGCAAGCCGCTTGAAAGCGCGCTCTTTCAGAGGGCGTATTTTCAATTTCAACGGTAATATGAACTTCAATCGGCCCAGAATAACGCATCAGGCGATGTCGCAGTAATGAATAATCTAAGCAGGGCATTAGGGTAACTAACGAAATGTCTGCACTTCGACTAGAGCAAAGTTGTATTTGTTGAACGGCCTCACAAGCGGATTTATCAAAACCGATGACTTGCCTTAGCGCTAACTCTATGAGAACCAGCTATATGCTCTTCAAAGCCACAAATGCAGCGTAAAGATAAGTTAATCCATGGCCCGACCTGATCCGAAACATAGGCTTTCTGAAGCCGCGCGTATTTTGCGGGCCTCTTATGCGGCCCTGCCCTCGCCACAGGAAATGGACGCATTAATCGCGGATAGCATGGCCGCCGAAGCGCGCGGATATTATGACCCCATAGAGGACGAGCGCCTGCGGGAAACCTATGCCAGCTATCTCGGTGTGCGCGTTGCCATTTGGCAAATGATCCGGAGCCTGCGCCCGCATTTTGGCCTGATGGTCGGCGGGCGCGCCGTTGGCAAAGGATCTGCCCTCACCCCCGATCAAAGCCGCGCCTTTGGCGCAGCCTTTTGCGGGGCCGAGATCATTGTCCGCACGGGCGAATATCTGATTGGATTGGCGCGGGAGCGCGATATTGTCTGGAAAAAACTGGATGAGGCCGAGCCCCGATATGGCCTGAAACGCAAGAGCTTTACGCGGCTGTACCGGCAGCTGACGTCCGCGATTAAAATGGTGGGATTTTATCAGGCCCGTGATTATTTTGATGCAAACCGAGAGGCCGTTCTGGCGAGCATGGATACGGACGAGCTACGCCCGCTGGTCGAGATTTTGGAAACCCTTAATCTGCCGACTTCCCCGCGCGGGGAACATTTACGCCGCTATCGCCGTTTCCTAAATTTCACCCTGCGCCGCCGAGGTATCTCTACGGGGAACAAGCTGCTCTTTGCCCTGTTTGAGGCCACAGGATCAGACATAGCCGAGCTTAAAATCCCGCTGGTCAAACGCACAGGCGCGCCCAAACGGGTTACGCCCGATATTATCGCTGAGCTTAAACCGCAGCTCCGCCCCGGAGATTTTATCATCACCCGTCACGATGACGCCATGAGCAATCTGTTCCTCCCCGGCTTTTGGCCGCATGGCGCCTATTATATCGGCACCCCCGAAGAGCGCTCTGCGATGGGCGTCGGAATGGTCAGTGACGGCCTACGCAAAAGCAGCCGTGATGTGAATATTCTTGAGGCCAAGAAAGACGGCGTATTGCTGCGGGAGATCGAAGAAACATTGCAGGTCGATGCCTTTGTTGTGCTGCGTCCAAATCTATCAAAGGCCGAAATCACAGAGGCTTTAACGCGCGGCCTGTCCCATGCGGGCAAGCTCTATGACTTCGTTTTTGATTTTGGCGCGTCTAATCGATTGGTCTGCACGGAGGTAATTTACCGCGCCTATCACGGCGTCGGCCCAGTAAGTTTCACCCTCTCTGACAAAGCGGGACGTAAATGCCTCTCAGCCGAAGACCTGCTCAACCAAGCCATTAAAAACGGCTGGTTCACGCCGGTTTTAGTGTATGGCGTCAAAGGAGGGCGCATTGTCGGTGATGACGTCGCGCGGCGCATACTCGCGGAAAGCTTCGCTTCCGATTTCGGTGAAAGCGCATGACAGTCGCCGCCTCAACACCCATTAGCAAAAAACATAGCGCCGCCATTCCAACATTTAAACTAAGCCATACGTAAGACTTCGAAATAGCTTGCGCCCCTACGCCTAGGCTTTTATTTCTGGCAAAATCAAAGGCCTCATCATGACTGAAACTCCGTCTGTAAAATTCTCAATGTTAACCGATCATATCGGGGAGCTGGTTGTGTGTAACCCCGCCCGGCGCAATGCGTTAACGGCGGCGATGTGGGCCTCTATGCCAGGCATATTGGACGGGGCGGCCAAGACACCCGGCCTGCGGGTTTTGGTTGTGCGCGGCGAAGGCGAGCATTTCGCAGCCGGCGCGGACATTTCCGAATTTAGCACGCTTTACGCCACGCCAGAAACCAGCGAGAAAATCTCCTTAGATATCGCGGCGGCCTTTGCCGCCCTCGCCGAGTTCCCGGCCCCGACCATTGCCATGATACGCGGATCCTGCGTGGGCGGCGGCTGCGCGCTGTCGCTGTGTTGTGACGTGCGCATGGCCGACAGCACAGGTAAATTCGCCATTACGCCCGCCAAGCTCGGCCTTGTTTATCCGTTCTCTGATGTGCAGCGCCTTATTGAAACGGTCGGTATTCCAAACGCCAAAGACTTGCTCCTCTCGGCCCGCCTGATACAGGCCAAAGCCGCGCGGAAAATGGGTTTGATCAACACACTTTATAAGGTCGATAATCTGGAACGCGGCGTGATGGATTACGCAGAAAACCTGACCACGCTTTCGCCGCAATCCCTTAAGGTCACCAAGCAAATGTTCGCCGCCTATCAGGGCGGTCAATTTGGCGATAACGCCCAAACCATGGAATGGTTTTTATCCGGATTTAACAGCGATGATTTCCAAGAAGGCTACAGCGCCTTCCTCGAAAAACGCAAACCGGATTTTAGCTAGGGTCGGTAATCCCGCTTATTTTATCAGCCATCTTTTGACGGCCCAATAATTGCGAGACTGCGATTGCGGGGCGTAAACCTAGGCTGGGTTTTACGACATCACAATATCGCGAAAGAGCGCGTCGGCTTCATCCCGTAGTTTCTGCGGGCGGCCTTTAATCGTTTTCACGCGCTCCCTTGCCCAATCAAATTCAGATGTGATGAAAGCGTCAATCACATCCACGCGCGGCGCCTGTCCGATTTCCTTGGACTTGCTCTTCGCGAGCAGCAAATCATTGAGCGCCCCCGTTAGCGTCGCGTCAAAATCAATTCCCTTTAACAAGGCTTGGAAATTCATCGGCGGGATAACTTCGGGGTGCATGCGCATCCAGCGGATCGCCATAGCAGGCCGCACGATGTAGAAATACTTCTTCAGATTCACATCCGACTTGCCGTCAATATAGACGCCCCATTGCCGCGCGCCGAGATTCAGATAGTGATTGATACAGGCGGGGCCGTGCGCGATTTTCTCTGAGAACGCGGTTAGCTTTGCGCAAGCCGCCTCGTCCCACATGTACCGGATTGGGCTAGAGAGCCATTCGAGCATCACGGGATTAGGCTTGAGCAGTAAATTCAGCGCCTTTTTAATATCCCAGCCATTAATGTCCCAATCCCCTTCGATGGGCAGCTCAACTACGTCACGTCCGGGCGTCAGCGTCATATACCAATCAGTAGGGCGCGCATAAATAAAGCGCACATCATAGTCGCTGTCAGGTGATGGAAAGCCCCAAGCACGGCTACCGCTTTCTATCGCGAACAGAATTTTTACATTTTCATCGCGCTCTATGCCGCGCAATTTGGATAAGATCGTCTCGCGCACATCGGGTGTAATCGACGGAATAAATTCATCCATAGACATGGCAGAGCCTTAAACTTTTACGAGCTGTTTTATCTTTGTGCTTTTGCGAATGTGGCGGGGTGTTCTTTGGACTTTGCCATCTCTGACAATCAGATCAAATTTTGAATTACCGCTACAATGCGGACATCCCTCAGGCACCAGGTTTTCAACAGGTATATTGGCCTTCGCTCTCGGCTCAGGTTGCTCGCCAATATGGTAACTCATGCACCACATATGCCGTGTTTATATTCGCACATCACAGAATAATCATTATCGCAACGATCACAGTGTTTAATAACATGCATACGGTTATAGATCGGCATTATAGCTTCTCTCTTACCTGCGCGCCAAACGACTTTGCTCCGCTTGCCATGAACCCTTGATCCGAGCCCAGTAAAAACAGCGACACACCAAGCGAGCGCCAATGGGGGAGCTCGTCTAGATCCGCCGTAAATGTGCCCGTGATACGCCCGCGTTTTTTCGCGCGCCGACAGATATCTTCAATCGCGGAAAGCACGCGCGGGTCATTGCGGTCGGTCAGGCCCATAGAAATGGTTAAATCAGAGCGGCCAATGAAAAAGCAATCAATGCCGTCCACATCCAAAATCGCGTCAATATTATCGAGCGCTTCCACGTCTTCAATCTGGCCAACAACAACTGTGCTTGCGGCGCTATCCGCAACATGTTCCGCCATGCCCTTAGCGCCCGAGGCGCGCGTGCCGCCCGCAAAGCCTCGGCCTGTGTGGTAATGCGCCTTGCCCGCCACATAGCGCGCATCTTCGGCGTTCTTCATATGGGGGGCGATAATGCCGTCCGCGCCGACATCAAGCACGCTTAGAATATGTTCCGCCTTAGCCGCAGGCACACGCACAAGGCAGGGCAGTTGCACAGCGCGGCAGGCTAAAACGCAATTATCAATATCACGACGATCAAAAGGCGCGTGCTCCGCGTCCAAACAAACAAGATCAACGCCGCTACGGCCCAATACTTCACAGACAGCAGGAGACGGCGTCTTCACAAACGGCCCAAAAAGAGGCGCCCCGCTTTGAAGTGTTTCCTTAAATGTCATTAAAATCACGGCCCCGCATTATAACACATGCCTCTTGATGCGTTATGGTTAACAAAAGGTCAATGAAGTGTAATTTATGAGGCTGTAATTTCAGATAGCCACAAGGGTTTCAAAGCCGAAACGGGCGAAGCCGGATTTTCGGCTTGGACTTATATCGCTCTTGGTTTTGGGGCCGATGAGGAAAGCTGTGTCGCGCTGTTCTTCTGGATGGCTTGTGGGCGCATTCACCTTTGGTGTGTTCTCTGCTAAAACGGATTTCACGCGCCGCGCTATGGCTTCGCCGCTATCGATCCAATTTATATTTTGCTGCGTGAAGCTTTGCGAGGCCGTCATTAATTCATCGCGCAAGAGCGGGAAATGGGTGCAGGCCAGCACGACGGCGTCGATCTCTCCTCCGCTTGGGCCGGAAAAGAGCGGAGCGATTTCATCTGCTAAGATCTGCATATCCACGGCCTGCCCCGCCAGCTTAGCTTCAGCCAGCGCCACAAGTCCGACAGAGCCATGAAGGATGACTTGCTTATCCGGCGCGAAATCCTTGATTAACCCGCCAACATATTTTTGCCGCACTGTGCCGGGCGTCCCCAGCACCGCAATCGTGCCCGTTCGCGTGATCTGCGCAGCGGGTTTAATGGCCGGCACAACGCCAACTACTGGCACAGATACGGCGGCGCGGATTTGCGGCAAAGCAGTCGTCGAGGCCGTGTTACAAGCGATTACAATCACATCGGGGGCGAGCATATTTTCAAGGGTGGCCAAAAGCTCTGGTAGGCGCGCACGCAAGGCCGCTTCGCTTTTATCCCCATAGGGGCGAAACGCATCATCCGCCGCGTAGCTGCGGCGCAGAGCTGGCAAAGCCTTGGCGATTTCCGCCGCCACAGACAGGCCGCCGACGCCCGAATCAAAAATTAATGCATGAGCCATAGACTCCTCTCTGCCTTGCCAAACTTACTAAATCCTTAGCGGCCAGTCATGGCGGGATTATGGCGCGTTCAAAAGCGTTTCTCCCAAACAAAAACCCCGCTTTAAAGGCGGGGCGTTTGCTGTGATAAATGGAGCGGAACGCGGGGAGATGCGTCCCATTTTGATGTGATGTTATTATTCTTGCAAGCGATGTGCCAAATCATAAGTGATGTACAAAATAGCGTTCATATAAATAGCTTTAAAGCGTGATCGTTATCACGACTCTATCTTTAATGGCAATTTAAAGTTTTTCTATCTTTTACCAAGGAGAAAACAAAGATGGCGCACGGTTCTAAAAAAATTGATACATTAGCCCCCCGATCAAAATTTTATCACGGTCCTTTTGGCCGTTTATGTCCTGAGCTTCCCGCTTGGGAACCAGATATACCAGCCTATAAGCTTGATGATGAACTTTTCAAAATTGCAAATGAATTAATGGTAGAACTCCCAGGTGAAAGCCCTGGTGATATTGCAAATGACATCAACAAAATTAAAATGTTAGAAGCAAAATTCAACTCAAACATTCCAGCAGGATATACATATTTCGGCCAATTTGTAGATCACGACATTACCTTTGATCCTACATCCTCTTTAATGCGAAGAAATGACCCTAATGCTTTGCATAATTTTCGCACCCCGCGGTTAGATCTGGATAACCTCTACGGCACAGGCCCAGCAGATCAGCCTTATCTTTATGAACAAGACGATTCCATTCCAGATCATAAAGCGAAATTCGCTATAGGGTCTATTCCAGGGCGGCCAGATCTACCCGATCTCCCCCGTTTCGAAGGCCGCGCCTTGATCGGCGATATGCGCAATGATGAAAACAGTATGGTCAGTCAATTGCAGCTCGCGTTTTTATTGGCCCATAACACATTGGTCGATCGCGCAAGGGCGCAAAACCCAACGGCCTCAACTGACGCCATATTTGAAATAGCACGCAATACATTGCGCTGGCTTTATCAACATATTGTTTGGAATGATTATATCCCCCGTATTGTGATCGATGAAGTCCATGCCTGTGCGCTAAAACTTGAAGAAGTATGCGGCGGTCGGAAAAAATGGAATTGTGGTCTTGATGATATTTACTCTTGGAAACACCAACCTTTCATGCCTGTCGAGTTTTCTGTCGCGGCGTATCGGTTTGGGCATTCCATGGTACGTAACAGCTATCAGACAAATAATCCGGAAAGGGGTTTCCAAAACTTTGCTCCAATTTTCGATAATTCCTGCTCACGAAACCCTGATGATTTGAGAGGGTTTCGCCCTATGAAACCTGAAAATGTCATTCAATGGGATTGGTTTTTACCAATGCAATCATCAGGTGGCCCTTTCCCACAGATGGCACGCAAAATTGATACGAAACTTGCCAATGCTCTAGCTTTCTTATTTGAGGAACAAACGGGTAGCCGGATGAATGTGCTGGCCTTTCGTAACTTAAAACGGGGTCTCGCATTTGATCTACCTTCTGGAACAGATGTTGCGAAAAAATTCTGCGTTAAAGAGCTCGACCTCCAAGACGGAGAACCTGATGCGCTTTGGTATTACATTCTGCGCGAAGGTCAGAAAAATGGCGGCAATACACTTGGTCGCGTAGGCTCAATCATTGTCTCCGCCGTTTTTGCTGGATTACTAAAAGGCGACCCTTGTTCTTGGTTCAATACCCATCCTTGCTGGACACCAGATGACGACCCACTTCTCAATGGTAGTGATTTTAACCGTGATGATAGCTCATGGACTCTGGCCTCTATCATTCGCCTTGCAGGACTAACAGCTAATGGCATCGGACTTGAACCCAAGCCAAATTAAATAATCCACCAAACAAAACCCCGCTTTAAGGGCGGGGCGTTTGCTGTGATAAATGGAACGGCGTCCGGGGGATGCGTTCCATTTTTATGTGATGCTATTCTTCAGCACATGATGTTCCAAAGTTAAATTTCGTGTTTCAAGAGGATGAAGTTCGCATAAAATTTTCTTTATAACATCTTGAACACGCGCGTTATTTGATCGAGCGAAACAGTCAAAGTCGTTTCAAATACTGCAAAACTGCGTTCACGATGCTGTACGCGTGCTGCATTGATGCTGTATGGATGCTGTAAGGATGCTGTAAAAATGCTGTATGACTCTGGGTTTAACTGGGCGTTCATTGCCTATCAGAGGTAGAAAAAACTGGATGTTGCGGCCCCGAAGGACGTGAGGCGTGCCCGAAGGCACGCAGTCTCACAAACGGCTTGGCGCGTAGTGGGAGATCGCAGCCCGCCGCAAAGACCTTTTCAAGTCTTCGAAAATCTCAATGCAAGGCGGATGCCAAAGGCACGAAATTCACGCCTTTTGGGTTAAATTTAATTCGCGCCTATGGCTGTGGGTAGCCAATCGTCGGGGCAGGCATATTGCCGGAATGTGAGCTATAACCCGATCCTTTTTGCACCGCTTGGCGGAAGCCTTCGATGTAATTTGGCGGAATATAGACGGGGATATCGCGATCTTGATTATCCACAACCACAATCGTTAAACCATCAAACCGCGCCGCATCAAGACGTTCTTGCGGGATGTGCAATGTCGTCATCTCCTCACGCACACAACGATAGCTCACATGGACTTCGCGGCGGGAACTATGCGGGTAAGAGAGATAGCCACTGCCCTGAATTGGGAAAAAATTCAGGCGCTTATTGGATTTGCGCGACGGGCGTTTGGATTTAAAATGGCGATCCGTGGAGCGGCCAACATTAGATTTACGCTCGCTGCGTGGGCGTTCAACGCGGCGTTCTTTATGCTTTTTCGGTTGCTGCACTCGCGGCTGTTTGACCTTTGGCTGTTTCACGCGGCGCGGCTCTGCCTGTTTTATCGGTCGAGACACCATACGCTCTGTGTTTGGCGCGGATTTTATGGGCGCAGGCGAGGATTTAATTGGTCGAGACGGCGCTTCGCGCACGACGCGCGGCTGCTGGCGGGATCGATTGCGCATACGCTCAGGGTGTTTACCTTCGCGGTAGCTGCGAACATCGCGCGATGAATTTTTGTCTTTATGAACAATAGGTTGAGCCTCACGCCGCTCTCTATTTTCCCGGTTAATGGCCGGAATTCGCTCACTTGTACCCATTACAAGACTACGGCCAGAGGGCGGATGACGACGATTTCCTCGGTCAAGGGCGGCGTCTCTTTCCGCGCCTACACCATTGCGGCGATCGGGGCGAACCGCTGCGCCTTGGTCATTATTGCGGCGATCATCACCTCTGTGATCGTTCCTGTTGCGGTCTAAGCCATTGCGATCACCCATGCGCCGTGGACCATTACGGTCGCCTGTCCGGCGCGGCCCATTGCGGTCTCCGTGCAAATTGGAATCATGACGTCCGCCTATACGTCCCGCGTGGCGCGGCCCGCGCGGATGTCTTGGCTGAATATAAGGACGGCGGCGACGCCAATCGCGCCATGCGCTACGGTAACCTCTGTAGTAACCGCTTTCCCAATAATGACGGTGTCCACGATAGCGTGGAAACGCGAAATATAAACCTGCCAAAAGTCCCGCAGACGCCCCCCGATGATAGCCATCATCATAAACAACTTCGCGGACATTCTCTGAGCAATCTAGCGTCTTCGTATCATGCAGGATTTGATCGACAGGCTGCCCGGATACATAAACATAACGTTCAAAGCCGCGCACATCGAACGGGTCATTAGAACCATTCGTATAAATCATGGACATATCAAGGAAGGCCCCGCCTGTAACGTAATCGCCTTCGAATGTTGTCGCGCCGCCGCCGCTACGCAAAGAGGCTTTGCCGGCAAGCGTGCTGTCATTTTCAAAGGGGTCAAAACTCGGCGCGGTAACCGTGGAAACGCCTGTATCCGCATCATAGCTATAGGACATATCTGCTGCGATTTGATTAGGTGATAAATCGGGTAGAGCCGTGAATTCTTCTGCACCTACGGGGAGAGCGATCACGGCGGAGGCACACAAGGTTAAAAGCCACGTTTTAAGAGAGGGGGTATAATTTTCTATCATATCATCTTTTACCCTAGCAAAGCTGAGGCTAGACTGAAAGCGCCGTTAACACACCGTTCACATTTGTAATTTGCCCGCCATGTAAAACTTGCGGCATGTAAGACTTGCCGCGCCGCGCCGCGATATATAAGCTACTTATGAGCCTTTTGGAGCGCGATATGAGCGATAAATTAGATGATCTACCGCTGGAGCCCGTTGATAGCCCGTGCAAATTAGTGTGCTCTATCGACAAAGAAAGCGACCGCTGTTTTGGCTGTGGCCGCTCGCCTGATGAGATTGCTTATTGGCCTCTTAAAACCCAAGAAGAGCGCGACACAATATTGGCCGAACTCCCGGCGCGTATGCCGCCTTTGACCGCTAAATTAATGGAGCGCCGCAAAAAACGGCGCGTAAACCGCCGCAACCGCAGCTCTAGCGCGGCGAGCGATTAATATGTTCAAAGCCATCGCCGCACGGTTTAAGCCCCCCGTATATGAGACCTTCATTACGGCGCGGCTCAATATGAAATTAATGCCAATGGATCGCGGGGAGCTTTTCGAAGACACCTTATCGACTGTGCTTAACGCCAAAAGATTGGGCGAAACAACAGGCGGTGGTACCCTATTAGGGGATGACAATTTACGTACCAATGAAGGCGACCATGAAGGTGTTTCCTATAGCGAAGTTGAAATTTCCGCCATCAACGCCGAACCACGGACAACCAAGAAAATTATTGAATGCCTTGAAGATATCGGCGCGGCCAAAGGCTCCCGCCTGATCCTGCCTGATGACATGGCTGATATTGAATTTGGGCAGCTCGAAGGACTAGGCCTCTATCTAAATGGCACGGATTTACCGGACGAAACCTATGCCAATAGTGACATAAACCAGACGATTACGACGCTTGAAATTTTGATGGGCGACCACCTTGAGAAGCGCCTACATTGGCAAGGGTCGCAAGATACGGCGCTTTATTTTTACGGCCGCTCTTTTACGGAAATGAACGCCGCGATTGCAGGGTATTTACCCAATGACCGCCTATGTGATCGTTGCCGCATTGTGCAAATCGCATAAGGCTATTCGCGGCGGCGAGAGGCACGGCGCGAACGGCGGCGCGCGGCATTGGCTTCCTCTGAGGCCTTGGGCGCTGTTGGGAATTTCATGGCGTCAACGAAAAGCTGTTGGAAGCGCGGCTCTGTGGCGGTTTCAACCTTTTCAATCGTCTTGACCGCCTCAATGATGCGCAGGCGTTCATCCTTATTCAGCAGCGCCATGGCCGCGCCCATGCCTGCCGCATTACCGACGGTTGAAATAATTTCGGCGGGCGCGGCGGGGATAATGCCAATTTCAGAGACATATTTCGGATCGAGATGTGTGCCGAAAGCCCCCGCAAGCAACACTTCGTCAAAGGTTTCGCAGCCGAATAAATCCATCAATAAGCTAACGCCCGCACTCAGCGCGGCCTTGGCGAGCTGCACGGCGCGGATGTCGGTTTGTTTGACGTAAATCTCTGCGCCCGGTTTATCGACGAGGCAGTATTTCCAGCTTTTGCCCTCGGGCATGAAGCGGTGCGGCGCGCGTTCAGGTTCGAACAGGCCGCTGTCATTTATCAGGCCATTATTCGCCAGCTCCACCATGACTTCGAAAATACCCGAGCCGCAGATACCCGTGATCGTGTGCTCGGAGAGGTCCATATCATCCGAGAGCCAATCGTCATAACCGATGATTTTTACGCGGCCCGCCTTGGTTTCGGGATCAATGCGCACGCGTTCAATCGCGCCTTTGCTCGCGCGGACGCCTGCGCTGATTTCCGCGCCTTCCAGGGCGGGGCCTGTCGGGGAGCTGGCGGCAGCGACTTTGCCATTATGCGAGAGCACGATTTCGGCATTGGTGCCAATGTCCACCAGCACGCACGATTTGCCTGCCATGCGGTTCATTTGCGTAAGGTAAGCCGCCGTTGTATCGGCGCCGACATGGCCGCCGATCAGCGGGAAAAATGATACGCGGGCGACTTCGGAGATAGGTATATCTAAATCCCTCGCGCGGATATCAATCCAGTCTTTGGTCGCGAGCGGAAACGGCGCTTGGCCGAGTTCCACGGGGTTAATCCCGCAGAACAGGTGATGCATGATCGGGTTGCCTACCATCACAAGGTCCAGCATTTGATTAGGCGCTAGGCCCAGCTCTTTTGTCCCCGCTTCGATCATATCAGAGACGGCGGTGCGGATGGTTTCCGTTAGGCGTTTTTCGCCGCCCTTGTTCATCATCACATAGGACACGCGGCTCATCAGGTCTTCGCCGAAACGAATTTGCGGATTCATCGTCGCGGATTCGTAGACCAAATCACCTGTCGAAAGATTGTAAATATAGAGCGCAATCGAGGTTGAGCCGACATCAATCGCGCCTCCGTAAAGATCAAAAGGTGACGGCGGCCAGACATCGACAACATCCGTATTGTCACGGACAACAGCAATCAGGCGGCGCTCATGATCTTTGAGGATAGGCTGTAGCTTTTGCAACACGCGCAGGTTCAACGTCGTCGTCATCCCCAGTTCTGCGAGCGCGTCTTGAAGCGCCTGCCCGTCACTGGGGTTATCCTCTAACGTCGGCGTCGGCAGTTCGACCATATGCAAGGTGACGCGCGGGTTAAGCGCGGTTTCGACCTTGGTGCCTTTTTTCTGAATGCTCATCGCGACTTCGCGGCTATCGCTTGGGACTTCGATGACGGCATCACCGCAAATTTTGGCGCGGCAGGCAAGGCGGCGGCCCGTTTTCATCTCGCCATCATGCAGGGCTTTTTTCTCTGTGGGCGTGAGTTTCTTTAAGCTATCATCAGTAACCGTAATGCCGAATTTCGCGTGCGTTCCAGGCTCTAACTCAACTTGGCAGCGCTTACACAATCCCTTCCCGCCGCATATGGATTGCATATCCACGCCAGCGCGCAAGGCCACGTCATAAACGGTTTCATCTGTTTGTGCGGTTGCTTTGAGGCCTGAAGGCGTGAAGATAAGTGTGTGCGTCATCCGCGCAGGTTATCGCGATCTGGATAAGTGTCAAACTGTGGCAAACCGTCCGTAATTTCGTAATAATCCCCTTTGGATTCGACGAAAATATGGCCCTTCACTTCAAGGCCCTCCGCACTTTCGAGATTACCCGTCACGATGCTCGTCGTCTCGTAGCCTGTGCCTTTCCAGAACAAATAGCTTCCGCATTCGGTGCAATGCCCAGAGCTGCTTTTCTCAGTGATTTCGCGCCACGTCACAGGGCCGTCAATCACGAGGTCTTCATTGAGCGCGCCTGCAGCCGACATGAAATGCCCCGTCAGGTGACGACACTGGTCGCAATGGCAATACCATATGTCGCTTAGGTTTTTCGCCGTATAGGTAACTGCGCCGCAATGACAGCCGCCTTTATGTGTTGTCTCGCTCACCTACTCAGCAGAACGCCGACGGCGGCGGCCACCACGGGCGCCGCGTCCGCCTTCACCCTCAGCAGGCGCAGGGCGGTATGTTTTAATCCAGTGTGCACAGCTTGGGTCAACGCCGTTGAGAACATCCGCCGCTTTTACAGATTGCACAAGGCCGTCATCCATCGGGTTCACAATCGCAGAGGTCATTCCCGCCGCCGCGAGCATCGGCAAAAAGGCATTGTTCACGGCATGGCGGTTCGGCAGGCCAAAGGCCACATTTGACGCGCCGCAGGTCGTATTGACTTTCAATTCATTCTTAAGCCGCCCCAATAAATGGAACACATCACGGCCCGCTGTTCCAATCGCGCCGATTGGCATGACAAGCGGATCAACGACAACATCTTCGGGCGGAATGCCGTGATCGTGGGCGCGTTCGACGATACGTTTGGCGACTTCGAAACGCACATCAGGGTCTTGAGAAATGCCCGTATCATCATTTGAAATCGCCACGACCGCCGCGCCATATTTGGCAACGAGCGGCAGGACACGTTCCATGACTTCTTCTTCGGCTGTCGTCGAATTGACGAGCGGCTTACCCTTGTAAACACGCAGACCTGATTCGAGCGCCTCGATGATGGAGCTGTCGATACACAGCGGCACATCAGTCAGGCCCTGAATGAGCGGAACGATTTCAGACATGATTTGTGGTTCATCCGCGAGCGGTACGCCGCAGTTTACGTCCAGCATTTGCGCGCCTGCTTCGACTTGACGAAGCGCTTCTTTCTTCACGCGCCAATAATTGCCTTCTTTCAGCTCGGCTGAAAACTTCGGGCGGCCTGTGGGATTGATGCGTTCGCCAATCATAATGAAGGGTTTATCAAAGCCGATGACGACTTCTTTAGTGGCTGAGCTAATGACGGTATTGGTCATGGCGTATCCTTAAAACTGCGCTTTATGCGTGTTGAGACGGTTGAGGTTTCATATCGGCGATGAAAGTGCTGAGCTCTCCCATACCGACAAATTTTGGAACGAAAACTAGGCCGAGGAATTTGGCCGCCTCTTGGGCTTTATCCATCAGGCTAGCGTCTGCCGTTTGCGCCAAATATGTTAGGCGCGTGTAATGTTTAAAGTAACTGTCCCGTAGATGCGGGAAACGGTCGAGGCCCATGCCTTTGACGATCAGCGTGTCGAAATGACGGACAAGATAATCCGTGAGGAAAAACGTACCGAGTTCTTCATCCATCATCGCATCAAAGTTCGGCAGGCCCGCATAAAAAGCATAGCAATGCGCGCCGGGCAGACGCTGCGTATTAGGATAATCTTCGAGCAAGCGATCAAGACCGCCGCCTGTGCCGCAATCACCGTAACCTATCAGTATTTGGTCATAATCAGCACCGCGTTCATCAAGTATTTTTTTCAAGCCCGGAACGATTTCCAGCGGTGTATTGTGAAAACCCGCTGGGAGGCACTGCAAATCAAAACTCGTGCCGAGCATATTTTGCAATTGAACGATTTCTTTCGCCAAGGCCCCGCACGCCAATATTAGGCATTTATGCGAAGCCGTAGCCATTTAGCGGTTACGCCCGACAATCGCTTTGGCAAGCTCGGAGCTCATCGCCGCATCTCGGCCATAAGTGTGGGCGTTAATCGCGTCGGCAAATTCTTGGTTCAGCGGCGCGCCGCCCACCATCACGGGAAGCTCTTTGAGGATACCGCGCTTATCTAGCTCTTCGATTACAACGCCCATATATGGCATTGTCGTCGTCAATAGCGCAGACATACCCAAAATGGCAGGCTCATGCGTATCAATGGCTTCGAGATATTCTTCGACGGGCGTATTAATGCCAAGATCGATAACTTCGAAACCCGCACCTTCGAGCATCATGCCGACAAGGTTTTTACCGATATCGTGGATATCACCCTTCACCGTGCCGATGACATATTTGCCGATTGACGTATTATTTTCAGAGGCTGCCAAGATCGGGCGAAGCAATCCCATGCCGCCTTTCATCGCGTCAGCAGATTGCAGCACTTCAGGCACAAACAAAATGCCATCGCGGAAATCAATACCGACAATACGCATACCTTCGACAAGGCCGTCGTTAAGCACCATATTGGCATCCCAGCCCCGATTGAGCAGGATTTGCGTAGCTTCGGTGACTTCGGGCGCGAGGCCATCATACAAATCGTCCTGCATTTGCGCGACAAGATCATTATCGTCTAAATCCGCAAGGATGATCTCTTCTTCTTGGTCACTCATTTGCGTCTCCATCAAGTCGCATTAATTACATAAAGTTTTCTTTATATAAGAATTTTCGCATATGCAAGACTGTAAGTTCGCCAATTGCATAAATGGACGTTGATATCTCTTTTGCCTCTCGATCAAGCCAAAAGTGAGTTATTCGTATTGTTGGGACAAATCATTAGCAGAATTGATATTTAGGAAGGCGTGGTTTTCCGTCCATATTACGCGGCGAGCGGCGCATTTTTGCGCTAAAAACTTTAAAGATGGCGCGGGCGCCGTCTCTGACGAGGCTAAAACGGCCGTCAACGCCGCACGTTCCCAATAGGCGAATGTAGGCTGAGCATAATCCTCCCCGTCAACAGCCACCGCGCATGTATCGCCCGCCAAACGCTCCGTTAAATCTAGTGGTGGGTTCGGGCCATCCACAGGCACGGTAAAGAACCCGCTTTGCGGCAAACCGCACTCGCTCATCCAACGCAATATCGCCTCAAGCCCTGCCGCGGGGCCTTTTAGCGTGCTGTCTTCTCGATCAGGCACAACGGGGCAAGACAGGCCGTAATCATGACGGCCTGATATGACGATATCCTCTTGTGGCGAGAGGCGTTTATAGATGCGGTCAATCAGGCGCTCGCCTTGCCATTCAATCAGGCCCTTATCCGCGCCGCCCATACGAACCGCGCCGCCGCCTGCGAGAATTACAATAATGTGAGCCCTATCCGTCATGGCTTTGGGTTACCACGGGGCACCAATATGTGCTAGGAGCGGGATCTATTACAGAGCTTCAAAATTACTTATATATAAAAGACGGACTTGCCTTTGGACGGCAGGCGCTTAAAGCAAACGCGAAATAGGGAGGCCTTATGTCAGATACAGAAATTGGTAAAAAAATTGATGGTAGAGCTTATGCCGAAGGTTTGCGCGCGCGCGTCGGTACATCCGTAGCAAAATTACCATCGCAGCCCACACTCGCCGTTGTCCTTGTCGGCGAAGACCCTGCCAGCCAAGTCTATGTCCGCAGCAAAGCCAAATTCACCGTGGAAACGGGTATGCGCTCGCTTGAGCATAAGTTACCAGAAGACGCCGATGAAGACACGCTCATCGCGCTTGTTAAATCACTCAACGATGACCCAGAAGTGGACGGCATTCTCGTACAGCTCCCTCTCCCGAAACATTTAAATTCCGATCGCGTGATCGAGCAAATCCACCCTGATAAAGATGTTGATGGCCTAACAGAAACATCGGCAGGGCGGCTTTCGCTTGGCAAGCAAGGGCTGCGTCCGTGTACGCCGACGGGCTGCGTTATGCTCGCGAAAGACGCACTCGGTGATCTATCCGGCAAGCATTGCGTGGTCTTGGGACGTTCTATTTTGGTCGGCAAACCTGCCGCGCTTTTATTCCTTGAACAAAACTGCACCGTCACTATCGCGCATTCCCGCACGAAAGACATCGCCGCCGTATGCCGCGAAGCCGATATCCTCGTGCCTGCCGTCGGCCGTCCGCAAATGGTTCAAGCCGATTGGATCAAGCCTGGCGCCTGCGTTATTGACGTTGGCATTAACCGCGTGCCGAGCATTAAGAACCCGGGCAAGACCCGCCTCGTGGGTGACGTAAATTACTTGCCGTCGAAAAAAGTGGCGGGGTCAATCACGCCTGTACCGGGCGGCGTGGGGCCGATGACGATTGCGTGCCTGCTGCGTAATACTGTTTTGGCCGCATGCCACAGACGGGGTTGGGACGTACCCAGCGAGCTTGATTTTTAAACCCTACTACGCCGCATTCGATTAGCTATAGAAGCCGCGCCATGAACGGGGTAAGAGGCCACATGGCCTTTTTCCGGCACATTTTTGGTTTACTTTGGCCCGCGCTTATATGCGCGTTCGGCGCTTCGTCTTGCCAAGACCGCTACTCTGAAACTGATATTCTCATCGCCGCAGCTACCAATTTTACGCGCGCGGCCGAAGACCTCATTTCTGATTTCGAAGACACGGCGCCTTACACGGCGGCGCTCTCGCCCGGATCGACAGGCAAGCTCTTTGCGCAAATCAAAGCGGGCGCGCCCTATGATATTTTCCTCTCCGCCGATCAAGAACGCCCCCTTATCCTGACCCAAGACGGGATAGCCGTTAAGGGTTCGCAATTCACCTACGCCCAAGGGCAGCTCGTTTTATACGGAAGTGACAATCCGGCACATGCAGACACATTAAGCGCGGGACGTTTTAAAACATTAGCGATAGCCAATCCCGATCTCGCGCCATATGGGCGCGCCGCTATGGAGGCCCTAGAAAATCTGGACGTGATGGAAACCCCAAATTATAAAATCGTTATGGGCGAAAATGTGGGGCAGGCATATGCTCTGGTGCATACAGGTCACGCCGATTACGGCCTTGTGGCGCAATCGCATTTCACACAATCCGATGACATTCCATTTTCGCCCGTGCCGCAACACCTTTACGCGCCCATCCGCCAAGACGCCGTGTTGTTAAAACAAAGCCCAGCCGCAAGTGCATTCATGGCCTATCTTCGCAGCCAGAGAGCGCGTGATATTATGCGTAACCATGGCTATAGTCACGCCGATGGATAGCGCGTTAAATTTCGGGCCACTTTGGCTCACGGTGAAACTTGCGGCCGTGGTGACGTTTTTACTGCTAGCTCTCGGCACGCCGCTGGCGTGGTGGCTGTCGCAAACGCGCTCCAAAGCCAAGCCTGTGATCGAAGCGCTCACCGCATTGCCGCTTGTTCTCCCGCCCACAGTTTTAGGCTTTTATTTGCTGATACTGCTCAGCCCCAATTCAGCCTTTGGGAGCTTTTGGGTAAACGTCACAGGCGACACGCTGACCTTCTCTTTTGTGGGGCTTGTCATTGCCTCTATGCTCTATTCCCTGCCCTTTATGGTGCAGCCTTTGCAAAATGCTTTTGAAAGCCTTGATCCCAATATGATGGACGCCGCCGCGAGTTTGGGCGCTTCGCCTTTTGATCGTTTCACATCAATCGCTGCACCCCTATCTCTGCGCGGCTTTGTGACCGCCATCATTTTGACCTTCGCCCATACGGTCGGAGAGTTCGGCGTTGTTCTAATGGTGGGCGGGAATATTCCGGGACGCACAAAGGTGGTTTCCATTGCGATTTACGAACATGTCGAAACCCTGCGGTATACAGAGGCGCATATCTTGTCGGCTATCTTGCTCGTCTTTTCCTTCATCGTTTTGCTCAGCGTTTATGTGTTCAACCGACAAGGGCGCGTCCATGTCGGATAAAAAACTTTATATAAACGTGCGCAAAAAACGCGGGGATTTCGCGCTATCCGTAGAGCAAAGTTTTGACCTCTCAGGCATCACGGCCATCTTCGGCCCAAGCGGGTCGGGGAAGACATCCTTGCTGCGGTTGATTACAGGGTTAGATAAAATTGATAGCGGAGAAGTCAGGTTTAAAGAGCAGCTCTGGGCCTCGAAAACGCAGCACATACCGCCGCATAAACGTAGCTGCGCTTATATGTTTCAAAGCGGCGCTTTATTTCCGCACCTAACCGCAGAGCAAAATCTTGATTACGCGGCTAAGCGCGCCACGCAAAACAGCGGCCCGTCCAAAGACGATATCATTGATAATTTTGGCATCGGGTCTTTATTATCACGACGTATCAATTCCTTATCTGGCGGCGAAGCTCGGCGCATCGCGCTTGCACGTACGCTTTTATCAAATCCAGAAATACTTTTGCTCGATGAGCCTTTTGCCGGATTGGACCACCCCCGCATTCGCGGCATTCTACCTTATCTTGAAACGCTGCCCGCACGTTACAACATCCCGATACTTTATGTCAGCCATGACATCAGTACCGTTGCGCGGCTAGCCGATAACATCCTTGTTTTAAACGGCGGCGAAGTTACGGAGTTTGGCGCAGCGGCAGACATCATTAATAAGATAGGCTGCGAGCCGGGGAATTCGAAAACCACAAACGGTATTTTCCTTTCAGGGAAAATCGACAATATTGATCCGAACTTTCACCTAACCCATATCGCAATTGGCGAAGATCGCTTGACCTATCCAGAACTCACGGCGCGCAAATTTGGCACCGATATTCGCGTCCAAATCTTAGCGCGCGATGTTTCAATAGCGTTAAAAGCACCCAAAGATATATCTGTCCGAAACATACTTCCTGCACGGATTACAGCGCTGCGCGCCCAAGAGGAAACAGCCTATATGTCGGTGACATTAAAGCTGACAGACGGGCAAATGCTCTATGCGCAAATCACGCGCGCGTCTGCGGCAGAGTTAAAGCTCTCGACAGGGCAAAACGTCTTTGCGATGGTCAAAGCTTTAAGCTTTGGTGAGCAGTGGCTCTGATAGAGCGCCCGTTTCAGCCCTTGCTACGGATTAAATATCAGGCTTATAGTCTCCTCATAATAAATAGAGGGACATCACAATGCGCAATTTAAACAAAAAACTTATCCTATCTCTGCTCTGCTGCCTCCCCCTTTATCAAACGGCGCATGCCGATATGACGCATAAATCTATCGACAAAATGGTCAGCGACGCGCAGCCAAATGTCGTTGAATTACGCCGTTGGTTTCACCAATACCCAGAACTTAGTAACCGTGAATTTAACACGTCCAAACGCATCGCCGAAGAGCTTGAAAAGCTGGGCCTAGAGCCGCAAACAGGCATCGCTAAAACCGGCGTCGTGGCTTTACTGCGCGGCGGAAAGAATAAAGACGGCAAAGGTCCAACGATTGCTCTGCGCGCCGACATTGACGGCCTGCCTGTCACGGAACAAACAGGATTACCCTTCGCGTCGACGCAAACTACAGAATTTGACGGCCAAGAAGTTGGCGTCATGCATGCCTGCGGGCATGACAGCCACATAGCCATGTTACTCGGCGCGGCGAAGGTTTTGACTGATTTACAAGATGAGCTGGAAGGCGACGTACTATTTATATTTCAACCTGCCGAAGAAGGCGCACCTAAGGGCGAAGAGGGCGGGGCAGAATTAATGCTCAAAGAAGGCTTGTTTAAAAAATACAAACCCGATGTCGTGTTCGGCATGCATGTCGGCCTGAATATGGAAGGCGGAAAAATTGCCATCCGCCCCGGTCCCGCTATGGCCGCCGTGGACAGTTTTGAGCTGACCGTCAAAGGCAAGCAGACGCATGGCGCGCGGCCTTGGGGCGGCATTGATCCGATCGTCACGGCCTCACAAATTGTCATGGGCCTTCAAACCATCGCCAGTCGTCAAATCAACGTGACCAAAGCGCCGTCTATTATTACAGTTGGGAAAATCAGCGGCGGCATACGTTACAATATCATTCCCGACGAAGTTAAAATGCTCGGCACGATTCGTACGTTCGACAAGGACATGCGCACGGATATTCATAAGCGTATTGAACACACGGCCAACGCCATCGCTGAAAGCGCTGGGGCCGAAGCCGACTTTTTACTGCTGCCGTTTTACCCTGTCACAGTGAATGATCCTGACCTGACAGCGGAAATGATGCCTACCTTGGAACGTTTGGCGGGTGATGACGGCGTAGTTACGCCTGATTTGGTGACGGGCGCGGAGGATTTTTCTTACTTTGCCAATGAAGTCCCTGGCATGTTCATGTTTTTAGGATCAGTCGAAGATGGCGTTGACCCGAAATCCTCGCCGTCCAATCACTCGCCTTTGTTCACCATCCATGAACCCATCATGGAAAAAGGTGTCGGTACATTTGTGCATTTAACGCTGGATTATATGAAATCGCATTAGATGCGGGTTGCGGCTCAGACGAGTTGCCTCAACTAGCTGTCTTTTTTCCCTTGAAATCTGACAGGGTTGGCGATGTAGCATCCTAAAACCTTCACGGTTTCGCTGAAGAATTGCAATTCTTCCATGGCGTGTTTCATTCCTTCGTCATCAGGGTGACCTTCTACATCGGCGTAGAACTGTGTGGCCGTGAAAGAACCATCGACCATATAGCTCTCGAGCTTAGTCATATTAATGCTGTTGGTCGCAAAACCGCCGAGCGCCTTATAGAGGGCGGACGGGACGTTACGCACTTTGAATACAAAGCTGGTGACCACAGGGCCGCTATCTTTAGAGGCTATCTTTGCCGTTTTAGAGAGCACTAAAAACCGCGTTGTATTATGGGCGGCGTCTTCGATGTTTTCGGCCAAATTGATAAGGCCGTAATGCTCGCCCGCCAAGACGGACGCGATTGCGCCGACGGATTTATCCCCGAGCTGCGAAATCGCGCGCGCCGCGCCCGCCGTATCGGCATCTGCCACGGGCTGAATGCCCCAACCTTGCAGGCGTTTACGCACTTGCCCCAGCGCCATAGGGTGGGAACGAACCGTTTTAATATCAGACATCACAGCGCCCGGCACCGCCAAAAGCTGGTGGTGGATCGGTAAATATTCTTCGCCGATAATATGAAGACCGCCTTCGGGCAGAAGATAATAAATATCAGAGACACGCCCCGCGACCGTATTATCCACCGGGATCATCGCCAGCTCGGCATGGCCGTTACGTACCTGCGCAAAGGCATCGGCAAAGCTTACGCACGGCACAGCTTCCATGTCAGGAAAATAGGTTTGGCAGGCCAGATTAGAAAAGGCTCCAGCCTCGCCTTGATATACGATTTTTTTACGCATTATAATGTCCTAATATCTCTCTGGCGCGGCGCAAATCTTCGGGTGTATCTACCCCGTGCGGAGCCGTTTCCACCTTGGCCACATGAATATGCATACCCGCCTCAAGCGCGCGTAATTGCTCAAGTCGTTCGCGCAGTTCCAGCGGTGATGGCGGCAAAGCACAAAAGCGGTTAAGCGCGGCGCGGCGATAAGCATAAACGCCCAAATGGTGCCACACGGAACCTTCACCATGCGGCGCTGCGGCGCGCGTAAAATAAAGCGCCCGTCCATCTTGGGCCAGAACGGCTTTGACGACATTGGGATTGGCAATCTCGTCGGCGTCTTCCGTCTCCACAGCCGCCGTCGCTATATCTGCGCCCTCTAAGAGGCCATCTAAAATGTCGGTTAGCAAATTAGGATCAACGGTTGGCATATCACCTTGGACATTGATGACATAATCATACTCACCACTGGGATCAATTTTATCCGCCGCCTGTTTCACGCGATCTGTTCCAGAAGGTAAAGCGGGATCGGTTAGAACTGCGGTGCCGCCAGCGGCTTCGACGGCCCGTTTTATCTCTTCTTCGGCGCAGGCCACTATGACGGGGCCAATGGCGGCTTCTTGTGCGCGCCGCATGACATGAACAATCATTGGATCACCCGCAATATCCGCCAAAGGTTTACCCGGCAGGCGCGTCGACGCCATACGCGCCGGAATAATCACAAGCGCGGCAGGTTTCGATGAGGATTTCGACCTATTTTCCATGAAACCGCTTAAACCCTTTGCGACCAAAGACCGCAAGTGTTTTGACCTGTAGCGGGCTTTTCGATTTGCATTATATGCGTATTTTTATAAAAGAGGCCCAATGAGATTATGGTTTGAGGCAGTGAGTCTGCTTTTGAACCCACCCCATTGGGGAATAAAACAAAGGAGAGCGCTATGGATGAGCTCGGTTTTAACAAGATTGCCGCTGCTGTTTTAGTAACAGCCCTAGGTTATATGTTTCTAAAAGAAGCCTCGCACATGGTTATTCATGTCGAATCTCCTGTAACGCCTGCTTATGCTTTGGCTATTCCTGAGGCTGCCTCTACGGATGGTGCGGATGAGCCGCTACCGTTCCCGCAAGCCGAATGGGTTGCTGCGATGGACGCCGACAAAGGCGCCAAAGTTTTCAAAAAGTGCACATCGTGCCACACTTCTGAGCAAGGCGGCAAAGACGGCACGGGTCCTAACTTGTACGGTATCGTCGGTAAGGCAGCGGCACAAAAGGCTGGCTTTAAATATTCAGGCGCTATGGCGTCTTCTGGGATTACGTGGACATATGAAGACCTTGACGCTTTCCTAACCCGCCCTAGCAAATATGTTAAAGGCACGAACATGAGCTTTGTTGGCCTTAAAAAGCCAGAACAGCGCGCCGCCGTGATTGAATATTTACGCCAAGCGTCTGACGCGCCACTCGCGCCGCCAGCGCCTGCAATGGTAGACACAGCTGAAGCACCTGCCGAGGGCGAAACTGTTATTGAACAAATCGAAGACGCTGTTGAAGACGTCATTCAAGAGGGTGTCGAGGTCGTCGCGCCTGAAGGTGAAGCGCATTCAGATGACGGTGGCCACTAGCCCCTCTGCAAAACCAGATTACTGATTTTAATAAAGCGCTTGATTATATCAGGCGCTTTATTTTTTGAATACTTCCAATACGCGAAGTAGCCTCTTTTAAGGGCTCAGATTGCACGCGCATATGATGGGCATTGGCGTGGATCATCGTTTCCTCGTCTTGCATGATCCCAACATGACCGGGCCAGAAGATTAAGTCTCCGCGCTTTAATCCCTCGTCTGGTAACACGCTTTCCCCTAATTGCGCCTCTTGCATATCAGCATCACGCGGGGCGTCATCACCAATGGCGCGCAAAGACGTTAGAACAAGTCCAGAGCAATCCAGTCCATCCGTGCTGATACCACCCCAAATATAGGGCAGCCCCATATGAGCTTCGGCGATTTTTACAAAATCAGTGCCACTCATATGGCGGTATATCGGGGCAATATGGTTTTTGTGGATAAAGCCCAATGAGGTTTTCACAAATTGTCCGTCTACCTCGACGCTAGATAGCAATGCCCCAAGCGGCAAGATTTTATGGATAGGGCTTTTTATATCGGCCTGCGAAAATACGGGCGCTTTTAGGCTGATGATTTTATGCTCAAGTGCCGCAGCAGTTTCGGGTGCGCCGCAAGCCTTCGCCAGCGCCCAGCCAACATAACCTGCAAAGGGGGAATTTGGCACTGGTGACACCGCTTGCCCCCAAAGCCATTCGCCGTCTCGCTTATACACCTGAAACCTATGCCCAAATAAAAGCTGTGTTTCGATTTTGGATATCTCGCTTGGGGATTGGTAAACGCCCGTTACCGCTTCTTGGACCGATAGAGTTTCCAAACAGGGCAAATCTTTGGGTAATATGCGGACACGCGGATCAAGCTTATCCGAAGCGGAAGATGCCATTAGGGGCTTACGCCGCGACAGGCGCGATTTGGCCTAATTTACTATGCTGGCGGATGGTCTCTGCAAATTGCGTCAGATAGGTCGAGCCGCGCGCCGTGCGTTTGATGATGATCGAACGTTTATCGCGATAATCCGGCCCGCGCTCCACGAAGTGATAACTCTCGAGCGTATCAAGCGCGCGCGTAATCACAGCCTTGGTCACATTCAGCGCCTCCGCCAAAGAACGCACCGTATGCGGGCCAACCTCTAGGTAAACTGTGGTCATCAAGGCCAATTGGCGCGTTGTCAAATCAGGCGTCTCGCTGAGAACTGTTTCTAATGTCACGCGGTGCCATAATGCGAGCGCGTCACGATTATTCATCCGCGAGGGCGGCGTATTATATCCTCGGCTTGAGTGCACGCGTTTTGGGTAAGGCGCGCTCATACTGCCACCTGCGAAATCCAAAGCTGTACATAAAAACAAATCATCTTGTATCCATGATTCGCACAGAGACGATTCTTTGGTCAAGTCCTTGCGTGCCTCAAATAAGGGGTGTGGTGTGAAAATCGCCATTTTTGTAGTAAATTTTAAGACTTTTGACGTAATGAACTAAGCAAAAGCACAAGCGTGAATGATATGCAGCACGAAAGTAACGTGATGGATGAGAAGATGGAGCCAGGCGCATATTTGCAAAGGCTAAACGCTGTACGCATTATAACAGCACTAGCACTTGCATTTGGCTATGCGTCGACCATGCCTGTTGGGCCAGATAAAATTGAGTCTTTAACTTTTTTGGGCGTTCAACCCAGTATCGCTGCTATTCAAATTTTATTTTTTTTCTCCGGGTTTTTAGCCTTAAAAAGTTTGGACAAAAATCATAACAAATGGAATTTTGTGAAGTCCAGATTAAAAAGCACCACCTTGCCTCTTTTAATTGTCACTTTTTGTGTTGTCGTATTTATCTATCCGATAATGTGTCAAACAGAGGAGAGTTCTCTAAGCACATCAATTCAACTTGGAAAATATTTTCTCTTAACAGTTTTATGTATTTCGCCAGGAGTTCCTCTGCCAGGCTTATTAGATGACGCTCTTTATACATCCCTCATCCAAGGCGCTATCTGGACATTTCGCTATGGGGTACTTTTATATATTTTCGTAATTATAGGCGATTTTTTAAAAGCCTTCAAATACCGCTTTCTTATTTTACTTGCGGCGGCATTAGCCGTTTTGTTCCACATAATTGGAAACTATCTATCAACGCAACGCAGTATATCCATATTTCCACCAGCTTTACTTGTATTAAGTTTTTCTTACCCCTTCCTCATAGGAATGACCGTATGGGCTTATAGGGAAATGATGCCACGGACGTTGATTGCAAATATTTTAATTTTATCGGCTTTCTTAGGCTTTGGCACGATCAGTTATTTTTACATGGAATGGAAACTCTTAAGCCAAATAGCGGTATATGGCTTTTGGACGTATCTTGCATGGGTCACAATGATGTCCTCATCAATCAAGCTATCATGGCTTAACAACTGGCCGAATTTTGTCATAGGAATTTACATTATCAACTGGCCAGTCTCGCAGATATTATTTGCAACTTTTCCTGAACTTGATCGCTGGACACTCCCCCTTGTCAATCTTCCCGTGACACTCCTATTGAGCTATGGTTTACACAAGTTATTATTGATCGCTCTCAAAACGTTAGCACGGTTAAAATTAGGACGAAAAGTCTCCGCCTAAGCCGCCAGCTTTCAGCCAGTGATATAGACCGCGCAGCGCGAACATATCTCCGCCTGCCGGATGGCCGGGCTGTGAATTTGGGTTCCAGCCATAAACATCCAAATGCATCCACGGCCGTTTTTTCACAAACCGTTCTAGGAACAAGGCCGCCGTTACGGAACCCGCAAAACTTCCGCCCGCATTTTTCATCGTCGCAATTGGCGAACTTAGCAGGGCATTATAGGGCTGCCAGAGCGGCATATGCCAAAGCGGATCATGCTCTCGTTTTGCGCTTGCTACAACAGAGGCCACAGGCGTATCGCGGTTACTGAAATAGGGCGGCAATGTCGGGCCAAGGGCCACGCGGGCTGCACCCGTAAGGGTCGCGAAATCGATCATCAAGACAGGCACGTCCTCTGCTGCGCGAGAGAGCGCATCACCCAGAACAAGACGTCCTTCGGCATCGGTATTATCAATCTCTACCGTATGGCCTTCGCGGGTTGAGAGAATATCGCCGGGGCGATAGGCCCCCGCAGAGACGGCGTTCTCTGCAATAGCCACCAAGACATGCAGCCGGATCGGTAAATTCATCGCCATAATCATATCCGCCAGCGCAAGCGCATGGGCCGCGCCGCCCATATCTTTCTTCATAAGCCGTGCACTGGACGCGCTTTTGATATTCACGCCGCCCGTATCAAATGTGATACCTTTACCAATAATCGCAAGGCGCGGGTGCGAAGGATCACCCCATTCAATTTCCGCAAGGCGAGGCGCTTCATGGGCAGCGCGTCCGACGGCATGGATCATAGGGTAATTTTGCGAGAGCAGCTCTTCGCCAACCGTCATGCGTATGTTGCCGCCGTGACGGGCCGCTAAATCTTGCGCGGCTTGGCCCAAGGCCACAGGCCCCATATCCCCCGCAGGCGTATTAATAAGATCGCGCCCAAAATGAACCGCCCCAACGAGCGCCATTGTTTCTTTGGGATTATGGATCGCGTCCAACACTAAAACGGGCGGCATATATTTATCTTTGAGATATGTATCAAATTTATAGGCGCCAAGCCCCCAGCCCATCGCCGCGAGAGGCGCAGGCCAATCTGCGGGTTGACTGGCGATTTTATAGGTGCCTTGGGGCAGAAAACGCGAGAGACTTCCGAGTAGTATCGGGCCATGCGTATCGCCTTCTGCGCCGCCTGCGCCAAAGAGAACGCGCGTGATCTCGCCGGTCGCATCAGGCAGACGTAGCTTTTGGCCAGCCTCGCCCGTGAAACGTCTTTCTTGCGCAAATTTACTTTGCGGCGGCGTCAAACTTGCCTGCAATGCCTCCCATTCGCTAGGCCTGCAAATATCAATTTGAATGGGGGGGATATCGTCAGCAAGCGCTGCGGCGGTCGTAAAACAAAGGGCCATAAATCTCTTTTAAATCGTGTAAATGTTAAACGTTGCAACCCCAGCTTTCCCCGCACCAGCTGGCCCTAAGGAAATGATAAAGTTACTAAGTATTAACTGTCTATGTTTACGAATGTTAACGAAATCTTAGCACGGCGCAACCGAGATTGCGTTTGAAACAAGCATGAGGCTCGGCATGAAGACTTTTGGGTCTATAAACACGCCAAAAAAAACAAAATGGCTACGGGATGGCGCAGCTCTTGCCCTCTCTACAGCCATGCTGGGCGGATGTAGCATAGCTAAAGGCTATACCAAGCAAGAACAATCTCTCGTCAACCAAATGGATATTGGTCAATATCAACCCGCTAGCCGCGAAATGCGCGATAATATCGCGACGCAAAACACATTGGCGCAGGCGACATTTTGGTCTCGTGAATATCAGCTAAACCCCGGAGACCTTGAGAGTGCGATTAAACTCGCGGCATCTGTGCGCAAAATGGGCAACCCTGGACGCGCCATAGAAATTGCACAAACCTCCCGAGCACTTTACCCGCGCGATCCATATTTAACCGCAGAATATGCCGCCGCTTTAGTCGCAAGCGAACGAGGGGATGAAGCAATTAAACCACTCTCTGACGGACTGAAAATTACGCCACAATATGCGCGTCTTTGGTCACTCATGGGCGCCGCTTTAGATCAAGGTGAAAATTATGTTGAAGCCCGTAAATATTACGAACGCGCCCTCAACATCACACCCAATGATCCCAATGTACTTGCGAATATGGGTCTCAGTTATGCTTTGTCTGGTGACCCTCAAACTGCTGAAAAGTGGCTACGCCAAGCCGTGTCTATTCCGGGGGCTGGCATCGGCGTGAAACAAAATCTTGCATTGATTTTAGACCTACAAGGCAAAACACCACCAGCATCTCAGGCCAACACATCATCATCTGCGAATTATGGACAAGCTCAGCATAACACTTGGCGCAAGCCTTCGACTCCTGTTATTGCGCCCGCGCCAACGCAAAGACCTTATCAACGCGCGGCTTCCACTCAGTCCCAAACTACGCAGCAATATACGCCCCCTACGCAACCAAAAATGCAAGCACAAAACTTCCAATCAGCTTCTGACGCAGCGCGGGCTGCCATACAACAAAGCCAAGGTCGCAAAGCTATTATTAGCGAAGGCGAAAGCGTACCCTCTGGGTCAATCTTAACGGATATTGCAAATTCAGTAGGACCGAAATCGGCTTATGGTTATAATCCGTATACGCACCCGACAGAACGCCTTAGTATGTTGCAACCCAGCTATCCGTCACAATCATCTGCGGCTCCACAAACAGCGCCTTCACAACCTGTGTATAATGCTCCCACTTACACTCAGCCCATGCAGCAACAGTATGTAAACCCTACGCCTTATAGCTCCCCTCCGCAGTTGCGGCGTGGACCCGCTCGTCGTCGTTAAAACAATTCTTCGCCGAATATATCATCCTGTTTTAGGATAAACCGCTTATATTTATTACGCGATCTCACTAAAAATTATATATTCGCTGGCTTGGGACATGTGACGTTACGATTTGAAATCCCTTACGCCTATAAGCCTATGGCTTTCTATATGCTCTAAAGAGCTCCACCTAAACGCATAGCCGCCGGCGTAAGAATGACGACGAAAAGCACGGGTAGGAAAAAGATAATCATTGGAACCGTAAGTTTTGCTGGCAAAGCCGCCGCTTTTTTCTCTGCCAAAAGTACCCGCATTTGGCGGTTTTCATCGGCTAGTGTGCGCAAGGTTTCACCAAGCGGCGTACCGTAACGTTCAGCCTGAATCAGGGCTGTAGACACAGATTTAATTCCGACATGGTTATTACGGCGCGCAAAATTTTCAAACGCTTGCTGGCGGCTTTGGAGATAAGATAGCTCAGCTGTTGTCAACGAAAACTCTTCTGCAAGCTCCGCCGAACTATCTCCCATTTCCTCAGCCACACGCCCAAAAGCGAGCTCCACAGACATACCAGATTCAACACAGATCAACAAAAGGTCTAATGCATCAGGAAAATGTGGCATAATTGCATTGAGACGCGACGTTGCTTTACTTTTTAGAAAAATTGCTGGGAGATAAAACCCAATTGCGACACCAAAGATAGTATAACTAACACGCTGCATGAGCGTATGGTCACCAATATTCAAACCTATAAGAAAAACGAGCCCTAAAAACCCAAACCCCATTGGTAGGGTAAGCCTCATAAAATAAAATATGTATAATGGTCTCTGTCCGCGCAAACCTGCCTGCGCAAGTTTATCTCTCAAATCTGAAGCTTCTAATAAACGTTCGAGACTAAGTTTCTCAACTGCATTTTTAACAAAATTTGTACCATCCTTACTACGTAAAGCATCCGAACGGTTTAATTCATCCATACGCGATCGACGCAAATCATCCCGTGTCGATGCAACAGACCCCATACGTTTTTTGAGATCGTTACCCTCAAAAAATGGAGATAGAACTGTATAAACAGTTCCGACAACGAGTAGGGCTACTACGGCGTAAAGCGCTGTTTGAAATAAAGCAATGGATTCGGCATTCATATCTCTGCTGGTCCTTAAACTTTAAAGTTAATCATTTTACGCATGACAAAAATACCAAAGGCCATTGAACACACACCGAACATAAGTGCCTTATGGCCTGTTGGAGTTGTATAGAGTTCAGTCATGTAATCAGGGGAAACCACAGATATAATCATCATAACCCCCGGCGGCAAAACACCGATAATAATCGCAGACATTTTCGCCTCAGCAGCAAGAGCTTTAATTTTCTCACGTAGCAATTTTCGTCCCCGTAAAACCTTTGCAAGGTTGGCAAGACTTTCGCCCAAATTACCACCAGTGGAGCGTTGAATATTTAAAACCGTAGCAAAAAAATTCACTTCAGAAAGAGGCATACGCTCATACATGCGGCGCAAACAAACATCGATCGGGACGCCAACTTGCTCACCTTCGACAACAAGTTGAAACTCACTCTTCACAGGCTCTGGCGCTTCATGGGCGATAATTTTAAGACAGTCACCTAATGGCAATCCCGTACGAACACCGCGCACGATAATTTCCATTGCATCTGCAAAATTGGCAATGAATGCTTTTTGGCGGCGTCCAATCATAAAGCTTAATATCCAACGCGGTAGTCCAACGCCGAAACCAATTGCGAGGCCAACACACATGCGCCAATCTATTCCTAATAATAATGGTAAAAAGCCAAAGGTAAAAGCAAGCCCACCACTAATTAAAATAAACTGTGCCGGCGGCATTGAAGTATTAGCTTGAATAAGACGTGATTGAAGTGACTTCTCTTTCTTTTTTTTACTCTTAGCGTCTTCTTCAAGATTAGAGAGAGAGTCTTCAATAAGCCGTCTACGTCCAGAAGCATCATTTGGTTTCAGGAAATCAAAAAATCCCTTTTTTTCTTCTCCGGCGCGAGCGGAAAGTGTGGCGACTCTTTTTTGGGTATTATTGCCACCGCCATCCAATAATAGCATGCCAAATAAAATCACCATACCAGCCAATGCAAGAGGAAGAATGAGGCTATCCATGGTTAACTACCTGCTTCGTCAAGCGCTTCAGCGAGTTGTTTTTCAAGATTAAAATAACGCGCTCGATCCCAGAATGCTGGACGCGCGATTCCCGTAGATTTATGAGTTCCTATGATTTTACCCTCTGCGTCCTCACCGTCCATCTCATAAGTAATCAGGTCTTGCGTCACAACAACATCGCCTTCCATACCTAAAACCTCGGTAATTTTCGTAATGCGGCGAGACCCATCGCGTAGACGTGTCGCTTGGACGATAACATCGACAGACCCCGTAATCATTTCGCGGATGGTTTTCATCGGCAGCGCAAAGCCGCCCATTGTGATCATAGATTCAAGACGCGAAAGGGCTTCGCGCGGCGAGTTGGCGTGAAGCGTTCCCATTGAACCGTCATGACCTGTGTTCATGGCCTGCAAGAGATCAAACGCTTCAGGGCCACGTACTTCACCCACGATAATCCGTTCAGGTCGCATACGCAGACAGTTTTTCACAAGGTCTGACATTGTAATCTTACCCTTGCCCTCCAAATTCGGCGGGCGTGTTTCAAGGCGCACCACATGAGGTTGCTGGAGTTGGAGCTCGGCTGCATCTTCGCAGGTAATGATACGTTCATCGGGATGGATAAATCCAGTTAAACAATTTAGCAGAGTCGTTTTACCTGAACCCGTACCGCCAGAAATAACAACATTACATTGACAGGCGCCGATAATTTCGAGCACACGAGCACCCGCTGGTGAGATTGAATTAAACCCAACCAAATCATTAAGCGTAAGCTTGTCTTTTTTAAATTTACGAATGGTAAGTGCGGGGCCATCAATAGAAAGAGGCGGCGCAATAACATTCACACGTGAACCATCCAAAAGACGCGCATCACAAATAGGGCTGGCTTCATCAACGCGACGGCCAACTTGGGACACGATACGTTGACAGATATTCATCAATTGCTGATTATCGCGGAAACGAATATTTGTTTTCTGCATTTTGCCATTGGTTTCAATGAAAACATGTTTCGCACCATTGACCATAATATCGGCGATATCATCACGGGCCAAAAGCGGCTCTAGTGGGCCATAGCCTAAAATGTCATCGCAAATTTCGACAATAAGTTGATTTTGTTCCGAAACAGAAAGTCGTACATTCCGAATTGCGATAATTTCATCAACAATGGTTCTAATTTCTTCACGCGCTTTTTCTGGCTCCATGCCAGCAAGAGCAGAAACATCAATCGTTTCAAACAACGCATTAAAAATGGTGGCTTTCGTTTCGTAATAAGCTTCCGATCCATTATTTCGCGCAGGTGCAGGCTGCGGCGCTTTGGGAGTCGATTGTACGGGTGCAGGGGCCTCGACTTTAGGCTTAGCTGCCGCTGTCGTTACTGGGGGCGCTTTAAGAGCTGCGGGACCCGTAGAACGTTTACCAAACATCAGCCCATGCCTTTCGTCAATTTCGACAAAAGAGACTTACTGCCACCGCTTGGCATACGGCTCATAATATTTTTCTTACTCAACATAGAGGCTGGTGCGTTTTGGTATTTCCCAGTCTTGAGCCGATTTGCCAGGTAATCAAGACCGCCAACATGTGCAGCGCCTGCTTTTAATTCTGCTAACATTTTCCCATCATTAGCAGCTTCCGTAAATGTGTCTGGATCGAAACCTATCGTAACGGCTGGGTCTAGCCCTACAGCCGCTGCGAAATCTCTCACAGAAATTTCATTAACTTTACAAGCCCCTGTGCGGTTCAAAATGAGTATTGGATCTATATCATTTGGACGTTTCGCCCGTAGGAAATCTATCAAGTTTTTCGCGTTGCGCAGACTCGCCAAATCTGGCGTAGCTGTAATGACAACTTCATCACTGGAGATTAATATACTTTTCGTCCATTCCGACCAATAGTGCGGCATATCCAACACTGTGATAGGGCTTACACTTCTGACGACATCGACAACGGCTTCATATGCTTCAGGACTTGTGACTGTCTCTCCGCCTAGAGTGCCGGAAGCTGCAAGGATTGATAGTCGAGATGTATGACGCAGCATAAAACGGTCTAATAAGGCCTCATCTAAACGTTCTGGTTCGGCTAATGCCTCTTCAAGGCCTTGGCTATTATCATAAGCAAAATCCAACCCTGTTGTGCCCCATGATGCATCCATATCTACTAAGGCTGTTTCCTGACCAATGCGTTCAGAAAGAGACCATGCAATATTATGCGCTAATGTCGAAGACCCCACGCCGCCTTTAGCACCAAAAAATGCCACGACGCGCCCTGAAAATGGGCTTTCAGGATCGGAATAAAGATCTTGAAGAGAATGAATAATATTTACGGAATTCAATGGCGGAACAAGATAGTCACTCACGCCTTTATCAATTAATTGTCGATAGAGGCGAATATCGTTCATTGCTCCAATCACAACAACTTTGGTTCCCTCATCACATACAGAAGCAAGTTGCTCTAGTTGAGAGAAAAGTTCCTGACCGCGCATACCGCTTTCGATCAAAATTAAACCTGGCGTACTTTCCTTATGATAAAACTCAATAGCCGCAGGTAATCCGCCCATATAGATCGATAAATTAGTACGCTTCATGCGCCAATCATTTTGGGTTTGATTAATAGCGCCAGCCGTTTCTGGGCGATCGCAAAATGCATGAATAGATATAGCAGGTAATGCCTTAGCTCCGCCTTCCCGCTGCAATGTTTCTTGCGGAGCAGACATGACGGGCGGGGCAGCTGTTGGGGCACGTTGCGCCATTCTTTGCTGCGGCGGCATGTGTTGTTGCATATGTTGCGGTGGCATAGCCTGTCTACGCTGAGTTTGGTGCGGCATAGGCGCAGCAAGTGGCGGAGGCGCAGCATGCATTGGTTGTTGCATTGGCAAAGGCGCCTGTCCTGGAATAGGTGCCAACCTTTGTCCTGGAACAGCTTGCGGCATGGGACGCGGAGCGCTTCCTCCTTGGGCTGGAGGCGGGGCGGCGTTGGGATTTGAATTTGGGTATGACATTTTTAAATTCCAGTTGACCCCAGGTATTTATAGTATTTCTGCGCGAACATAATCATGTGTCTAGTTTTCTGTAGATGAGTTTTCTTGCCTGTCAGGCTGTGCGGATGCAGGGTTTTCACCTTCAATATATTTATCATAAATAACTCTACGGCGTTCTGCATTAGGAGCCCCCATAGAATATGGCTCTAAGAACTGCCTTGGATTACCAACCATTGCTGCGAGGTTTGAGTGATAAGCGCAACCGAAACCATCATAAGGCCGATTTGAAGCTGTTGACATCATATTTCCAAGTGTCCGGCAATCTTGTATCTCGGCCTTAAGGCGCTTGTATGACACAACAACAGGCGCCGGAGCCCCGATATATGGGAAATAAGTTTCAATGCTGACTTGTTTATTCGGCATTCCCATTCTCATCATCGCTTGATGCAACATGGACTGCGCTTGGTGTACACCAAGACCACCGGCCAGAGGCGCAGGAATATTTACAATAAGCGGACCATCCCCATAACGACCGTAATTTGATACAAATTCACTAACAGCATTCGCATCCCGTTCAGAAAGGCTAAGTCCATTTGTGCGCGTATGAAGCTCTAATCTTTCAACAGATTCAGAGATCTCAATAGGTTGGCTATTTGGGGACGGGATGGCAGGACGGTTGGACTTTCCAGACAAACATCCACTCAACGTCAACGCGCTCATTCCTACCGCAATGAATAATTTAAAATTTTTCATGTGCTCCTCTAATCCACAACATGGCCGAAGGGGCCAGGCAGTGTTTTGTTTGTAATTTTCGCCCCATCGTTTTTATAAACTTTGTTAAGCCGCCCGAGTAACAAAGCTGTCCTGTCATCCGTAGGAACAAAACCATCAAGCGGTGTTTGTAATTTGTCAGGATGCGTTGGGTCGACCAAATACGGCGTGACAATTATTACGAGCTCTTGTTGACTCGTTAGGTCATCTCTATTTCTGAATGCCGCCCCAAGCCCTGGAATATTTTTAAGACCTGGTGTGCCGTCGATGGCTTGACGGCTTTCTTCACGAATTAGTCCCGCAATAACCATGCTACCACCCGCTGGTAATTCGACCACAGTATTTGCTCGCCTAACGCGTAGCCCTAAAATATCAGAACCGTCACCGCCCGTTTCAAACGAGCCTTCTGTTGTTGGCTCAGACACTTCAGTGGATATATTCAAGGATATCCGCCCTTCACTTAGTACAACGGGTGTGAAGCCAAGTGAAACGCCATAAGGCTTATATTCAAACTCTCGTTGCAGACGGCCAGATTCGTCAAAAAAGACATTCGTTAGCATCGGGAATTCGCCGCCGGAAAGAAAATTCGCCGTTTCACCTGATACGGCAGAAAGCGTTGGTTCCGCGAGAGTTCTAACGAGCCCAACACGTTCTAAAGCTTGCAATCCCAATCCTAATTCACTGAGTGCACCGCCTGAAGTGTTCTTAAACGTTCCAGAGCCCGAAAATCCCGCACCCGTCTGTAAGGCAGCATTACTAATAAGAGACACTGTAGAATCACCAAGCTTACCAATCGCGTTCAGATTAATGCCCATTTGTTTCGTAATAGATCGTTGCATTTCCACGATCCGTACTTTTAGAAGCACTTGATCCTTGCCTAATACAGACATCAAATTCACGACTTTGCCTTCACCTTGTGAGGGGGTCGTTTCATCAAGCCATAATTCCGCCAAACTCTCTACACGATTAGCTATCGCTGCATTTGGCACAGTGCCCGTCAATAAGATATTGTCATTTACGGCTTTAACTTCGACATTTGCCTCACTCGCATGTTCAGTAATGAGGGTTTTTAGGCCATTAATATCTCGTTCCACCCGAATTTCTAAATTCAAAAGCTCTCGGCCACTATGGTCATAGAAATACGCATTGGTTTGCCCAGGGGTTTTACCCACCAAAACAGCGCGGTGCGACGTATGCATCATAGCCTCGACAATGTCTGGATTAGATACAATGACATCCAAAACTTCGGATTCTAATTCAACAACTGTTGATTTCGAAAAGGGCAATACAACCGAGCGTGAATTTTGTCCCATTCCTGGTTCACGAATGGTGATACTATTTCCTGTATCTGGCATGATTTGACTATAAGAACGCGAATTAGCTTGGGCAGATAACGCACAACCCATCGCAACTGTTGCGAATAACCCGCATTTAAACATGTGCTGTATATTCGGTCTATAAAGCATCTTACTGTCCTTTAATCGCGACTTGCGTCGGATGACCACTCCGATAAACAGCCAAAGTTTGACTGGAATCTTCACTGAAATTTAATTTTGATTTACTCTGGCTGGGCCGCTTACGGTCATGAGACGACATAAGAGGACGCAAAGTTAACGCGAGATCACCAGACGCAGCAGCCGCTTGCAAGGTTTCAGAATCAGCTTGCGTCATTTCAAACGTCGCGGTTTGACCAATAACACTTGCACCACCATCCGGTCCAACATTGTAGGTTTGGTCAATAGCCAAAACTTTAATATTTTCGAAAATTGTAACAGATTTATACATTTTCGAAGAGATCGACGAACGATTAGTTGGGTTTCTAGGCATCTGACTCGTTAAAATGATGTCAACATTATCACCTGGTTGGATAAAACCACCCGCAGCTGATTCGGTTGAAATTTCTGTCGTGACAGCCCGCATGCCATCTTGAATCAATGCGGCCATAACACCTTGTGTGCCTGGTTTCACATAACGACGGTCTGTGATGGGCTCACCTGCAAATACAGCCGAACGCACAACCCCGCCACTAAGGTTTTCAATAGCATTAGGACGATCATTTTGACTAATAAACTCCTGGGACATGGCTTCCGCAGGCCATTGTTTCCATTGCATATTTAACGCAGTTAAGCGACTCCCAAACGGAATATCCCCAGTGGCAACAAGGACCTGTTTATAAGCAACTTTTTCAACAATAGTTTTCACAGGAGCAGCCACGGTTTTCGCAGGTGTTCCCATCTTTTTTGCTTGTGTAAACACAACAATAGCAAGGACAATCAGCCCCCCCACAAGCGCAACTCTTTTAGTGTCCATATTACCTCACACGGCACGCATTTCGGAAAATGTGCGCGTTAATCAATAATGCATGGTTAACATTACGAATCTGAGGCAAATAAAGTGTTAACGAATTTAGCCAATTCCAGCAGCAAACTTGAAAATATCGCTTTGAGGAAGGGTCGTTAACGCGCCAAATGCAAGCGCTAAACCGTAAGGCATTTTAGTTTCGTCTTTGAGCAGACGATATACCCAAGATGACGTTATAATACGTGCAGGTAAGAATTTACGGCATAATAAAATCAAAACGCCTAAAACTCCGCCAGCAACCGTGGTGTAAACAAGATAAAGCATAAGATCTGGCCAAGTCCACCAAATGGCAGTTGCAGCCATAAGTTTTGCATCACCACCGCCAAACCAGCCAAGCGCAAACATTATGAAACCTATGGCGAAAACCGTTATGCCTACAGCAATATGTTCACTTAAAGTTGGCCAACCTTGCCACGCGAAGGGCACGCAAAGCACAAAGGCTCCTAGAAGAACCAGGCTAATCCAGTTGGGAATAGTCATTGTTGAAGCGTCACGTATGGCTGCCATTAGCATCGTGGCTACAAAGATAAATGCGATGATAGCAGTTAATAACATGACATAATCTCCAAATTGGCCTCATGCTAACAAAGCTATGTTAATAGCACCTTGCTTGATTGATTAAATAAACAAAAAAGGCCACTCGTTAAGAGCAGCCTTTTCGTCAATATAATCTAGATTATACTCTTATAATTTAAGAGATTTCACCAGCAATATTATTGAATGTAGTGCTAAGACCATCACCGATAGCTGTTGCACCTGTAATCATGGCTACAGCAATCAAAGCTGCAATTAGGCCATATTCAATAGCTGTTGCACCAGATTCATCTTTAATGAAGCGTGTCATCAAGTTTTTCATAGCATACTCCCACGTTTGCTAATTGTTTAAGGGAATATTCCCGACAGGGATTTCCCTGATGAAGCGCTTATACGAAAGGGGAATTACTAAGCGTTTAAACATCGTGGTAAAGATTTTATGAATTTACAACCCACTCACGAATACAACTGAAATTACGATTGTAGACGCAGTTATAGTTAATTCATTATGAAGAAAAAAAGCTCTATACTCCTTTTGTAAAGACTTCGTTCACCACCTGCGCTTATGCCTTATCTAAATGAGTCATGAGGAATATTATCTTGCCCATATCTACAAAGTCATATTTGCTTGGTTTTGCCTTAGCTGTTTTTACATCTGTATCTACAGCATCAGCATCCAATGCAACTTACAGCGTTGATCTGAATAAGACAGAGATCGTCAGACTTCCTTCTGCTGCTTCAGCTGTGTTAATTGGAAACACCTCTATCGCAGATGTATCCATCCATTCTAGCAATATCATTTTTGTTGTTGGTAGAAGTTACGGTGAAACCAACCTCATAATCCTAGACAAGAATGGGCACACTATGATGGATGCGAATGTTCAAGTTACCAATTCACCTAATAGTGGAAACATTCGCGTTCACAATATCGGCAAAGGACGTGAAACATATAGTTGCGCGCCTTATTGCCTTGCCTCACCTCAATTGGGTGATGAACCGAGTTTTGTGAAAAATAACACGGGTCAGCAAAAACCTATAAAAAATGATGTTGCCAGCGGTAAATTTACGAGCCCGCCCATGCAAGGTGGTCCATCAACGCAACGTACAACTAGTTACACGCGAAGATAGTTCATATTTAATTAAGGTTATATTTTGGCTGTATATTAACGGTTCCCACCTAAAATAGCAAAGTAGCTATTACTTAGGATTTGAATCATGCGGTTGTTTACGAATTACCTTTTCAAAACATACGATCGTTATAAAAAGAACGCTCAAGGCGCTACAGCACTTGAGTTTGGTATATTGTGCGTACCTTTTTTTATGTTGATGTTTTCCATTATAGAGCTTGGAATTACATTTTTAATCAGCACAACCATGAATCATGCAATGACCGATAGTGCCCGGCAGATTAGAACAGGGCAATTCCAGCAAACATGCGGCACCGGAGAAGAGTTCAAAGCGCTTGTATGCGAAAAGATGGGGAGTTTAGGGAATTGTGAAGCACGGTTGCGCCTTGATGTAGTCACCTCACCTTCGGGTGACTTTGAGCCAGATATGTTACCTGATTCGCCTCCCCCAGAGCCTGATCCAAACGATCCAGATGATCCGGGTCTTCCGCCAAATACATATGTGAACACACCCGCACGCGCAGTCGTGGTCGTGCGCGCCGAATATTACCACCCATTAAGCTTGCCTGGAACCTACACGCGCTTAGCCAATATGCCAGGAAATACGCGCCTTATTTCGGCAACAACGGCTTTTAGAAACGAACCTTTCCCAGGTGGATGTTGAGGTGAAATTTATGCTTATGAGCCAGAAAATGAAATATAAATTTCCGAATCCGTCAAAAGTTCTGGAGTTTTCTCCTAAAATCATGCGCCATTTTGCAAAAAACACGCAAGGTGTTGCTGCCATTGAATTTGCATTCATTGCACCGATCATGATCGCTATATATTTTGGTCTCGCAGAAATTTCTATGGCAATTGGAGCCAGTAGAAATGTATCGCACTCAACGAATGTTGCTGGAGACCTTTTAACACAAGCCCCTGTAACAAACCGTGCTGATATGGAAGATATTTTAGAGGCTTCTTTAGCTGTAATGCAAATTAATCCGGCGCGCAGACAATTTGCAACAATTGAACTTTCAAGCTACCGGGAACTTACAGACGGTACAAGAGAACGAATTGGATACGCACGCCTTGGCTCAGCCATTACATCCGGTCCAGAAACATATAATTCAGCCGATATCGATGATGCCCTTATTAGTTCAACCTCGGGCGCCATTATATCACGCGTAAATTACAACTATGAACCAACGACATTCAAATTTATGAATAATGTCACATTAAACGAAGAGTTCATTTTAAAACCTCGCGTTTCATCTGTTTTACCATTTGACGAAGGTGGCAATAATACATTTATGTGCACAGCTGATGCGGCTTTAAATGTGAGTTGTACCGCAAGCACAACAACAGGATAAACGATCTAAACCAGATAATGTTTCGCCAAAGCGCGGCGTTCTTCCGGCGTGATCTTTAGCGTCGTCTCAATATAGCTATCCATATCGCCAATCGCCTCAAGGGATTGCTCTAGGAAACCGGGTTCAACGCCAAAGAGCGGGCGCAGCGCTTCTGCGCTGATGGTTCGTTCAAATTTTTGCGACATGAATTTAGAGGCAGGCTCTAAAAAAGCATCAATATCAACAGCCTCCATCGTCAGCATATAATCTTTCATGATAGTATCCGCGTCCACGCCGAGGCTAGATAAGATCACCGCCGCCAGTGTTCCCGTACGGTCTTTCCCCGCCGCGCAGTGGATCAAGATCGGCTCGCCCGTGGCCGCCATATATTTCAAAGTTTGCGAAAAATTTGACACAAAGCCTGGATCATGCGGGCGCTGACGATAAGAGCCGCGCATGTAATGGCGCGCATCTTCGGGCGTCTTTAGATCGTTTTGCATGAAGGCTTCATGCGGCGCAATTTTCTCGGATGGATCGCCCTCTTTGTCAGGATATTCAATGATCGTTACATCATCTCCAGCTGTCCATTTATTTGGTTGGCGCTGCCGTTCTGGCATATGGCGCAAATCCATAATCAAAGAAATCTCTAGTGCTTTAATGGCTGCTAGTTCGTCTGTGTTTAAATCCGCTAAATGTCCTGTACGAAACAGCTTGCGCGCTTTCACCTTACGGCCATCCTGATTTTCATAATCTCCGAAATCACGGAAATTGCGAATGGTTTTAAAATCAAAAATACGCGTCATGAAAAGGCCTAAATATAGCAATGAGGATTAGCCGCAATACGGCCAATTTTATTTATGGAAACAGATGAACGCCGTTTAGTTTACGGCGTCGCCAATACGGTCTTTTAGGCCCTCAAAGCGTGACCATACACCGTCATCACCATGCCACTGTCCCTGCGTTGCGCCTTTGGAATATTCCGTTGCGCGCGCCTCAAAGAAGTTCGCATGTTCCACACCGTTCAGGATTTCCGTTAGCCATGGCAGCGGATGCTCTTCAATCCCGTAGACTTTCGGCAAGCCAAGCTGCCCTAGGCGCCAATCGGCGATATAGCGGATATATTGCTTAATATCTTCAGATGTCATGCCCTCAACAGGGCCCATTTCAAACGCCAAATCGATGAATTTATCTTCGAGTTTAATCACTGTCTTACAGCAATCAACGATATCATCGGCAACCGCTTTGGTCACACAACCCGTTTCTTTGGCGAAAGTGTGATAGAGCTTAATCATACCCTCACAGTGCAGGCTCTCATCGCGAATTGACCACGTCACAATCTGGCCCATGCCTTTCATTTTATTCAGGCGCGGGAAATTCATCAGCATGGCGAAACTGGCGAAGAGCTGTAGCCCTTCGGTGAACGCTCCAAACATCGCCACCGTACGCGCGATATCCGCGTCGGTTTCAACGCCAAATTCCTGCATGTAATTATGCTTATCCGCCATGGCCTCATATTCCATAAAGGCTGAAAACTCGCTGTCGGGCATGCCGATGGTTTCAAGCAAGAGCGCATAGGCGGCGATATGGATCGTTTCCATATTCGAAAACGCCGAGAGCATCATCTTAACTTCGGTCGGCTTAAACACGCGCGCATAACGCTCCATGTAATTATCATTCACCTCAACATCAGATTGGGTGAAGAAGCGGAAAATTTGCGTCAGCAAATTACGCTCAATGTCATTTAGGTTTGTCGCCCAATCTTTACAATCCTCACCCAGAGGCACTTCTTCGGGCATCCAGTGAACTTGTTGCTGTTTCTTCCAGAAATCATACGCCCATGGATAACGAAATGGCTTATAGCTATGCGACGGAATCAGAAGGCCAGAGCCCGGTTTCTTAATATAATCTACATCACCCATAATACACCCCGAAAACGACTCGTATCTGCCACATATAGGCAAATCACTTTGACGGCACACTAGATATAGTAGCCAGCGTTCACAAGTCGCGAAGCAGGAAATTCTTTAAAATTCCTGTTAATCCTGACGGGACTTGACGCCGCAGGACGAAAGCGCTTTGCCATATTTATGATGAAACAAGTCTATGTGACCAACGCCCTGACAGCTTATGGCGAAAAAAACTGGCAGATCGCGCATGATAATGCCTTAATCGGCTGGCAAGAGAACCCACATGATATGGCCCTCGCTTTATTGCTCGGCGCGTCGCTTTTACAGCTTGGCCATAAAGAAAGCGCCTTAGCTCTTTTATCCACCTGCGCAGACCAAAACCCCATCATTCGCATAGCGCAATATAATAACAGCATTGATGCAAGGCTGCGCACCGCATCACAGCTTGCGGATAGAGAAATCCGTAAAAAATTCACACAATTGCAAGATCATGTCATTGCGCAGCAAAAGAACGCTGGGCGAATTACAAGTGCAATTTGGCCGCAAACACATAGTGGCCCTGTCAAATATCCCGATAATTCCCTGGGTCCCAAACCCCATATGTTTTATGTGCCGGATCTCCCCCACACAGAGATATTCGATACGCAGAATATAGATTGGGTACAATCACTCAATGCACATTGCGATAACATACGCAAAGAATACCTTGCCGCCATGGCCATAAATGCGGATGTTGGCGCACCCTATGTTTCCGCGCAATCACAACTCGGTCCCGAATGGCAAACTCTAAAAGGGCAAAAATCTTGGAACTCAGTACATCTATATAAAGACGGCGTCCCCCAAGAGGCTGCAGAAAATTTCCCTAGAACCCTAAGTGCTCTTTCATCTGCACCGCTGGTTTTGCAAAATGGTAACCCGATGGAAGTATTCTTCTCAATTCTGGCCCCGGGCGTCACTATCCCTGCACATTTTGGTCTCGCCAATTGCCGTGTGACTGCCCACCTTCCCCTCATCATTCCCAAAACCACGAGGTCAAAAGATTGCGCGATATGTGTGGGTGAAACACAGCATATTTGGCAGAAAGGGGAAACTATGCTGTTTGATGACAGTTTTGAGCATAGTGCCTGGAATAAAACCAAGGATAGCCGCGTAGTTTTAATCTTTGAAGCCTGGCGGCCAGATATGACACAAGGCGAGATTAAGGCTGTTGAAGCAAGTTATTCTGCGCGATCAAACTGGCTTAATAACCGCCCGAACCTCATTGAAAAATTAAAAACAACATAGGCGGCACGTGAAGCGCTAGGTTTTATTTACGCCACGTAAAAGACAGCGCGGCTGTGTTTTCAGATGATGAGAAATTATCTAGGCCCGGAGCCTCATCGTATGAGTTAATCTCTCGGTGAAAATAACCCAAAGACACATCTGCATCGCCAATACGGTAACCAATACCCGCCTTGGTATCACCAACAATCACGCGGTTTTGAAATCCAAATTCACCCTGCGAAAGGCGGCTCGTATTTTCAGATGAATAATCATGGGCTTCTGCATTCGCGCCCGCAAATACATACCAGGAGTTTGATGCAACATTCCGCCCACGCAGATCATCACCAATTCGCACCACCGCCCCGAGCGCGGCACTTTTCGCGCCTTCGTCAAAAGACATACCCGCATTAGGAACAACTTCTAGGTCAAGTCCATCTGGATTAGCCTTCTTAATGCGCGTTGAAAATTCAACTGCCAAAGGCTTTTCTTGACGCGCAAGGCATATATCCTCAGCGCCAAAACAGCTTAGAGTGTCTGTATTCAAATCAAGAATGACTCCCCCGTTTCCAATAAGGTCAATCGGCATTTTACCAATATCAATACCCCCGCCAGATGCACGTGGTCCTAAACCACGGTCTAAGCTTGGGACTGGCGCAATAATACTAGGACTTGAAAGAGACCCATTTGGGTTATCATTCGCAAACGCCTGCGCTGGTAAAAATACTGCGTACAACATAGTACATGAAAGTGCCATACCACGTACACTATACGCAGAGGCTAGCTTTTCAGTTCTGTACAATGTCACATTGCACGCCATGGTCACATTCTCTCAATATTTGTGCTTCTTAACAACTCTCCAACAAGTTGTATAAAAGCACAATATAGTTTATAAGCCTATAACACGGTTTTTATGAATGTAGTGTGACATATATCACATTTTCAGATTTTTTTGAGCGCAAGTACGCGAGCGTATTTATTACGCTCGCCATCAATCTTTATGAATCAAGCGCGCCCTACTGACAGGCGAGGCATTCCTCATAATCCGTTGGGGCGGCCGCTTGCATAGATTTTTCAACCTCTGAGAGTTCCTCCCTCTCTTCTGCACCCGCAAAAGCAGCCCGCTGCACAGATTTAGAGCGGCAATAGTAAAGTGATTTCACACCTTTTTCCCAAGCCGTCCAATGCAGCATATGCAAATCCCACTTATCGACATCACCAGGGATAAAGATATTAAGCGATTGTGCCTGACAAATATAAGGCGCGCGATCGGCCGCATGTTCAATCACCCAGCGCTGATCAATCTCGAACGCCGTGCGGAAAGTTTCTTTTTCATGCTCATCAAGCTCGTCCATGAATTGAACGGAGCCTTCATTTTCCAAAATTTTTGTCCAAACGGATGGCTTGTTCAAACCTTTACTCTCCAGCAGAGCTTCGAGATGTTTATTCTTTACCGTGAAAGAACCAGAAAGCGTTTTATGCGTATAGATATTCGCTGGAATAGGTTCGATACCCGCCGATGTACCACCGCAAATGATCGAAATAGACGCCGTAGGCGCAACCGCCATTTTATGTGAAAAACGTGCTTTGATACCCATATCTTCGGCATCTGGACAGGCTCCACGTTCTTCAGCGAGCTTCACAGATGCTGCATCCGCGCCGCGGCGAATATGACGGAACAAACGGTTATTAAAAGATTTCGCCATGGCGCTCTCAAACGGAATGCCTTTGGCTTGCAGCATAGAATGGAAGCCCATGAGGCCCAATCCAACAGAGCGCTCACGCGCCGCAGAATAACGCGCGTCCTTCATGCTCTCAGGCGCGCGGTCGATGAAGTCTTGAAGGACATTATCGAGGAACCGCATAATGTCTTCGATGAAGTCTTCATTATCCTTCCACTCATCATACTTCTCAGCATTAACCGACGAGAGACAGCAAACGGCTGTGCGCTGTTTGCCATATTTATCAAGACCTGTCGGAAGCATGATTTCGGCGCACAAGTTAGATTGCTGAACTTTAAGGCCTGCATCACGTTGGTGCTTCGCCAGAGCGTCATTCACCGTGTCAGAGAACACCATATAAGGCTCACCTGTTTGCAGGCGCATCTCAAGAATTTTTTGCCATAATTTACGCGCATTAACCGTCTTGATAACCTCATCCGTATGCGGGCTGCGCAAGCCAAACTCTGTGCCGTCTTTTACGGCAATCATGAATTCATCTGTGATGTTCAAGCCGTGGTGCAGGTTCAAAGACTTACGGTTAAAGTCACCGCTTGGCTTACGGATTTCGAGAAACTCTTCGATTTCTGGGTGGTGGACGTCCAAATACACAGCGGCAGAGCCACGGCGTAGTGATCCTTGAGAAATCGCGAGCGTTAAGCTGTCCATCACGCGGATGAAGGGAATGATTCCTGATGTCTTACCGGCGCGGCCAATCTTCTCGCCAATCGAGCGTACATTGCCCCAATATGTCCCAATGCCGCCGCCATTAGAGGCCAGCCATACATTTTCGTTCCATGCATTTACAATGCTTCCGAGACTATCATCCACCGCATTAAGGAAACAGGAAATTGGAAGGCCACGTTTTGCGCCTCCATTAGAGAGCACAGGCGTCGCCGGCATGAACCAAAGCTTGGACATATAATCATAAAGGCGTTGCGCATGCGCTTGGTCATCTGCGTAAGATTCGGATACGCGCGCAAACATATCTTGGTATACTTCATCGGGGAGGAGATAGCGGTCTACCAATGTCACCTTACCAAAATCGGTTAGATATTCGTCTCGCGAACGGTCTTGTTTAACGCGAATCGGCGCTTCGGCCACTGCGAGTTTTGGCGTAGAGGCAGGCTTTGATTTTGCCGCCTGAGTTCCGTGACATCCAGTTTCTGTGGATAGTTCTTGCGGCATAGATTCGCCCATTCCCATGTCTTCGCTCATTGCCAGACCCTCACTCATTGAACCAGAACTCATAAAATCCCCCCGGATTGGTGGCCGCAAACGCTAAGCCCTTGATTTTTGCGTCAAAAACACTCCGTCGCGAAACATTAACGCGTCCTAAAGTATTTCGATTTCAGGAAGGCCCCGCATTGTAATGCATGGCTTCTACACCATATATAGTGTCGATTTGCCCGCCGTCGTCAATACCTTGTGTCTCAAAAATGGAAATAAATAGTTAACAGATACTTAAGTGCCTGCCATTGTTAGAAATTTTTATGATGACCGTGAAATGATCTATTTTTTGCTCGTCTCACCAACCGCTATATATAGCCCCGCACAGAGAGCTATTTATGGCATATAAGTACAAATACGGCCGCCTAGATATAGCGGTAAAGCAGAAAGTTGAGGACAAGACAGGATTAAATTTACGCGCCTATAATCACGCCCATAGAGCCCTCGCAAATCTATCGTCTTTTCCCTATAAACGGCCTATGCATGTCAAAACCGTATAGGCTGGGCGATGAAAATTTTAATAGTCACCGATGCGTGGGAACCGCAAATGAACGGGGTTGTCCGTACATTGCAAGAAACCATTGCAGCTCTGCGCGACAAAGGGCACTGCGTAGAAGTAATCGCGCCCAGTGATGGCTATTTCACCCTGCCCCTTCCGACCTACCCTGACATTCGCCTCGCACCATTTGCGAAATCAGACGTAAAGAAACGCATTGTGAAATTCGGCCCCGAGGCTATTCACATCGCAACAGAAGGCCCGCTTGGCATGGCGGCACGGGCGCTGTGTCTGAAATGGGGCATGGCGTTCACCACTAGCTATCACACCAAATTCCCCGAATATATCAAAGCGCGCTTCCCCTTTGTGCCGCTGGCATGGCCCTATAAATTCGTACGTGAATTCCACAATAGCGGCGGGCGGACTATGGTGACGACGCCGTCTATGGTGACCTTCCTTAAAGAGCGCGGATTTACGGGGCTCGCGCCCTGGGCGCGCGGCGTTGATCTTTCGAGATTTCATCCCGCGCAAAGACATGCACCAGAAGATGTTTATGCAGGATTGCCTCGTCCTATATTTGTGAACGTCGGGCGCGTTGCGGTTGAGAAAAACATTGAAACCTTCCTAGAACTTGACCTGCCCGGTAGTAAAGTGATCGTCGGCGATGGCCCCCAAATGACGGCGCTACAAAAAAAATACCCCCGCGCTCATTTCACAGGGCCCAAGTTCGGAGATGACCTCGCCCGTCATTTCGCCGACGCAGATGTCTTTGTCTTCCCGTCCATGACCGATACATTCGGCCTTGTGATTATCGAAGCCATGGCCACGGGTACGCCCGTCGCAGCCTACCCTGTGACGGGGCCGATTGATATCATCCCCGACAGCGGGGCAGGCATTGTCCATGAGGATTTAAAAACCGCCTGCCTTGAAGCCTTGGATCTCGACCGCAAGATGACGGCAGCATATGCGCAAAACTATAGTTGGGAAGCCGTGAGCGATGTTTTCTTTAATCACTTAACCCCCGAATACGCGCCGCTTGCCCGTAAACGCTGGCGGCGGGTACGGCGCGTTATGAAAATAGCCAGCAGTCCTTATCACATAATGAAAAAGGCTTTCCGGCAGAGCTGGCGCGCCTTACGCGGGAAATAATTAACGCTTCAAATAGAGACGCTGCCATTGCCCATAGGGCGTAACTGATACTAATTCCTAACCTTAAAGACCTAGGCGGTTTAAACGCTCTTACATTTCTTTATCAGCGTTTTCTGCGCGCTGAAACGGCGAGATTTTCACCGTTTCAACTTTGTAATTCCATTTTTTATCATGCATTAGCTTTCGTCCTTATTCTTATTGCCGCCTTGTGCCTGCGTTTGAACAGGGTCAATTGGCGTTTCTTTCAAGCGGCCAGATTTCCTAAGTGCGTCTCGCAGAACATATTCTATCTGTGCATTCACAGATCACAGCTCGTCATCCGACCAACGCTTCATCGCGGTCAGTACATCGGGACTGATCCGTAGGGGATATGATTTTTTGGCTGGCACGCCCTAGTAGAGCGAGCCAGTGTTGACGACGGACTGCGTCGCACGGTCAGAACAGAGAATCACCAAGAGGTTAGATACCATTGTGGCACGGCGTTCGTCATCCAGCTCAACAACGCCTTTTTCGCTAAGTTCACTGAGGGCCATTTCAACCATCCCCACAGCGCCTTCAACAATTTGTTGGCGCGCAGCAATAATCGCGTCCGCTTGTTGGCGCTGCAACATCGCTTGGGCGATTTCAATCGGCGAGCCTTCCAGCTCATTGACCTTTAGGCGGCCACTTTCAAAGTTGCGCACGCGCAAACTTACAAGGCGCTTTGTGTAAAATGGATTGTTACAACGCAGACCCGACATATTTACCAAACAGGCTCAGCACTGCCGATTGGTTGGGTTCGACCTTGTGAAGACCCGCAACCGCGCAGATCAAGGTTGGCACAGCGATAATGATCGCAACGAAGCGCGTAGGCCCGTTGATGATGCCCGTGGCAAAGCAAAACACAATAAATTCGACCAAAAGCGGAATTCCGCTAACGGATTTAACCTGCCTTTCTCTAATCTCACTCATATTTTTCTCCTTTTTATAATTTATGATATCATTTTGATATCTATTTGTTGATCAGGAGACAGGAAGCCAAGCCCTGCCTTGCGCTTGGGGTCAGAGCGAGATATGGGCAGAGCTATGTTTGATGTTGATCTATTTCTTTCCGCCTTTGCGATTTTATTTGTCATTATTGACCCGCCCGGTTGCGCGCCTATTTTTGCGACTCTGACGCAAAACACGTCGCGTAAGCACCAGAACACAATGGCGATTAAGTCTGTTGCTGTAGGCGCTGCCATTCTTTTTGGCTTTGCCTATGCAGGTGAGTTTATCTTCTCGAAATTGGGCATTAGTCTCGACGCGCTGCGGATTGCGGGCGGCATTATGCTGTTTATTATTGGTTTGAATATGGTGTTTGAGAAACGCGCGGAGAAGCGTAAAGACCGCGCCGAAGACCTGCTTGAAACCATTGAAGATCCCGAAGATATTTCGGTCTTTCCTATGGGTATTCCGATGATAGCAGGGCCGGGCACGATGGCCTCATTGCTATTGCTCAAAGGCAAGGCCGATACGCTTCAGCAAGAAATGGCCATTTTAGCCGCGCTAAGTGCCGTATTGTTCGTGTCCCTGCTCTCATTTTTAGTTGCAGGGCCACTTATGCGTCTGATGGGGCAAAGCTTTACCGATATTTTGACCCGCGTTATGGGCGTGCTGCTCGCGACATTGGCCGCGCAATTTGTGCTCGACGGGATAAGCGGCGCGCTTTTTTAGGCTGCATTCGCCGCAGCGCTACTGCCTGTAAATATAAAGCGCGCAATAAAAAACCACGCCCGAAAGCGTGGTCTCTAAACTCAATATTTCAAAAGCTTTATGCTTCTGGCGC
>JBMYWT010000001.1:61954-136910 GCA_049607665.1 Maricaulaceae bacterium
GGTTCGGGTTCGGGTTCGGGTTCGGGTTCGGGTTCGGGTTCGGGTTCGGGTTCTGGGGCAGGCTCGGGTTCCTGTTCCTGATTATTTTGAGGTGCGGAGGTATCTGTGCTGGAGCCGCCGCAGCCGCTTCTTTGGCTTCTGCCGCTGCCGCTTTTTCAGCCGCTTCAGCTTCTTTAGCTGCTGCTTCTGCTGCTGCCGCTGCTTCTTTCGCCGCTTGCTTAGCTTCTTCTTCGCGGATTTTACGCGCTTCAGCTTTTTCGATATTGTCGAGAACCATTTGCTTGGCTTTTGCGCCTGGCTCACCCTTTGTTGGGTTGTTACCGTGCTTCCAGTCCCAAAGACCGGCAGCATTTAGGAAACGTGCAACGCGCTCTGTTGGGCGCGCGCCTTTGGCGAGCCATGCTTTACAAAGCTCAACATCAAGCTGTACGCGATCTTCTGAATCTTTTGGAAGCATTGGGTTATATGAACCAACGCGTTCGATGAAACGGCCATCACGTGGTGCGCGGCTATCCGCGATAACAACACGGTAGTAAGGGCGTTTTTTGGCGCCGTGACGGGCCAGACGTATTTTAAGTGACATAATATTTCCTTTGAGTGTCAGTTATTTCAATTATTTCTTGGTCTACTATTTTTTCTTGCCAAGTCCGGGGAGAACGCCCCCAAGGCCCGGCAATCCACCGCCGAGGCCGGGCAATTTTGAGCCCAATCCCGGTAATCCTTTGGGCATTCCGCCCATTTGTTTTTTCAAATCCTCGAGCATCGCCGGATCCATATCCGCAGGGTTCGGCATGCCCCCCATTTGGCCCCCTTTTGCGCTCATGCCACCCGGCATTTTCGGCATGCCTGGCATACCGCCCATTTGGCCCATAAGACCCGCGAGGCCGCCTTTGCCCATTTTCTTCATCATGTCTGACATTTGGCGGTGCATTTTCAAAAGCTTATTCACTTCCTGAACGCTCATGCCTGAACCCGCCGCGATACGTTTCTTACGCGAGGCTTTCAGGAGGGCAGGGTTTTTACGCTCATGCGGCGTCATCGAGAGGATGATCGCTTGCTGCTGCTTGAGGAGCTTATCATCAATACCGCCAGCGGCATCGATTTGCTTTTTCATCTTGCCCATGCCGGGCATCATTTTCATCAGGCCGCCCATGCCGCCCATTTTTTGCATTTGACCAAGCTGCTTGCCGAGGTCGTCCAGATCGAACGTCCCCTTCTCCATGCGCTTGGCCATTTTCTCGGCTTCTTTTTGGTCGATGACCTCAGAGGCGCGCTCCACCAGCGAGACGATATCGCCTTGACCGAGAATACGGCCCGCAAGACGTTCCGCGTCAAAAGCCTCAAGCGCGTCGAGCTTTTCGCCTGTAGCCAAAAATTTGATCGGCAAGCCCGTGACCGCACGCATAGAGAGCGCTGCACCGCCGCGTCCATCGCCGTCAATCCGCGTCAGGACAAGACCCGTCAACGGAAGCTTTTCATTAAAACGTTGCGCAGTTTCAACCGCGTCTTGCCCTGTTAGCGCATCCGCTACGAGGAGCGTTTCTACAGGTTTGGCGATCTTGGCGATTTCCGCCACTTCGGCCATCAACTCATCATCAACCGTGGTACGGCCTGCCGTATCGAGGAAAACGACATCATAGCCGCCTTTGGCGCCCTGATCCATCGCGCGGCGCGTGATCTCTACGGCTGTTTCCGGTTTTACAATCGGAAGGAAACCAACATTGACTTGCTCCGCCAGAATACCGAGCTGCTCCATCGCAGCCGGACGGCGTGTATCGAGCGAGGCCAGAAGCACTTTTTTCTTATGGCGTTCTTTGAGGAACTTGGCGACCTTACCCGTCGTTGTGGTTTTACCTGAACCTTGCAGGCCTGCCATGAGGATCGCAACAGGCGGACGACCCGCGAGCTGTAGCTGGCTGGCGATGGCGCTGGCTTCGCGGCCTTCATCATCCAGCGCGCCACCGAGCATTTCAATCAAGCCATCATTGACGATCTTGACGATTTGCTGCCCGGGCTTGATGGACTTGATGACCTTTTCGCCAACCGCCTCAACTTTGATTTTATCAATGAAGGTTTTGACAACAGGCAGGGCGACATCCGCCTCAAGCAAGGCGATGCGAATTTCACGCATGGCGGTACTGACGTCTTTTTCTGATAACGCGCCACGTCCCGTGAGGTTATCAAAAACGCCGGTTAACCGATCGCCTAAGGCTTCAAACATAGTCTCTCCGCATGCGCATTGCGCTAATGAAATACGCACATAGCCTCATTGATCCCGGTGGATGATAACATCGACCGGGAGACCCCGCCTACATCGTCCCATTTTTATTTTGGGTGTCGCATAGGTCAGAGCGCAAAATGAGATTTGCGCGAAAGTTACGGGCGTATAGAGGGATGAAAGCCGCTTGTCAAACGTGTAAATGGCTACGAACGGAGCCTATAAATCATCTTCATCAGGGGTTCGCGGCATCATCGCATTTAGCGCTAGACGCCCGCCGTCCACCATAAGCGTTTGCCCCGTGATGTAACTCGCATCTTCGGAGGCTAAAAAAGCGCAAACGCCTGCCACTTCATCTGGCTGCCCGATGCGGCCCAGAGGCGTGCGGTCGAGGACATTTTCCATCGCCTCTTCATTATCAAGCACTTTAGAGAGCATTTTCGTTTTTATAGACCCTGGGCCGACGCCATTTACGCGAATGCCATAAGGCGCAAGATCAAGCGCCATAGCCCGCGTTAATTGTTTCAATCCGCCTTTTGATACGGCGTAAGCGAGGAAGTTTGGAATAGCGACCTGCTCGTTAATCGATGACATATTGATAATTGTATAAGGACGGTCCGTAAGACGAGAGCGGTCTTCGCGATTTTCAATCTCTTCGACCATATGGCGAATAACAGCTTTGGAGACTAAAAACGCCCCGCGTAAATTGACCGCCAAAGTTTGATCAAAGTCTTTTTCATCTATCTCAAGAATGCCGCCATGGGCCGCAATACCCGCATTATTGATAAGCACGTCGATACGGCCAAATTGGCTAATGGCTTCTGCCACGAGATTATGTACCTCTAGCTTATCCGAAACATCACATTCGACGAAAATGGCGCGTGACGGGTCGGCTTGGAGACTGCTTAGGGCTTGCGCGCCTTCATCGGCGGCTGTGTCGGCTATAACGACTCGAAACCCATCTTCGTAGAAACGCCGCGCACAGGCAAAACCGATTCCCTGCGCGCCGCCTGTTATCAATACAACACGATCTGACATCACGCCTCCTAGGTCCCGATATGGGCCTTTAACATAGCGCCTAGCTAGGGGATAGAGATTTTAGAGAGGTAAAGAGCCGAGCTTTATTGTCGAAAACTTTCGATCTGTTCCTTCAGATGGAGTTTTTCTTTTTTCAGGCGAGATATTTTAAGGGCATCAACATTAGGGCTTTTTTGTTCCGTCTGGATTTGAGCGTCCAATGTGGCATGTTTATGTGTGAGTTGTTCAACATGTGCTGATGCTTGCATATCTTACTCCATATATATGTAGAAGCTACGCTTAGCATATCTGCCCGATGCTGTCACGGCGCTTTCCGGCGCGTCCTTTATAAAGCTTAAACTGACACGCTAGGCCTTGCTAATTTTGCGCACTCAATTACATATCGCCCCATGAGCGATGATGATAATATTGAAACCCTATATGAAGAGAGCCCCAGCGCCGAACCTTCAGAGGAAGAGATGTTGTCATTGCTTGCGAAATTAAAGCAAGAGCATCAACGCATTAATCAAGAAGTCGACGCTCTCACCCTAACGGGCGTGACAGATGTTTTGAAATTAAAGCGTATGAAAAAGGTCAAGCTCTCGATCAAAGACCAAATCGCTTATCTGGAAAATATGCTTACGCCAGATATTATCGCCTAATATCTATGCCTCTCGCCGCCTGAGCTTGCTTTGCAACATACATGGCACGATCTGCACGTCCCAAGATTTGTTTGGCCGTGTCATCTATCTCACAAGGTGCCACCCCCCATGCCGTGGTGACACTAATACGCTGCGTAGGCATTTCAATCACTTGTTCCGCAATGCGACACGCTAATGCAGATGCTTTAGCTTTGGCTGTATCAACATCAGTTTTAAACAACAAAACCCCGAACTCATCGCCACCTAAACGGGCTGCAAGATCGCATGACCGTACACTTGCCTCCAAAACTTCACTAATTTTTTGTAGAAGCTCATCACCCGCAGCATGACCAAAACGATCATTAACCGCTTTAAAGCCATTTAAATCAAAAAATATCATAGTTGATAAAATATCGTGGCGCGCTAGAATTGTCGTAGCTCGGTCTAATTCACGCATGAAAGCACGCCGGTTATAAATCGGAAGAAGCGCATCTGCATCCGCAGTGCATTCAAGTGTCATAAATTTTGATTTCAACCGAACTAATTCTGCTTTTAAGCGAACATTTTCAGCTTTTAATACATCTACGCTCTCACACGTTTTACCATGTGTATGATGCATATTTGATTGTAGCGCCTGTGAAACACGGCTCGACATATTCGACTTCACCCATTTATTTTTGGTAATTATGGCATATTTCTCTTAAGAAAGACCAAAGAGCGGGGAATTGAATAACTCCGCACGCCATTTATGCCAAAATAGGTTTGACCCCTGCGCAGCTTCGGGTAATCTGCATCGCTTTCTAAGGCGTATTCGCGAGTATATTATGAAAGCCCAGCTTCCTCCTATTGCCATTATTATGGGATCAACCTCTGACTGGCCGACCATGCAGCATGCCGCTGATGTGCTCGATAGTCTTGGCGCTGAGTATGAAGCCAGCGTGATATCTGCGCACCGTACACCTGACCGTCTTTATGAGTTCTCTAAAACCGCTGCCGATAACGGCGTGAAAGTCATCATCGCCGGCGCGGGCGGCGCGGCGCATTTGCCGGGCATGGTGGCGTCTTTAACGCATTTGCCCGTCCTCGGCGTTCCTGTCGAAAGCAAAGCGCTATCAGGTATGGATAGTCTTTTATCTATTGCACAAATGCCGGGCGGCGTTCCTGTCGGGACGTTGGCTATTGGTAAATCAGGCGCGAAAAACGCGGGCATTATGGCCGTTTCGATCTTGGCGCTTTCAGATGAGACCCTCGAGGCCTCTTTGAAAGACTGGCGCGCAGCCCAGACAAATTCTGTCGCAACCGACCCTAAAGGCGGCTAATATGGCGGCCCAGGACATGTTACCGCCCAATTCTATCATCGGTATTTTTGGCGGCGGACAGCTTGGACGTATGCTTAGCCTCGCAGCGGCCCGTCTTGGCTTTAAAACACATATTTATTGCCCTGAAGAAAACGGTCCCGCGTCACATGCTGCCTTTGCGCAAACCAATGCCGCCTATGATGATCTGGACGCCGTGCGCGCTTTTGCGAAAACGTGTGATGTCCTGACATATGAGTTTGAAAACATACCTTACGAGACGGCCAAGGCCGCCAGCGAGCATTGTTCGCTTTATCCCGGCACACTTGCTCTGCAAACGGCGCAGGACCGCCTCGTAGAAAAATCTTTTATTCGCGACAAAGCGGGCGTGGCCGTTGCAGATTTTGCCGACATCACAAACTTGGCTGACCTACAAAACGGCATAGAACAGCTCTGCTTGCCAGCCGTGCTTAAAACGCGCCGTTTTGGATATGACGGCAAAGGGCAAGCCATTATTCGCACCCCGTCGGACATAGAGCCTGCGCTTGAAAGTATGAAAGGCGCGCCGTGTATATTGGAACGCTTCATTCCTTTTATCCGTGAAGTTTCCATCGTGGCGGCACGCAGTACTTCAGGCGAAATGGCGGCCTACCCTGTTATTGAAAACGTCCATAAAGATCACATTCTGCACACAAGCACGGCCCCCGCGCCCAAGAGCCATGCCGATGCGCCGAAAATGGCATTTAAGGTCATGGAAGCCCTTGGCTATTACGGCGTAATGGCAACAGAGTTTTTCGAGCTTGATGATGGATCGCTTATCGTCAATGAAATCGCCCCGCGTGTTCACAATTCTGGGCACTGGACGCAAGACGCGGGATGCGTGGATCAATTTGAGCTGCATATCCGCGCCATAGCAGGCTGGCCACTTGGTGATGTGACTCCAAAATATAAAATGCAAATGACAAATTTAATCGGGGACGATGTCGATGAAACCGCAAAGCTAAGCGCCGAGCCGAGTACATTTTTGCATTTATACGGCAAGGCCGAAGCGCGCCCGAAACGTAAAATGGGCCATATCAACCGTATATTAGGGCCGCTTTAAACCGCCTAATAGGGCTGGCTTATATCACTGCTACATTTTCTGCGGCGCTTAAACCCCGTTCCGTAACGCAATTTTCCGAGCAAATTAACCGGATTAGGCCAGTCCTTTGTGCGGGCTTTCATGTTCCATTTAAACGTCTCAAATTGCATGACATTAGCAATACGGGCTTCCACAAAAGCGCGCCCTTTGGGCTTTTCAGGATCATTATCCGCAATCCACGCCAAGAGGCTAGACGCGATAACGCCCGACAGGATTGTGCGTTTAGAGTAGTAATTTGCATCAGTGCTGGTATCGTCAATCGCGCGCCAGATTGTATCCGCCGCCGCCCAGCTTTGCGCCGCCGCTTGGCCTGCACCATCCGGCAGTGCCAGACGCGCTGCCGCGCGCTTTGCCGCAAGATCATGCCGCCCAATCGCCTCAAGACGTGCCATGATGCCCGCCGTGACTTTGTCCCGAATTTTCATGCTGCTTTGATCTAATTCCGACAAGACCTGCTCTACGTGTTGATCGCATCCGTCAGCCCAAAACTTTAAAAGCTCCAGTGGGCCTTCAGGGAAATAAAGCGCCTCGGCACCTTTGGGCAATCCAACCTTCGCAGCGGCGTCACGCAATGTTTTTTGCGTCCAACCTTCAAAGGCTGCGATGGGTAAGGCGGCGTCCAATAGGCTTTGGCGCGCTTGGTGTGAGAGATCATCCATAGAGGGACTATAGGGCTTTACGCTTTGCGGCGAAAGATGGCGCGCTTGATCCAATCCGTCACACCCTTAACACCCGAACCCGAGAGCACGCCATAGCGAAAAATACGTCCCGCGAGCCACACAACCCCAATCGCCAGCACTGCCAAGAAGAACGCCGATAAGGCCAATTCCCACATGGGCGGATCAGACGGCAGGCGCATAATCGCCGCAAAAGGCGCGCTTAGCGGGAACCAAGACGCAAAGGTCAGCAGGGGGCTATCGGGGGAATTAATACCCAGCGGCACGACCATTATACAAAGCGTAAGCACCATAACGATCGGCGTTGTAATCGTCTGCGCGTCTTGCATCGAGTTAGATAACGCGCCGAGCGCAATGAAAAAAGATCCGTAAAACACATAGCCCAAAACAAGGAAAATTGGGAAGAATATCATAAGCTTAAGCGTAAAGGCATTACGCATCGCATAGCTCAGCTCTGCTGGGCCTGCAATAATTACGAAAAGCGCCCCGACAACCCCAAGAAGGATATAGGGCAGCATAGCCGTAAGCGTTAACGCCGCCACGCCGATCAGTTTCCCGAAGATAATTTCGGAAAAACGCGTCGTTGCCAGCATCATTTCAAGAAGCTTATTTAGCTTCTCTTCGAGCATAGACGTCAACAGCATATAGGCGCCTGAAAACACACTCAGCCACAAAAAGACCGACATGATAGCCGCCACAAGATAGGGCGCACGGTCCGCCTGCGTTACAGCTTGGCTTTCGCCTTTTTTACGCACAACTTTGGTTGGATCGAAGGCCTTTACGCGCGGCGCATTTGATCGTGCCGTATCCAGACCCACTTTGGAAAGAGAGCCGCTCTCAAGATAACGGCTTTCCGCTTCGCCTCTAAAATACCCACGCGCCAGACTTTTCACATGTTGCGCGTTGATTTGCGCTGACCAATATTCGGCCTCCGCCGGTTCCTTGTCGCGAATGATCAAGACACCATTTAGGGCTACTTGCTGATCGCCATATGTCATCAAACTATCACCGCGCAAATAGGGCCGCAAAGCCTCAAGGCTTTTTGCGGGTGGTTTCACAAAAATGACCTTATGTTCAATGGGTTTAATTTGCTCCGCTATGCTCGGGTTAATCTCTTTTAAATGCGCCATAGCCGCTTCATAGCCGGACGCTCCATACACCGCATGAAGCCCGTTAAATTTATCATCGGGCAACATCACATCGGCAATAGCATGAAGCGCGGCATGTTGCTCACGTAACAGTTTCGCCTCATGCCGCGCCAAAATATTCGCGCCATGATCGCCCGTTTCGTCCAATATCGTCTCATAACGAACGGGATCAAAATCAAGATTGAGATTTGACGCCAAAAGACCAAAGCCCAGACCAAAGATCGGAAAACAAAAGGAAATCCAAAATCCCCATGTTTTAATATAGCCCATATAATCGCGTTTTGCGATCAAGAGAGAGCGGCGCATATTCATCGCTGGCATCATGGGGCGCCCCCTATGTTCATATCGCGCGTCACATCTTCGCCCACCATTGCGACAAAGGCCTGATGCAGGCTGGGGGCTTTAGGTTCAAATTTCGTGAGCTTCACATTCTCATTCACGCAAGCCTCTAGAACGGAATGCGCCTCAGCTTTGTCTTTTAAAACAAGGGAAAGCGCGCCATTTTCTTTGCGCTCTATATTTTGCGCAAAGTTAGTCACCGCCGCGAGCAGGCCTGTGTTGTCAGACGCTATTAAAAGCTCACGCGGCGCTTTAGCAAGGGCGGCCTGAGTGCTGCCGTCAAAGACCTTCTCTCCGCCGGACATCAAAATGATACGATCACAAAGCCGTTCTGCGTGTTCCATCACATGGGTAGAGAAAATGATCGTACGATCCCGCGAGGCTATCTCGCGCACAATCCCCTCGAGGACCTGTTGATTAACAGGGTCCAATCCCGAAAATGGCTCGTCTAAGATATAAAATTCCGGGTCATGCGCAATCGCCGCCAAGAGCTGTACCTTTTGCGCCATGCCTTTGGACATGTCTTTGTTCTTTTTCTTCCGCGCATCCTCGAGGCCATATTTGATAAGCATCTCGTCGGCACGTTCAAAAGCGGCCTTACCCTTCATCCCATTTAGGCGCGCCATATGGGCGATAGCTTCGCGGGCTGTTTGCTTTTTATAAAGGCCGCGCTCTTCGGGCAGAAACCCAATCCGGCCAAAGGCATGTACGCCCGGAGCCTGCCCGAACAATTCAACTTTCCCCGCATCAGGGCGCATCAGCCCCAAAGCCATACGCAAAGTCGTCGTTTTCCCTGAACCATTGGGTCCTAAAAATCCAATAATTTCACCTGGCGAAACGGAGAATGACACATCATTGACGGCCAGCTTACCGCCAAAGCGCTTTGTGACATTTTGCAAATTAAGCGGAGAAGAGGCCGGCAGATGTGACAATGATATTTCCTAATTTGAAAGCGGCACGTGCCAGCTCATAGGCCGCACCGTAAGAGAGCGAGCGGAAATCACAAAGCTGAAATTTATATCCCTGCCAACATATCCCGAAAAGCCGCGTTTCTAAAAGATGTTGCAAACATAAAATATGCTATAAGATAGCGAATATGACAGAGGCCTCTTTTGACATAGACGACATACGGGCGAAGTTGACGGCGCGGCGCGAGGAATTTGCCGCGCTTAGCGAGGCCGCAATGGAAAACCGCAAGCCCGTCACTTTGGATCAGCAAAGTGTTGGACGTCTCTCCCGCATGGATAGCCTGCAAGTTCAAGCGATGGATAAGGCCCAAGAACAAGCCAGGCGCAAAACGCTCATCCGTATAGAGGCGGCGCTAGAGCGTTTAGAACAAGGCGATTTTGGATATTGCGTCACATGTGACGAGCCCATTTCGAGCAAACGCCTCTCGGCTGACCTCTCCGCGCCACTTTGTATAAATTGCGCGCGTTAGGCGGATAGGCTCATGACACGTTCTCCTGCGACTCCGTTACCAAAATCCGTCCTGACGCGCGCCAAGGCGCTTGGCTTTACGCCGCCGCGCTGTGTGGATTTGGAAGAATTTGGCGATACGGCTGGTGAGGGCTTAAAGGCCTATATTCGCGCAGGACATCACGGAACGATGACGTGGATGCCAGAGACGCAAGATCGCCGCGATCATCCGCAGAACCTTTGGCCCGAAGCCCGCACAGCCATTATTGTAGGGTTAAATTATGGCCCCGAGATTAATCCGCTACCCGCGCTTGAGCATAAGTCCAATGGGGTGATTTCCGTCTACGCACAGGGGCGCGATTATCACGATATTATCAAAGGACGCCTTAAGGAAATAGCGGGGCTTTTGGCGCGCGATACGGACGCGGACGTTAAAGTTTTCGTGGATACCGCCCCTCTGATGGAGAAGCCCCTTGCCGCCAAAGCTGGCCTTGGGTGGCAAGGCAAGCATACGAATCTCGTCAGCCGAGATTATGGCTCTTGGCTATTTTTAGGCGTCATTTTATCTGCCGCCAAGATCACGGCCCATACGCCCGAAATCGATCACTGCGGGTCGTGCCAAAAATGCATCGACATTTGCCCAACGAATGCCTTCCCTGCGCCTTATAAAATCGACGCCCGGCGGTGCATTTCATATTTAACGATCGAACATAAAGGCCCGATTGAGCCTGAGCTCCGCGCGAAGATGGGCAATAGAATTTATGGCTGCGATGATTGCCTAGCGGTCTGCCCGTGGAATAAATTTGCGCAAGCCGGACAAGAAACTAAGCTCGCCGCGAAAGACGCCTTAAAGGCCCCAGAATTATCAACGCTTGCGGCCCTTACCGAAGAAAACTTTAAATCCCAATTTGCGGGATCTCCGATAAAACGTATTGGACATAAACGGTTTTTAAGAAACGTTCTCTACGCCATCGGCAATAGCGGCGACCGACAGCTTTTGCCATCCGCGCAGAACCACATTGAAGACGACGACCTTGTTGTGCGCGATGCCGCGCAATGGGCCGCTGCACGCCTTACCGATTAATGGAGAGATTATGAGCTTTGAATTACACCCAGATCTATTGCGAGACGGCCTACATATGGGCGACTTTTCGCTCTGTCATCTGCGCCTGATTAATGATGCGAATTATCCGTGGTTCGTCTTGATCCCGAAGCGCGATGGCATCTCCGATACGATTGACCTTACGCCCGAAGATCACGCGGCAATGTGGGAAGAATCTCGTATTTTCAGTCAAGCGATCATGGCCGTTTTCAAAGGCGAAAAACTAAATGTTGCCGCGCTTGGCAATATGACGCCGCAGCTCCATCTGCATCATATTGTTCGCTACAAAGCCGACGCGGCATGGCCTGGCCCCATTTGGGGGAAACTGCCGCTAAAGCCTTATGAGCTGACTGAAGTCGCGAAAATTCATAAGGCCCTTACAGAAGGCGCCATCCCTAATTACACACCCACCGAAATTTAAGACATAAAAAAAGCCGCTCGAGAGAGCGGCTTTTTCTTATTTTAGAGACCGTTTGGTCCGCAATCATTTGCCAAGAAATCTATGAGTTTAGTGTAGAACTCTTTCTGGTGATTGTAATAAAGCGTGTTCGAGAAGTGATCAGCCTTCTTAAGCGGCAACCACTGTACGTCTTTTCCAAGTGGCTCAATCTTCTTCTTATAATCTTTGAAGTGATAGAACATCACGCGGCGATCGACGACACCGTGCACGAACAACATAGGTACGTTCACTTTTTCAACTTCGTTGATCGGATTGATACCTGAATACCCACCACGTTGACGTGAAAGATCATCCGCAAATTTAAGCGAGTCATCTTTACGGCCAATATATTGCTTCTTAGCATCCGCAACAGGCGCGCCAGCAACAACACATTGGTAAAGTTGCGGCGTACGTGACGCAGCTACCAAGGCCGCATAGCCACCATATGACCAACCAAACATCGCCATACGGTCAGCATCTACAAGACCTTTTGAGACGAGATATTTCGCGCCATCATCTTTGTCATCTTGCATGCCAAGGCCGTGCTGGTTCCAGCTAGCCATGAAGTGATCATTACCCCAACCTGTTGAACCCCGATATTGTGGCTGTAGGACCATATAGCCGTTATTGGCCAAAAGCTGTCCCCATTCGTCATAGGTAATAACTTCGTTTACATATGGGCCGCCATGCGGAAGCACGACAAGCGGGTGCGGGCCAGGTGTGTTTGGCTTCGTTATATAAGCCGGGATCATACGGCCATCACGCGCAGGGTATTTGATAAACTCAACGTTCGCGAGATCAGCCGGCTTTAGCAATGGGTTTTGGCTACCAAGTTTTTTAGCCTTATTATTTTTAATAAGGTAATATGTACCCGGATCTTTTGGCCCTCTATTGAAGATAACCATTGTATCGCCATCTTTTGAACGGCTGCTGATTGAAAGTTGATGCGCATTAGGAATGGCAGACATCATTTTCTCATGAAGACGTTTTTCTTCCTGATCGAGCCAGCGGCGCTCATATTTCGCGCCCGGATAAACAACCGCCGTGATATCATCACGTCCAGCCCAGCTTAGAGTATGCGAAACTGTCGCTAACACATCGGCTTCTTTGTTACGGTAAACAAGCTTGCCAAATTCGCCATTGCGTAGATCAAACTCCCAAAGGCCTTTGGTATTCGCGCCATTATTCGCCGTCACATAAGCCGTATAGGGGTCGCCAGACTTCGTACCTTCGTAAGTGATGTCATTAAGGAAAAGATCGCTACTATCGGCATTAACACGTGCAAATTCGACCCAGTCTTTATCACCAGGGCCACGGTAATAGTTTACAACTTCCTTCGCAGAACGGTCAAAACCAGATGTGAATACAGGTTCGCCCTTTAGGTTAAACGAGGCTTGCGGGAATTTTTCATTGCCCTTTAGAACAAGGCGTTTCGTACCTTTTTTAATATTAAAACGATAATAAGAAGACGGGCGGAAGCGCGCAAATGGATCATCATCAGACGCACCATCAATCGCATTACCTTCGCGAATCAAAATTTGATCTGCTTCATTCGGCAGTACGTTTTCCAAGCCAAAGTTACCGTCAATATTACGAAACTTATTATCTTTTAAAGAGTAGGAGAAAGCCAAATATGATCGGACATCTGCCTCTGGCCGTTTGACACTCTTACGTACAATTTTAGAAGACTGACCGAAAAGATACTCATCATTGACCCATTGAATTCCAATGAATTCCATAGGTTTCGCATCTAAGCGACGATAAACTTTCGAGAAATCATCCGTATCATAGATTTCAATATAAGGATTACCCTCTTTCGTAGTAATCTTTAGCATAGCCACATATTTGCCACTCGGTGACAAAGAGAGAGATTTCACGGTTTCCCGGATTGCAAAATAGTCAATCGGAAGCGGGTTTGCTCCAACTATTGGTTCAGCAATGGCTACAACGGGGGCCGCAGCAAAGCCGCCCAGCATTACCGCACAGGATAATAATAATTTACGCATAAAGGACTCCAAGGTAGGAATTATTGTTAGTCAATAAAGCAAAAAAAAGGCCCAAACGCAAATCGCTTGGGCCTTTTTATCAGATAAATATCAGTCGATAGGGTTCAGCCTAGAAACCTTTACGCAACTGAACGAAGAACTTACGGCCTTCAAGATTATAACCAGCACCAAGAGGTGTGTTGGAAGCTGCAGTTACTTCTGAGCTATCAACCTTTGGTGGGTTTTTATCAAATACGTTTGAAACCGCTAGACGCAAGGTCCAATCGTTTTCTTCATTCGTGTAGTTCACGCCCGCATTGTGTACGAAGTATTTCTTCGCAAAGCCAACGTCGCGGCAATTTGCTTCGCCGATAGCTGGGCCACCACATGTGTCAGAGAATGTATCTGCAACACCGTTACCAGTTGTGTCCACACCAAATGCGTTAGCAAAATCATCAACAAAATCAGGGTCTTGAGCAACAGCATCGATAAAGCGTGTTGACCACGTAAAGCCGAAGTCTTCGACTCTTAGACGGTGCGTTAATGAACCACTCCAATCTGGGAAGCCAAATTCACCCTCATCACGATCTTCTGTTGGCGTACCATCATCACCGATGAATAGGTTGCGAACTTCAATGATATGGTTGGCGCTAAGTTCGGCGTCATATTCGAATACACGATCAAAAGCCGTGAAGTCTTTACCGAAGTCGACATTGATATCTAAACCACGAACTTGCTCTTCATTTAGGTTGATGAAACCACGATTAAGGAAGCTAAGTTCGTTGTTAGCATCACGAGTGATACGATCACAGAATGGGCTACGGCCTGTACGCTCATTCACATAACAATCATTAATGATGAACTGCGCAGATGGAGATACAACGGAATCCTCAACTTGGATATTGTAATATGTGCCACCGAACGTCAAATCAAAGGCATCCGTAAATGGCTGCTCGAATGAGAAACCAGTTGTGAAAGATGTTGATGTTTCAGGTTCCAAATCAAGAGAGCCGCTTCTTGCAGATTCTGTTGAGAAGAAACCACTACTGCCAGCACCGAGTGTTGTCGGGTCAAGACCTTCAGCGATACAACGATTAATTGTACTTGCTTCACGACCATCTAAGCTTGGATCATAGATGTCTGCACCGCCACCTGGAGGGCTTACAAGAGCCGCGCCTGGGACTGCACATGGATCAAACAATGTTAAGAAACCTGTTTGTGGCTGCAAGAAGTTTTCACGTAGGTTGGGCGAACGGAACGATGTACCATAGCTAGCTTTAAGGAGCAGGCTTTCGAATGGACGCCAGCCAACTTTACCTGAGTAAGTTGATGCACCGCCGTAATATTCATCTTCAAGAACACGACCTGACAAGTTAAGGTCTAACTGCTGGAAGAATGGCTTTGCCGCTACGAGTGGAATATCCACTTCTGCATAAACTTCACGAACAAACTTCTCACCTTGAGCACCGCCATCAGAGAAGAAGCCCCAGAAGAGACCATCACGTGCGATTTCATCAGGTGTTGATGAAATTTGATCGACACGATATTCGGCACCGATAACCGCACTAATGTTACCTGCAGGTACTTCAGCAACAACACCAGATGCAAAACCAGACCAAATTGTCTGTTTGTATTCTGTGTCAAAATCACGTGTATCAAAGAGGTAATCACGCTCAGCCTGTGTTGCGAAATCGCCTGCAACGCCTTCAGTTAAAGAACGTGCAAAGAGATTTACAGGTACACAACCTTCAAGCACGTCAGGACGCACAACTACACCCGGAGCCGCCGTACACGGTGCTAAACCGTTAATTGGGTTACCTGTGACAAGATCATTGCCTAATGAGAAGTTCAAACGATCTTCACGAATACCTGGGCGTTCTGAAACACCGTTAGAAACAGAATGTGTTAATGACGTTTCAAACGTCCAATCACTAAATTCTGCAAAGTTCATGAAAGGAAGGTCGCCACGGAAACCGCCAACAAGACGTAGGTTTTCAATTTCAAACTCACCGTTTGAACGATCACCTTGAACACCAACAACAGGGCGAGCCGTTTGTGGTCCAACCAAATCACCTGGTCCGTAACCAAAGAGGAAAGGCGTACAGGCTGCATTATCAAATGCTCCGCCCGCGAATGTCGCACATGTACGCGCGTCACGCTGGTCGCCATCACGGTTCGGGTCACGATCACGATAGTAAGTATTCCAACGCTGAACAAAAGCAGCGTCAAAATTAAAGCCATCTGAACCGCAATCTGTGCCGCTTACACCGCATGGGTTGAACGGGTTCGTCGCGCTAACAAATGGGAAAAGCTGTGCTGTACCCGTATCTGTTTCAATTTCAGCTTTTGAGTAAAGAATTTCGAAGAAAGGCGTGATATTCGCATCACCTTCCATAGTGTATTCACCAAATGCCATCAAGTTGACGCGCTTTTGCTGTGATACCAGATCTGCTTCCAGGTCATTACCATTGATCGAGAACTGTTGGAAACCAAAGTCTTGAATGCCATCACCATTTGCATCGATAGGAATACCAGCAAGTGTTTGGTCCGCATAACCTGAAATGCCCGTATTACCGGCACCGTCAACCTGATAGATCGAACCGAATGTGTTACTACCTTCGATCAAGCGACCTGCAATGCCGTCAGCTTTACAATCGCCTTGGTCACCAGCTGTGAAACCACCGAACCACTCGTTATAACGAATTTGGTCTTGACGGTCTTGAGTACGGATAACGCCATTTTCGTCGATTTCGTAATGTGTGTCACAACCTGCAAGGAAGTCACGATCACCAAGCTTGATAGCGTCACGGAAGTCATATTCTGCGCCGAAGCCCAAGAAGCCACGGTCAAAGTTTTTACCGTAAGATGCCGCGATGTTGTAATCTTGTCCACCGCTTTGCTCAGCAACATCAGCTGTCGCTGTGACTTCAAGACCTTCAAAGTCTTTCTTAAGAAGAACGTTAACAACACCCGCAACCGCATCAGAACCATATACAGATGAAGCGCCTTCAAGAAGGATATCTGTACGGTCGATAAGTGAACTTGGGATCAAGTTGATTGATGGCTGTGAAGGCGCGCCTTCAACACCAGCCGGAGCGATACGGCGGCTGTTCAAAAGAACAAGCGTACGTGATGCGCCAAGACCGCGAATGTTAATTGTTTCAGAACCCGGACCGTTATCAAGAACGAAACCACTGAATGTGCTGTCGATTTGCTGACCCGCAGCTGATTCAGATGTCTGAAGGATTGTTACCGCGTCAATAATACCAAGATCACGCTTTTCATCAAAGTCGATAACTTGAAGTGGAGCGAGTGATGAGAACGTATCACGTTTAATACGTGAGCCCGTTACAACAACTTCATCGCGTTCTTCTTCTTCGGCAGCAGGCGCCACTGTATTTTCAACAGCAACAGCTTCGCCTTCGATTGTGGCATTTTGCGCAAATGATGGTGTCACAGCAAAAGCTGTAAAGCCAGCTAGCAATGACGATCCAAGCAAGAGCTTTTTCAAATCTATGTTTTTCATTAGTTTCCCTCAAACTGACGTTGATGTATCAAGTGTATTCCGCAGAACGGTCTTGCGGGCTTCCTTAATGACGGTTTTGTAACTTAGCAAGTCGCAGGCGGCATAAGTTTAACAAAATATGCAAATGTGGCTTAAAAGTCACAGACAAATGTTATACCAGAACAAAAACAGGCTGAATTTGCTTTCTTTTGGCCTTCTAGAACACTTCCGCGCAAAAAATTCAAATTACAACACCATCATGCCTTGCAATCGTTTAGAGCCTCATCATCTAATACTCTGATCGCGCCTATTTTATGGTGCTAGAATAACTCTGTTTTGATATATTATGCCCAACGACCTTCTCTTTACATTATGCGGCTTAGCCATTTGCGTCATAATAGGCATTATTGCCTTTCGTCGGCATTTTGCGAAGCATGATAAATTAAAACCACGCATGGTACCTTGGATGCTTATATCCCTTGGCTGTCTTGCAACTGCCTTTATGCTGGTTGTGCATCTAGTTAATTTAATGGGGTTTGAGACGGGCCGATGAGACTGCCGCGCTATACGGGATAAATTAAAAAGCGTTTAGATAGTGCCCAAGGAGATTGATCCTCTCCGTTTTCGCCTTACATAAAATAGGCAAACAAAAGGATTATTATGCGTAAACTCTTTCTTGCGGCAACAACGGGCCTTGCCCTGCTCGCCGCGTCCCCCGCCCTCTCACAATCTTTCCTCTCCATGCGCGGCAATGCCGAAACCCAAGCGCTTACGATTGATAGTCGCGGCGTTCTGACCATGGCGCCCTTGCTAGAGAAAGTAACACCTGCCGTGGTTAGCATTGAAACCTCCAGCACAGGCCGTTCTTCGTCCAAGACCCAGTCCAATAAATCACGAAACCCACAAGAAGAGTTCTTTGAACGCTTTTTTGGGCAAAACCCCGGCTCAAGCCGCCCCCAAAGCAGCCGCCCGCGTTCATCTATTGGATCCGGCGTTATTGTTGACGCGCGCAAAGGCTATATTATCACCAACCACCATGTGATCGACAAAGCCGACGAAATTTACGTTAAACTTGAAGACCGCAGAGAGCTTGAAGCCGAACTTGTCGGGAGCGATCCGAAAACGGATATCGCCATTTTAAAGGTCAAAGCTTCTGGCCTAACAGACGTAAAATTCGCCGACAGCAGCACCGTCAAAGTTGGCGACTACACCATCGCTATCGGCAATCCCTTTGGCCTCGGTCACACCGTCACACAAGGCATCGTCAGCGCCAAGGGGCGCGAATTTCAACGCCGTGGTAATTATGAAGACTTCATCCAAACCGACGCCTCTATTAATCCGGGCAATTCCGGCGGCGCGCTCGTAAATTCCAAAGGCGAGTTGATTGGGATTAACACGGCCATTGTCTCTCGTTCTGGCGGGAATAATGGGATCGGTTTTGCGGTACCCGCCCGCATGGCTAAATCCGTGATGAAGCAATTGGTCGAAACGGGCGAAGTCAAACGCGGCCGTATCGGCGTGACAATCCAAGACATTACGCCTGATTTAAAAGACGCGCTTGATCTGTCCACGTCAACAGGGGCGCTCGTAAATGACGTCCTTAAAGACAGCCCCGCTGACAATGCTGGCCTTAAAAAAGGCGACATCATCATAAGCTTCAATGGCGAAGATATTTTAGATGGATCTGACATTCGCAATGCGGTTGGCTATGTACAGCCCGGCGAGAGCGCGAAGATCACTTATATGCGCGATAAAAAGCGTCGTAGTTCACGCATAGAAGTCGAAGAAATCAAAGAAGAACGCGAAGTGTTGGATGAAGATATTGTCGAAACCATCCCAGAAATGGAGAGCTTTTCCGGTGCCAGCCTCACCAATATCCCTGAGGGTTTAGAGCTACGCGGCGGCGATGAAGGTGTCTTTGTAAAATCCGTTGAACGCGGCAGCAAAGCAGCCCGAGCTGGACTTCGCAAAGGTGACGTCATTCGCGCGGTTAATCGCATGGACATTACAAGCCTAAGCGATTTTGAAGATGCGATTAAAGGCAAGAAAAGCCCGATGGCGCTTACGGTTGAACGTAATGGCCAAACCACCTTTATGGCGGTTCGCTAATCACGCTTATGCGCGCGGGAATAGCTTCTCGCGCGCATGTGTTGCCGCCTTTAACAACGGCGCCTCAGCAAAACGATAAACAAGAGTGGACACAGCGATACACGCGCCGAAACTTAGGCCGATAAACACGGCATTATCCCAAACCCGCCCGTCTTGGGCATATCCCGCCCACAGCCGTCCTAACCCGACAACAATAATAACATGCGATAAATAAAGTGAATATGACCAATCCCCAAGGCGCACCAAAACACCAAATGGTGTTTGGCCCTTAGCTTCCCAATGCGTAAGCGCCCAAATTAAAAAGGCTGATGGCACCCCAAAGACAAGCGCCCGAATATGGGGCTCTATGGGCATATTTTTCAGCCAAAACGTCCCAAGCGCAAGCCCACAGAAAGCCGCGATTAAACCCCATTTCCAATGACAAAAATCAGGCCGAGAGCGATAGATCCACGCCGCCAAAGCCCCCGCTAAAAACTCAAAATTATACGGACTAAAAACAAGTTTACCGACAGGACCGAAATTCATACCGCCGAGCATTAAAACGCCCAGCGTTGCCACACCCCACACCGATAGACCCACAAGCCGAAACCTATGCGGCAAGGCTAACAAGACAGCAAATATAAGATAAAAGTAAAGTTCATGCACCAACGTCCAGCCCACGATTAAAATCAACGGACCTTCCGAAGGCCACAACACGATAGATTTCCACAGCTCCCCAGCGGGCCGCGGCGTTCCAAATATGGCATCAGGACATATTAGATACAGGGTAAAAATAGCCGCCGTTATCACCCAATACAGCGGGTAAATCCGGCTGACGCGGCCAAAGATAAACCGCAAAATATTTCGCACACTCGGCGCGAGCTTCCATGTCACATAGACCATGATGAAACCCGAAATCACGAAGAATAGATCCACACCCGCCATGCCAAACTTCGCCCACGCCCCAAGAAGATGATCGGCGCTGTGCTTCAATTCTTCATTATAAATATGAGAAAGCACCACCAACAACGCCGCAATACCACGAAGCGCTTGCACGAAATGCAAACGAAATGAAGCGCGCGGTATAGGCATCGACTCAATGGACATAAAAACCTTATAGGGAATTACGCTGGCAGGCATAGAGCCAAGCATGCTATGCGGGCTACGTGAGTCATAATTCTGATATCTTAACGCGTTTTGCTCCGTCCCCGACAGGCTATTTGCATTTGGGCCATGCCTTCGCGGCGAAAGAAGCCTTTAATTTCGGCCCATGCCTGCTTCGAGTTGAAGATATTGACCACACGCGCTGCAAGCCCGAATATGAAGCCGCCATTTATGAAGACTTAAAATGGCTGGGGTTTAAATGGCCGCAACCTGTTCGCGTTCAATCTAAACATATATCCGAATATGACGCAGTTATTGAACGCCTGCGAGAGATGGACCTCGTCTACCGTTGTTTTAAATCCCGCAAAGAGACCCTACTCGCCACCGCGCGCAATGCCGCGAAGAACGGACGCGGGGCGCTTCTTTATCAAGGTCCGGAAACGCCGCTGACGACGGAACAGGAAGAAGAAAAAATCGCGGCGGGAATACCTTTCTCTTGGCGTATTTCTATCGCGAAATCCCGCGATTATTTGGGTGATAGTTTCGATGCTCTCTCTTATATGGAAACAGGTTTTGACGACACACTCCGCCCACCTGGAGAGCGCCTTGCTCATGCAGGCAGCTTTGGCGATGAAATCCTAGCGCGCAAAGATATCGGCACGAGCTACCATATCGCCGTCTGTCACGACGACGCGCTGCAAAACATCACCCATGTCGTGCGCGGCACGGACCTCGCCCGCACCACAGGCTTTCACCGCCTCCTCCAAGAGCTCATGGGCTGGCCGACACCCGTTTATCATCACCACCCGCTCTTGCTGGGTGGCGACGGAGAAAAACTCGCGAAACGCAAAAACGACACGGCCATCCTCAGCTACCGCCTAGACGGTCTCTCACCCGCGCAAGTCAAAGACATGGCCAGATATGACGGCGCGCCGCAATCAACGATAGCGCCCGACACATTGAGCGTATAAAAGCGCATCATGAAACAAAGCTTCGTCATGGATATGTGGTATTTTGCGGGCCTGTCGAGCGACATCGCCAAGGGCGCGCAAATGCGCCGTGTGATCGCAGGGCATCCCATTACGGTTGGCCGCAAAGCCGACGGCAGTGTCTTTGCCCTGCGTGATATTTGCCCGCACCGCGCTGCGCCGCTCTCGGCGGGACGCATCGTCGGCGATAGTGTTGAATGCCCCTATCACGGCTGGCGATTCGGCACAGGCGACGGCAAATGCCAAGAGATACCCGCCCTATGTTCAGGCGATAAAACAGACCCTTCTAGAATTGGCGTACGGAGCTATCCCGTGCGCGAAGACGCGCCTCTGATTTGGGTTTATCTTTCCAGTGATAAGAAATTCACAGCTACGCCCGACATCGACCCGCCGCATATTCCATTCACGAAACCGCGCGCCGTAATCGACGATCGCCTGACCCTGAATTGCAATGTCGATCACGCTGTCATTGGATTAATGGACCCTGCCCACGGCCCCTATGTGCACCGCCAATGGTGGTGGCGATCCGAGGCCAGTATGCACGAAAAAGCCAAAGCGTTTGAGCCGCGCGGGAGAGGTTTTTCCATGACCGCCCATTCGCCATCGTCCAACAGTTTTGCCTATAAGCTGCTCGGCGGGAAACCGATCACAGAGATCACATTTCAACTCCCTGGGATTCGCACAGAAGAAATCAAAGTCGGCAAGAAAACGCTCCTCTCCCTCACCGCCGTCACCCCTGTCAGCGAAATAGAGACGGAAATTCGGCAGATATTTTTTACCGATATTGGCTTGATAAAGCTCCTCTCGCCACTCCTAAAACGTTTTGCTCGAAGCTTCCTGCGCCAAGACGCCGATATGGTCGATTTGCAACAACTCGGCCTCGCCTTCGATCCAAACCTGATGTTAATCGAAGACGCCGACACGCAGGCAAAGTGGTATTACGCGCTCAAGAAAGAATGGGCGGCTTCGCGGAAAGAGACGCGAGAGTTTAAGAACCCCGTGAAAGCAAAAACCCTCAGATGGCGGAGCTGATCCCATGAAGCTCAATGTCATGGAGAATTCCTTCAATAGTTTTGGCGGAAGTGTTGTTTTCAAACCGTTGGAGGCGCTATTTTATTTGGAGATTGCAGATTTTGGAACCGCTTTGTCTGAGGTTTCTCTTACGCTTCAATTTAATTGCGCGCTCCCGTTTGAGCAACAAAACGTACATTCATCACTACGTTCATCTTATGATAATTTCATAAAATTGACGGCGAAACCCAAACGCACTTTTCGGCGCAAAAAAGCTGAGCTAGAAGTGTGCACAAAAGCGGGTTTCGTAAGTACTGAAGATTTTTTCCCAAAATCCATAGCAGATTATAAAACCCGCAATGAAACCTATTTCAGAGATTGGAATTTGGCTGTTTTGGATATTCTTATCGCAGAAATGAAAGCGTGCAAAAGCAAGTTCAAAAAGACCGATGATTTTGATTTCACGCGCTGTCTAGCTTGGATGGAAAGCTTGCACCAAAAAATGCCAAGCACGAAAGATGAAGCTGATATTCTCTGCGCGGAATACAGCAAGTGCCTCGCTGACGAACGTTCCCAACTGTCAGATTGGGAACTGCTGGGTGAGGATTGGTCAGACTATCATAAGAGCGCGCGGGATGTTGTGCCGCTTGCCGCGCTTTGGGATATTATCAATGATTTCGCGCCGAACGGAAATGATACTGGCGCGGATGTCCTTTACTTTTTTCAAGAGAACAAATCAAAAATACGCAAATCCAAAGACAACGGAAAGTCTACGTTCGTCAAAGAGTGGGAACGTATGTGGGGCGAAAGCATCCCTGAGGCCAATGGGAATTACGACGATTTAGCCTTAGATGATTATAAGAAATATGCGGTCGGCTATGCCTTTGCCTATCTGAAATGTTTGGGCTTTTGCCCTGAATGGCTAAGTACTGAGGCCCTTAAACACATCAATGCCCACGAAGTTTTCTCGGAGCGCGAATATCCTGAATGGGACTATTTAGATGAATTTAAAGCGATGAATGTGTCTATCAAAACATGCTTGAAAAACGCACCCGTCACGAGCGCTTAAGCAAAACAGAATTTATGAGGTACATCTAGGATGCCTTAGACCCTCGAACCTCTCTCTTTAATCTGAACTCTCCTCTAGCCAACGGCGCTTAAACCCAATAGAGAGCGCGGCAGATACGCCGCAACCCTACGCAAGACCTATTTAGGCAGACCTTTATCGCGGCTGGAAAGACTAACATGTCCAATATTTCTCACGCGCATCCGGCGCTTGCCGACGCTTTGGCCAAAAAAGGCTACGAAAAACTCACCCAAGTTCAAAACGCTGTTCTTGACCCAGAGCTTCTGGGACAAGATCTCCTTGTGTCAGCCCAAACGGGTTCAGGGAAAACCGTTGCCTTTGGTTTGGCGATGGCGTCCACGATCATTGGCGAGGCGGAACGGTTCGTACGTGCCGACGCGCCGCTGGCGCTCGCGATTGCGCCGACGCGTGAATTGGCCCTGCAAGTGAAACGTGAGTTAGATTGGCTTTATGCTGAAGCGGGCGTGAAAACCGCGAGCTGTGTTGGCGGGATGGATATGCGCGACGAGAGACGCGCCCTCGCCAATGGCGCGCATATCGTTGTCGGTACGCCGGGCCGCCTGTGCGATCACATCAAACGCGGATCGCTCGATATGACAGAGCTACAAGCTGTTGTCCTCGACGAGGCCGATGAGATGCTGAAAATGGGTTTCCGCGAAGAGCTGGAGCAAATCCTCGGCGCGGCCCCCGATGAGCGCCGTACGCTCATGTTCTCGGCGACGGTTCCGAAAACTATCCTTGGCATGACCAAGAAATATCAGCGCAATGCTGTGCGCGTGAACACCGCCGCCGAAGCCAGCCAGCATTTGGATATTGAATATCGCGTGATGACCGTCGCGACGTCAGATCGTGAAAATGCCATCATCAATGTGCTGCGGTATTATAACGCCAAGAACGCGATTGTGTTTGGCGACACACGTATTGCCGTCAACCGCATGACACAGCGTTTTAATAATCGCGGATTTTCTGTGGTGGCCCTGTCTGGGGAACTCTCCCAGAAAGACCGTAGCCGCGCGCTCCAAGCCCTACGCGATGGTCGCGCCCAAGTCTGTATTGCAACCGACGTGGCGGCGCGTGGATTGGACCTCCCTGATCTGGAACTCGTGATCCATGCCGACGTTCCCAAGAACCGCGAAGCGCTTCTTCACCGTTCGGGCCGTACAGGCCGTGCGGGCCGCAAAGGTGTGTCGGCGTTGATCGTAACGCCCAATCGCCGCCGTAACGCTGAGCGCGTTTTGAAAGACGCCAAGATCAAAGCCGAGTGGTCAGCCCCGCCGAGCGCTGCTGAGATCACAGAACGCGATAATGAAAACCTATTAAGCAATATGACGCTGGAGAGCGAAGTGACCGAGGAAGAGCGCACAATGGTTGCGCGTCTCCTAAAAGCGCACACTCCAGAGCATATCGCGACGGCCTTTATCCGCCAGCACCGCGCAGGACAGTCAGCCCCCGAAGAGCTAACCCACGCAGCCTTTGAACCGCGCGGCGATAGCGACCGTGGTGAGAAACGCGGCAGACGCGATAACGCCCAAAACGCAGGCGGCGCAAGCCCGCGCGGGGATTTCCCAGACGGCGTTTGGTTCTCGCTTAATTTGGGGCGCAAGCAAAAGGCGGAGCCGAAATGGATCTTGCCAATGCTCCTCAAATCAGGCGGCCTGAAGAAGGCCAATATTGGCGTGATTAAAATTACGGAAACGCAGACCTTTATCGAACTGGACAAAGATTGCACCGAGCAGTTCATAGAAACCATCGGCCCTGACGGGAAGATCGAAAAAGCCATCACCGCCTCGCGCGTTGACGGCCAACCTGATTTCGGCGGCAAGAGCTACCGCAAGGATGACAAGAAATCCTATGACGATAAGGGCAAAAAGGGCTACGGCAAAAAAGACAAATACCAAGGGAAGCCGAAGTATAAAAACGAAGACAAATTCGAGCCTAAAAAGCGCAAACCCAAGAAAAGCTATCCTGAATATCAAGAAGGCGAACCGAAGGCGTTTACAGATAAGCCCAAAAGGGAAAAGCCTGCTTACGATAAGCCGAAAAAAGATTTCCATGATGGCGACGCCAAGCCTGCGAAATCCGACTTTAAGAAAAAGTCATCGGGCGAAGACAGCAGCTTCACGCGCAAACCTCGCACGAAAAAAGAGGGCGGCGCGCCAACATCAAATTGGGCCAAACCCCATGACGCTGACGCGCCTAAAAAGCCTCATAAGAAAAAGCTCGCGCGCGCGGCAGCCCTTAAAGCCAAGCAAGGTGGTGGCGTGAAAAAAGGCTCGCGTAAAAGTACGCGTAAGAAAGATCGTAGCTAAAAGGAAACACAGGGGCTTATCTGTAAGCTAAGCCCCGCCATCCTCTGCCATTGCCTTGCGGTATTTACGCATGGTGTCGCCGCTGCCTTTAATCAGCAGCCTTGGGAAGGCGCGCATTAAGCGCCAAACGAACCCCGCATAGGACGGCGCGAAAACGGGATGTTTACGGCGGCTGAGGCGGTCAATGATTTGCGCCGCGACCTTATCTGTTGGGGCGGCTTTGGGGATGATCGCGCCAAACGTCTTAGCGCTGCCCGCTACGCCGTCAGATTTATTCAAAAGCTCTGATTGCACATTCCCGAGGCACGCCGCCTGCACGTCAATCCCGAAGTCTTTGGCCTCCACCGCGAGCGTATTGGTAAGGCCTAAGACGCCATGTTTCGTCGCCGTGTAAACGGCCATGGCTGGCGCAGGCATAAAGCCGCCCATGGACGAAATATTCAGGATTTGCCCAAAGCCCTGCGCCTTCATTTGGCGGTAGGCATAGAGACACCCCATCGTCACGGCGGTTAAATTGACCGCGATCAAGCTCTCTACAGCCCCCTCGTCCATGTCGTAAAATTCGCCGACGAAAGCCACGCCCGCATTGTTGATAATCAAATCAAGCTGTCCTTGCTCGGTTATAACGCGGTCAATGACGGCGCGTAAATCTGTGTTGTCGCAAACATCGAGCTTGGCCGCGTGGGCCGTGCCGCCCGCCGCCGTGATCGCGTCCACCACGCCTTGCGCCTCGTCCTGAGTGAGAGCGGTGGCATAGACAATCGCGCCGCGCGAGGCGAGTTCTAGGCTGAGCGCGCGCCCGATACCCGTCCCTGCACCTGTGATGATGACGGATTTATTTTTATAATCTATCGTCATGGTTCCCCCGTCATAAAACTTACAGTCTAAATAGGGAGGACAGTAGGCCTTTCGTCAAGACCCGATTGAAATGTGGCCTTGTCTCACGCTTGCTTCGGCGCGGCCAACTTCAACAATAAAACGCCTATGATTACGACCCAGACAGCGGTGATGGCGTGGAAGGCGTGCCAGCTTATGTCGGCGCTCATGGCGGGGGATTTGCGGATGAAGATCACGTTGAGCAGCATGATACTTACCAGAACTCCAGCGAGAACTCGTGCTTTCGTGCCGCCTTTAGCAGAAGCGAACGCCCCAATGATGGCCGCGACTGACCAGAGTAGAAATAGCGGCACGGATAGCGCAGGTTTTAGAATAGCGACGACGAAGCACAGCGCAATCAGCGCCAGCGACGCCATCATCACAGAGCTGCGTTTCGCCGTCCCAACTGCGTTGCGTAAAAACTCCGCCGCAATAAACCCCATGCCGACAAGCCCGCCGAGCTGCCCTGCCATGAAGTGAAGCCGCGCCAGCTCTTCGACTTGGCCGCTTGGGAAACGGTAGACGCCAATCGCGGCGGCCGCCCCGAACATCAACACGCCTACTGCGCCCATCCATTGCCCGCGCGGGAACAGTTTCCACGCGCACCAAATGGCCGCGAGCGTAATGAAAGCTTCGGTAATGGCGTAATGTGGAGGCATGGTATGTCTTTCTATTCCGCAGGCTGCAATGACGCATTCACCGCCGCGCTGTCATTTTGCAAGCCCGCAAAATATTCGCGCTTGATATCCTCGGACGATTGCCGAGAGCCATCATGGCTCCACCCTGGCGGGGCGAGAATATAGGCGAGGCGCGCCTTAAGTGATCGCTTTGGCCCGAACACATCCTTGGCAATGCCCCAATATTCATGCACGAAAATCTTAAACGGATTGAACGTTTCAAAATCCTTCACGAGGCCATAATTCGGATAACTACCCTCTTCCTCGGCCACAAAAGTCCCAAACATCCGATCCCAAACAATCAATGTCCCCGCATAATTGGCGTCCAAATATTGCGGGTTTTTGCCGTGATGCACGCGATGATGAGAGGGCGTATTAAACACCGCTTCATACCAGCGCGGCAATTTATGCACCGTTTCCGTATGCAAAAAGAATTGATAGATCGCATTCACCGCCCCGCAAAAAATCACGAGAATCGGATCAAACCCGATCAGCACCAGCGGGATTTTCAAAAACATCGTGCCCGTAAAATGCTTCGTCCAGCCTTGCCGCAGCGCGACGGCCATTGAAAATCTTTGGCTCGAGTGATGCACAATATGCATGGCCCACACCCAACGGCAGCGATGCGCGATACGGTGATGCAGATAATAACGCAGATCATCGAGCAGAAAACAAAGCGCCAATGACCAGAGAGTCAACGGGATGACATAGAGCTGAAATTGCTTGGCCCATAACAAAGCGCCGACCGTGATAAACGCAGCCACAGCATTGGCCGCGACACTGCCAAGGCCCATGAAAATACTGACCAGATCATCCTTGGCGTGGAGGCTCCCCTTGGCGCGTAAAAACCGTACGCAAAGAACCTCAACCAAAATCGCCGCAAAGAAAAAAGGGATCGCCAGCAACGTCACCTTAACGGAAATAATCTCTTCTAATGCCATGCCGCCCTCAACCCTATCGAATATAATATAGAGGATAACGTCTCATCTTGTGAATTAAATTGAATTATATGACCATATTTGTTACAAAAACGAACATATGGTTGATCTCCGTCTCATACGCCATTTTGAAGCCGTCTACCGTCTGGGAAGTTTTTCCAAAGCCGCAGATGAGCTGTCTCTGACGCATTCGACCCTCACCAAAAGCATCAAAACACTCGAAGCCGATTGGGGCACGCAGCTCTTTCACCGCACAACCCGTACGGTTGCCCCAACAGAGGCAGGCAAACGGCTTCATCCTATGGCCGTAGATTTATTAGGCTTCGCGCAAAGCGTTAAAGAAAAAACTGTAAGCGGAGCGCCGCATTTAAATATCGTCAGTGGCCCTGCCGCCTTAGAAACATTAGTTGGCCCTGCCATTTTAAAGTTTAGAACCGACTTTCCTAAAACGAAAATCAGCGCAGAAACGATGCCGCCTGCCCTTGCCGCCGAAGAAATCCTACAGCGCCGCGCTCATATGATGGTTTACCACAACGATACGCTTTCGGGCCTGCCGCATATTAAGCGGTTAAAAATACAGCGCCTCGCAAAAGAGCCTTATGTCATCGTGTTCCGGCCCGGACACCCCGTTACGAAAACGGACTTTTCTATCTCAGCAATCACGCAATTTGATTGGTCAGTTGCGGGTTACGATTCCATTTTCGAAGCCAACCTCCCAGCGAAAATTCGTGATGTGTTGGCGCAAAATAATTTCCCGCGCTACCGGCTCCTAAGCCAATCCGCCTGTCTAAGCCTTTCAGAGAAATCCGATATATTGACGACCGTTCCGCGTTCGGTGGCCTTTCCATATGTGGAGGCAGGAACGCTTTGCGCTGCGCCTCATCCTGCGGCACTGACATTCTCCGTGAGCGCCGCCACCCTAATCGACGCCGGAACAGAACCCACATTGCAAGCTTTCATTGAGGGCTTACAGCAAGTGCTTCACCCTGAGACAGAACGCCCATAGACCCCCACCCTCCATGTGATAACTTGCTTGTAAGCATTGAAGAGAAAAATTATGACAGTCACAATTTTATGGATACTCACAGGCCTCGCGTTTTTATTTGTGCTTTTCACCCTCATCATGGGCGCGAAGTCTATGGGGAATAAGGCGGAAGGGTCTAAGGCGATTAGCAATAAATGGATGCAGCGCCGCGTGATCGGACAGGCGGCAGCGATTGGCCTTTTGTTCCTCACCGTTTATGTAAAGCGCAAAAACGGACTATAGTTTCCGCATAATCGGAGGCCGTCATGGTCAAGCTCAATAAAATATATACGCGCACGGGTGATGACGGGACGACGGGGCTTGTTGATGGCTCGCGCCTTTCCAAGGATAGCGCCCGCGTGTCGGCTTACGGGGATGTGGACGAGACGAACTCTGTGATCGGACTGGTGCGCTTGCATTTGGAAAATACGCGCCTCGATCAGATGTTATCGCGCATTCAAAATGATCTGTTTGATTTGGGCGCAGACCTCGCGACGCCGCTCCCCGCAAAGGGCGAGCAAGACAGCGAATATGCGCTGCGGATGAGCGCCGAGCAATCGACGCGTTTGGAGCAAGAGCTGGACGCGCTTAACGCGGATCTCTCACCCCTTACCAGTTTCGTCCTACCCGGTGGTTCGCCGCCCGCCGCTTACCTCCATCAGGCCCGCACCGTCTGCCGCCGCGCCGAACGTAACTGTGTGACCCTGATGCAAAGCGAGCCCGTGAACCCAGCCGCGCTGACGTATTTGAACCGTCTCTCGGACTTTCTGTTCGTCGCAGGACGGTGGTGTAATGACCAAGGCGAGACGGATGTCATGTGGGTTCCCGGCGCGAATAGATAGCCACTCGCCTGCCAAACTCTAGAAACGCATTTCTAAAACCATTAGCCTATGCAATAATTTGCATAATAAAACGCGAGTCCATCTTGCAAGCCGCGCCGCTAGGCCGCATATGGGCTTCACAGTATTATGCTAAATTGAGCCCATAATTTATTGAGCCTGTCATTTGGAGTAAACCATGAAAGTTCTCGTCCCCGTCAAGCGCGTGCTTGATTATAACGTCAAAGCCCGGGTCAAATCTGACCAATCCGGCGTTGACCTCGCTAATGTTAAAATGTCCATGAACCCGTTTGACGAAATTTCCGTCGAAGAAGCTGTGCGTATGCAAGCGGCGGGCACTGCGACAGAAACCGTTGTTGTGTCTATCGGCCCAGCAAAGGCCCAAGAAACAATCCGCACCGCCCTCGCGATGGGTATGGACCGTGGTATTCACATCCAGACGGATGACGATCTGGAGCCGCTCGCGATTGCTAAACTCCTCAAAGGTGTTGTCGACGCGGAAGCGCCGCAAATGGTCATCACAGGCAAGCAAGCAATTGATAATGATTACGGCGCAACGGGCCAAATGCTCGCCGCGCTCCTCGGTTGGCCGCAAGGCACATTCGCTAATTCAATTGAGCAAGACGGTGATAAGCTGACGGTTGTTCGCGAAGTTGACGGCGGCCTTCAGACTGTCAAAACAGAATTACCTGCAGTTGTCACAACTGACCTGCGCCTCAATGAGCCGCGCTATGCGTCTCTGCCAAACATCATGAAGGCGAAGAAGAAACCAATCGACGCGAAAACGCCCGCTGATTACGGCGTTGATACGGCCCCGCGCCTGACAACTGTTAAAGTCACAGAGCCTGCCTCTCGCGAAGCCGGCGTGAAAGTCGAAGACGTTGCGGCGCTCGTCGATAAACTTAAAAACGAAGCAGGAGTTATCTAATGGCTATTCTTGTTATTGCTGAACACGACAATGAAAACCTAAAAGACGCGACGCATAAAACCGTCACAGCCGCCAAAGCTATGGGCGGCGACGTGGACGTTTTGGTCGCGGGTAAAGGCGTCAAAGACGTCTCGGCGCAGGCCGCGAAAATCGACGGCGTACGCAAAGTTATCGCCTGCGATCATGTCTCTCTCAAGCGCCAACTCGCTGAGAGCATGGAAACTGTCGTCGTGCCGCTTATGGCTGGTTATGACGCTGTCCTCGCGCCCGATACGACAACGCATAAAAACTATATGCCGCGCGTCGCAGCCCTTCTTGATGTGCAGCAAATCAGCTCCATCACAGGCATTGAAGACGGCGACACATTTGTGCGCCCGATCTATGCGGGTAACGCAATGGCATACGTTAAATCCAACGATCCCAAGCAAGTCGTCACCGTCCGTACCACGGCCTTTGCGGCGGCGGGCGAAGGCGGCTCTGCCTCTGTTGAAGTCATTGACGACCCTAAAGGTCCGTTCAAATCCGAATATATCGGCGAAGAGCTATCCAAATCTGACCGTCCTGAATTGACGGCGGCTAAGATCGTGATCTCTGGCGGACGCGGCATGGGCTCAGGTGAAAACTTCGCCATGATCGACACAATCGCAGACAAGCTCGGCGCAGCCGTAGGCGCGTCACGCGCAGCCGTTGATGCGGGCTTTGTGCCCAATGATTACCAGGTCGGCCAAACGGGTAAAGCTGTTGCGCCTGAGCTTTACATCGCCGTCGGTATCTCTGGCGCGATCCAGCATTTGGCGGGCATGAAAGACAGTAAAGTCATCGCTGCGATCAACAAAGACGAGGAGGCTCCTATTTTTCAAGTCGCCGATTACGGCCTCGTCGCCGACCTGTTCAAAGCGCTCCCCGAACTGGAAGCCGAACTGAGCAAAGCTGGCTACTAAGCCGCTTTACAGACTAAAGAAAACCCAGCCGCTTCTTTGATGAGGTGGCTGGGTTTTTTATTGCGTGAGTTACAATTAAAGCAACAGTATTTCTATACGCGTTAACTCACCAATTTGCGCATTTACCACACTACAGCTTAGTGATATTCGAGGTCATAAACACAGGCGAGCCACATGACAAAAGCACCCCTTTTTCCTCTTCCTAATCCTTGGCGACAAATGCAGGAGAAGAACTCTAAGTTATCCACTAATTCACCATATTATGACGAATTAAGAGACGCCTTTAAAACAAGAAGTACGCGTCTTATTCCTAATGAGCTAGTCGACACTTGGGACGCTGATCAAACAGCCCAAACTATCAGTATTAAACTCACTGAAGGCCAAGAAATTTGTGCGAGCTTTCAATTCATCGGCACATATGACGGGACAACATTCATGTGGGGAGACGCCAATACATCTCTTAACACAGCATTAACCCAAAAAGCCAAAGAGACACGAAAATGGCTCCAAGACAATAATTGGCCAAGCCTGATTGACGACAAATTTCACGCATCGCTTCGCGATGTTTTGGCTCTTTTGGCACTCTCAGGTCAAATTTTGGATGCAGAAAAACTCTTTCTGGCCTCCACTGGAAACAGTTATGTCGCTCTTGTCCTAGAAAACATTCGCGCCATACCTTCAGAGCAAAGGCCTCAAAAGAAGATAGGCGTTTTGGGTCGCTTACTAAAAGGGAAAAAAGACCAATCTTTTTCCTCGCCGATGGACATTATAAACCAGCAAATAAGCAACCAAATTGCCCGCGTGCAACCAAAAGAAAGTGCCCTTGCTAATATCGAGAAAAAATATGCAGAGATCAAACAACAATATAATATAGGCGCCTTTCAAAAAGCTTTAGATGAACTAGACCTAATTCACCCCCTGCTTGGTGAACACCCCATTGACAGCGAACCCTCCGGGTGGTTCTTTTTATGTCAAGGTGCTTGCCATCTTGCACTTGGGAATAAAAAGAAAGCAAAAGAATCTTTTGACAAATCCCTACGCACGATCTTGATACCAAGTTACTCAACAACTCTGTTAGGTTTAAGTCGATGTCACATCGCCCCAGATGAAGAACTTTCAACTTTAAAAGCCTGCTACATCTATAATACAAAATGGTTTGAAGCTCATGCCTCCTCTAATGAAATTACGGACATATCAAACGAGATAACCTCTCTGCTAGACAATCATCCAGGTCCGGCAGCTACGGCAAAAGCCTCCTTAGAAGCCGCTATTACTGCTCTTTATAACTGTGAACTTGAAGCTTCGCGACTCAGTAAAATTGCGCGCGAACAAAGAGTAGATCGACATCAAACATGCGAAGCCGATCAATTAGCTAAAATTAAATATAATGCTGCCTACCGTGATATTCTTCTAACGTTTTTCACTCAGGATAAACAACCCTATTTGAGTAGCATTTCTAGTCATCCGGAACCCAATCCCGATACCTCTTTGATTACAGAGGTTACACAACTATCCCCAAACCAGGTCAGCATCACAGTAATCAAACCTAAGGAAAACATCACCAAAGACAGTGCAGATACATATGAGCCAACAGGAAACGAAAGCACACATCGTTATCTTATGATCAAAGAAACCATCGCTTTATCGAACATCTCCCTATGGCGTATTGATAAAATATGGTCAGTATGGCCAGATGAAGAAATATTGTTGATACAATAATACTTTAAAACAGGAGAGCCTGCATATTGGTATTGGGTTTCAATCGTTTATACATTCTACACTTACGCTTCCAAACGCCTTGAAATAAATTCCTAAGCTAAACTTATGCATACCCTTTAAGCCTTTTGCACTCCCCGTCGTTTTGCGCTAAACAGGGCGTTAAATTGGGCTTTAAGCTCTATAATGATGTTAGGGGCGTCGGGTGGACACTGAAATTTTAAAGGCAGAAGCCTTATCAAAACGTGGGCAGAAACGTATTCGCCGGAGTATTTTTGAGGCCTTCCTCGACGCCTGTAAAACCAATGGTGCTGATAAGAAAATCCTGACCGATGGTGATGAGCGCCAATTAAGTTATGGCGATCTACGCCGCGCCGCCTTTGCTATTTCTACGCCGCTCAAAGACATAACAGAGTCGAATGAAAATGTCGGCATCCTCCTCCCAACGGGGGCGGGCGCGGTTATTGCCCTACTGGCAGTACATGCCATAGGCCGCACGCCAGCCATGCTTAACTTCACTGCGGGTGTCAAAAACCTAAAAGCCGCCGCCCATACGGCCCCGCTTAAGACCGTCATCACCGCGCATAAATTTGTCGAAATTGGCGGCCTCGCCTCGCTCATCGAAGAACTTTCAGATGTGGTGAACTTTGTCTACCTAGAAGACCTGAAAGAAGAGCTTGGCTTTAAAGGAAAAATGCGCGCCGTCCTCGGCCCTATCTTCCCCAGTCTTTTCGTGCCCAAAGAATCTCCTGACGATATCGGCGTGATCCTATTTACGTCCGGCACGGAAGGTAACCCCAAAGGCGTTGTCCTCTCGCATGCCAACATCCTCGCCAATATCGAGCAAATCGGCGAGCATGTGCAGCTCGAGCCGACAGATATCTTCTTCAATCCACTGCCGACATTTCATTGTTATGGCCTTACGGCGGGTACCCTTTGGCCAATCTTTAGCGGCCATCCTGTTGTGCTTCACCCTTCCCCGCTGCAAACGAAATCTATCGCTAAGCGCATTTTCAAAACGCGCTCCTCTGTGTTGTTTGCCACCGATACTTTTCTGCAACATTATATGCGCGCCAGTAAGGATGGCGGACTGAACTCGCTGCGGATTGCGGTCTGCGGCGCGGAGCGCGTGCGCGAGGAAACACGCAAAACTGCCGAAGATCGGTTCTCATTTGAAGTCCTTGAAGGTTACGGCGTCACCGAATGCGCGCCTGTTTTGGCCGCCAACCAACCCGGAGATATTCGCGCCGGTACGATCGGAAAAATGCTCCCCGGGATTGAGACGAAACTGGAGCCCGTAGACGGCCTTGATGACGATGCGGGATGCCTGTGGGTGCGCGGCCCGAACATTATGAAGGGCTATATATCTGCCGATAACCCGGGCCAAGTTCAGGCCTTGGGTGATGGCTGGCATAATACTGGCGACGTCGTTTCCGTGGACAAAGAGGGCTATTACGTCATTCGCGGGCGTATCAAACGCTTTGCCAAAATCGGCGGAGAAATGGTGTCGCTTACCGTAGTCGAGAACTGCGCCTCTGCGCTTTGGCCTGACCATATGCATGCCGCCGCCATTGTGCCGGATCCCAAAAAAGGCGAGCAAATCATCCTCGTCACGGATCACCCCAGCCCAAAACGCCATGAGCTTTTGGCCTGGGCGCAAACCCACGGCGTACCCGAAATTGCTGTCCCAAAAAAAATCATCACCATAGAAAGCTTGCCTATCCTTGGGACGGGCAAACTTGATTATGTGGCAGTGACAGAGATGGCTAAGCTCTCTATTGGGTCAGGCAAAGCCAAGGCCATGACTTAAGGGGGCTATGACTTAAGGGGGCTATGACTTAAGGGGGCTATGACTTAAGGGGCTTTGAATACGGGCCTTTGCGCGGACCTAATAAAGCGGAACGGTTGCAGCGATAGGATCGAGCCTAACCCAAAGGGCCAAGACAGTCGCCAGAACCAGCCCCGCTCCGCCCACAGCCTTATTCCATTTTTTTGGAAGCCCGGGATAGAGCGGCAAGAGCGCCATTACAGCAAGCGAGGCAGGCAATATAGCGACGCTAGGTACATTTGGCCCAACACCGAGCATAAGCAAATGCCCGAGCATAATCATATAGGCTATGACCAATATGGCCGTGACCGCCGCTATGATGGGCCCAAAAGGTTTTCCCCCCGCACGGCTTAGAGCAAATGCGGCGATGCCGCATAAGAGCAACGCCAGAACGATAAAATAACTCGCTGTCGGGGCAAGGGCCTGCCCTATGAGCCCAAGACTTAAAAGCGGGAGCATTACGCCAAAGCGCTCATTGGCGGATAATGGCCTTTGCCCAAATAACGCCGCGAAAACTGTTACGGAGACGATCAGCGCCAGCCATGTAAGCTGCGGGATCGCGGCGAGGCGGTCATAATAATCCGCGCTCGACCCTTTGATAGAGAGCGCATTAAACCCATAAAGCAGGCCTGCGCCAATGACTAAAAAGCCGAGCATTTTTAAAGCGCCTGATAAAATGGCTTCGGGTTTTGGTTCACGCTTTATCGACGCGGCATATAAAATGACGGCGGCCAACAGGAACAACCATCCCCAAATCGGCGCGTAGAAAACTGTAAACAAGCCAAATACATCAAAGAATACAGCGTCCGTTTTTTTCGCGGGCAGCCCTTCGGCCGCGGCCAGTGCCCGTGTCAGATCAAGCCCCTGAGAGCCCATATGTTGGAGCGTGTTCTCGCCAAGGCCGTCCGCGTCACTAGCGGGGGAATGGTATTGTTCCGCTCTGCCGATATTGGCGATATTATAGGCGGCATAATCCCGCTTTAGCGCGGGCGTTAAATCCGTATCATTTGGCAATACATTATAGATAAACACAGAGAGCGAGGACACGCTAGGCTGTTTGACGGCCCTGGCAAACACGCGGGCCACTTCGCCATTCTCCGCAGATGTTTGGAACATATTGGCCGTTCCGCCGCCGCCGCGCGCTTCGAAATTAATCACCGCGCCAATGCGATCAGCCAAAGGATTTTTGGCAAAGAAATGCCGTGCACCTACAAGGCCAATTTCTTCGGCGTCCGTCAGTAGCACGATAATATCGCGGGGGCGCTCTGCGTCGTCATTGTTAAGCGCGCGAATAATTTCGAAAATACTCGCAATGCCAATTGTGTCATCCGCTGCGCCGGGCGAACCCCAGACGGTATCGTGATGCGCCATCAAAAGAAGCGCGGGTTTAGAGCTATCCGTGCCGCGCAAAATGCCGATAATATTGACGATCTCTTGGGAGGTTTTCGCCTCGCCGCTCCATGCGTTTAGGCGGTCCAGATAGCCTTGTTCTAGGGCCGAGCGGCTTTCGCTAACCTCTAGACCGAGCGCCTGCATACGCGCCTTTAAATAAGTGCGAACCTTGGCGTTCTCGGCCGAGCCTGTGGGATGCGGCTTGGCGGCAATAATACGTACATCTTCCATGGCGCGGGCCGATGAAAATTCACCCGCCGGCGTGTCCATGCCGCGCGGCGCGGGCGGCGTTGTCGCCATCACCGCTAAGATAATCGCGCCCAAAAGCACGGCCCCTAAACATCCCCATTTACGCAACATACTCGCCCCCATCATGATAGGAGACGAGCTTCTGCGAAATAAAATGCCTTGTCAAATGACGGGCGTTCAGATTGCTCTATTGGCCTTTAAAAGCAGCGTTTCTGATCCGAATAAGCTGCCCATCTGGCCCTCCATTATCCGTAACGCCAACACCTGGCGTAATCGTCAGATGTGTATCCGCGAGCATATAAAGCGTTCCGTTGGGGCTTTGCGCGACCTTGCGCGTACGCACGCGATCATTGGTCATAAGCGTCTCTAGCCCAATGATTGCGCCGTCTTCGAAATTGACCCGCCAGAGCGAACCGATTGATAATCCCGGCACGAGAAGATCACCCTCCCACTGTGGGAACTCATCGCCAGAATAGAACGTCAACCCCGTTGGCGCGACGGTGTGCCGCCAATACCAAACGGGCGGCGTGAAGGTGCGCTCTTCCATTTTGGGCGGATCATAATCACCGTAGCGATAATCGCCCGTTGTATGAATCGGCCAGCCATAATTGGCGCCAGCTGTTAATTTATTGATCTCGTCGCCTCGGTATGTACCGTGCTCAGAGAACCAAATTTCGCCTGTCTTCGGATGAACCGTTAGGCCCTGCGCCGCACGTATGCCCGCCGCATACATGCCCGGAACAGCGCCTTCGCCAAAGTCGGGATTATCAGCAGGAATAGAACCATCTGGGTTAAACCGGTAAATTTTCCCGCGCCTATCAGCAAGGTTTTGCGCGATCGGGATGGGAGGCTGGTTTTCTTCGCTATACAGACGTTCGCCGATGGTAACATAAAGCTTTCCATCCGTGCCAAACACCATACCGCCCCCGTAATGGAAGGTTTCATTTTCCGTATAAGGCGCAGCCACGAACAGTGTTTCGACATCACTTAGGACGTTACCCGTTAAACGGCCCCGAATGATTTTTGTTGTATAGGCGGCCTCTTGGCGCGCAGAATAAGCTACATAAATATACTGATTATTTGAAAAATCAGGATCGAGAAGCACATCAAAAATACCGTTATTACCGCCCGCGTAATCTTCGCCGGCTGTTTCATTGGCGACATCACCGGGGAATCCTTCAATGATTGACGTGTTTTTCCCCTCCAGATCTGCCCGCAAGAGATGCCCGCCCTTTTCGGAAATCAGAACATCCGTATCGGTAATAAAAGCAATGCTCCATGGGCTCTTTAGATTATCAAGGACAACATCTTTGACCGGCACGCTCGGGGCGGGATAGGCGTTTAAATGTGTGAGCGTTTGCGATGGCGCGCACGCCCCCAATAAGAGGGCGGCGGCAAAGCTTAGTCCTAATTTCCGCATGTGTTTTCACCTGAACAAATTTCGGCGTAAAGCTTATCAATCGCCGCGTTGCCAGACTTCATTTTTTTCGCGTCTCTGTCACGCACATAATGTGCTGATGCATAATCCGCAGCGCTTACACTGGCCGCTGAAGCCGTATTTTCAAGTGCGTAAAGGAAGTCCGCATTATACATATATTTCTTATGTTTTGCGTTGCGCATATCCACCCCGTGAAAGGAAACCGCCCCGCCCATTACGCTTACAAAATCAACGGTCGCGCCTGTACTGGCGGCTTTTTTGTAATCGGCAATCAGATCAGAGAAATTCTCGCCCTTCTTTTTATCCGTTAGGATCAATAAGGCTCTTTCGCCGGTACGCTGGCTATCCACGCCGCCGGCTGATTTACTTAGGATTTTCCATTCGCCATCTAATTTTTTCAAAAGGAAATAATCAATGTAACGTTTGTTATCTTCTGGGATGACGATTTCAATTTTAGCCGTCGCAAGATCGCCTTCAGTATCAAGATTTAGAACTTTGGCATATCGGCCGTTAAAAACGTTTCTGTCTCGGTTTTGGAAAAAGCCCGCATAACGTTCTGCGCTAACCAGAAAAATAGGCTTCTCTGGATGAGAGAGGAACATATCTGCTTCTTCGTAAAAGGCCGCCTTAATACGGTCAGGAATGCTATAAGAGCTCCCCACCATATAATGATCCAGCGCGACCATAACGTCGTCTTTTGTGCTGTTTTGTGCAAATGCGGGAGCGCTAATTGCGCCGCCCACCAAAGCCGTCGTAATGGCAGCTATTGTAATAGCAGCCGCCAGTCGGCGTGTTTTATTCTTAAGCGATGACATTCCGTCCCCCATAGATTGACAAGATTGAACTTCACGACACGTGTCGTTATTTATGAAATATACGACACGTGTCGTGAAGTAAAGTTTCAAGCTTGGCTTAACACCTAGGGTGACTGAATATTAATATTCCTCTTAGAAATCTGTCGCGATAGAGAAGCGGAAATTACGGCCCGGTAGCGGCACAACGTCTTTTAGGAAAGACGTATGTTGGCGTGCTTCGCTATCCAACAAGTTATGCGCGGAGACGCCGAAACGTAGCTCTTGGTCGCCGAAGTTAGATTTATAATTAGCAAAGAGATTGACCAACATATAATCCTCTGTTGCAATTTCTTCATCCGCCAAGTTTTTCGACTTCGCGGCATAATCAAGCTCAGCACGGAGCTTGACCTTCTTCGCCTGCGCTTCAACACCCGCTAAGATAGACATAGGCGGGATACGCGGAAGATTATCGCTCTTCGTTTTCGCGCGAACATATTCGCCCAAGACATCGACTTTCAAATCAAATGGGCCAACTCTGCCAACATCTGCGCCGGCTTGCACTTCAAAGCCTTTAAATGTCGCGTCGTCCGCTGTGTATTGATAAACATGAAGGCCATCTTCCATGTCCTCAGTTTCAACTTCGAAAATGAAATCAGAGTAATCTGTGTAGAATACATTCGCGGTTAGGAAGTGATTATCGGCGCGGTGACGGAAAGCCGCCTCGATACCTGTGGCCGTTTCGCGGCCTAATGTATCGTCGCCGCGTTCAAATTGGCTTGTCGCCAAATGCGGACCGTTTGAATAAAGCTCTTCGGTTGATGGCGCGCGCTGGCTCCGGAAAACCGTACCGCCCAAACGCACTGTGTCCGTAAGATGCACGTCACCGCCCGCAGAAAGGCTGATCAGGTCAAACGTCTTTCTGCGCTGTCCGCTTAGATCTTTATGGCGCGTGACCTCATAACGGCCCGCCCCTTCAAGATGCAATGCGCCGCGTTCCACTTGGTGGAACGTATACGCGCCGACTTGGTTTGTTTTCGTAGGCGGCACAAAGGCCTCTGCGCCGATGGCTGAGAACTCACGCTCACGGAGCTGTACGCCGTAAGCTGCGCTCCAGCCGCCCTTCTCTGCTTGGATCGCTTCAACCCGCGCTTCATAGCCTTCGTTCTTAAAGACTGTGCCGATTTCCGCGCCTTCAAGCTCGGTATGTTTATAATCCGCATAGCCGCCAAAGAACTGAACGCGTTCAATCACGCCGTCCAGATCAATCGCCGCATTTAGATCGATACGCGTTTGGTCAAGGTCGATAGAGACAGGGGCCTCTTCTTCGCCTTCATGACCGTGCTCGTCCTCGTGGTCATCATCGTGATCGTCGTCATGGTCATCATCATGGTCGTCATCGTGATCATCATCATGATCATCATCATGTTCATCTTCGTGGCCTTCTTCGCCGTGACCATGTCCGCCAGGAATGCCATATTTGCTGCCAGACTTCTGCACAGAGACGCCAATAAAGCCGCGCTCACCTATATATGACAGGCCGCCGCTAAAGGATGAAGATTCCGCCCATGAGTTAGAAAGACGATCTCTTTCTTCGCCCTCACGTTCTTCGTCGTGATCATCATCATGGTGATCATCTTCGTCGTGATGATCCTCGTCTTCATCATGATCGTCATGGCCTTCTTCTTCGGCTTCGTGGAAAGCTTCGCTCTCAGCAAAGCCCGGAATTCTGAAATTATCCGACTCGCGCCATGTGCCGTCTAAATGCACCACAAAGTTACTACCCAAAGCTTGGTCAATAGAGGCGGCGGCTTCGCGGCCCAAATCAACACTGCTCGCGCCCATGCGGAACGCGCCATTTGTACCGTCATCCGGCATTTCCGTAGGAATACGTCCGTCCATCACGTTCACAATACCGCCCGCACCCGAAGATCCGTAACGCAGCACAGACGCCCCGCGCACAACTTCGATACGTTCCGCTTGCGCTGGTTCGACGGCCACAGCATGATCGGGCGAAGCGGAGCTGGCATCAATAGAACCAATGCCATTGGTTAATACGCGAACGCGGTCACCACCTTGGCCGCGAATGATAGGACGCGACGCACCCGCTCCAAAGAACGTAGACGATAGTCCCGGCTCGGCTTTCAATGTCTCGCCAATCGTCGCCGCAAGGCGGTTTTCAAGCTCCTCGCCGGACAACACAGACTGCCCCGTGATCGCTTCATCAATAGAACGCACGAGCGGCGAACCCGTTACGATGATCTCGTCCTCAATAGGGGCCGTTTGCGCCATAGCTGCCGGCGCGATTAAAATATAAAGGGGAAGGGCCGCGGCACATGCGCGGAAAGAAGGCAAATAGGTCATGGAAAATCTTATCTAAAAACAGGTGTAGGTCTCAGGCCGATATGCTCAAGAGGATATGGCTGAGGGAATATGGAGTGTGTGTTTTAGATAGGGAGAGGCGGACTTCGCGGTGATCCACGTGTTTGCGGACGCAAATAAGGATGCGCGCTCGTGACATCAGCCGCATAGGCCACGGGATAAACAATCGGCGCGTAAACCACAGGCGGCACAGGCAGAATGCCCGTTTCGTCTTCGGCGGATACACCGATGGCACAGGCCACGCCGTCATGTTCGTGGACACTATCGCCATATTGCGCCGCATGGGCCGTCCCCATAACCAGGTAGAAGGCCATCAAAACCGTCGCTAAAAAGCGGTATATATCCGGTAGACGCATTTCGCCCCTATATGGAGTTATGATATAACAGTCAACAGGCGGCGCGTAATTTCCGCCTAGTAATCCATCGCCTCTGGCTCGCAGGTTTTATCAAGGCAATCGCGCACCAACTGCACGCGTTTCGGCTCTGCGCTAAACGTCCATTGCGGGCACGGGCCAATGCGCAAGATCGGCACATCACCGGGCCGCGCCTCGATAAAGGCGACCTGTTTGCTATCGTTATTCGGCGGAGAACTACACCACGGCCCCGCGCAGCGCGTCTCTATATCGACAGGAAAGCGCGTCAGGCGTTGATCCCTATGCGGATTGCGCGTGAGCGCCCGCCCCTCAAAATAGGCGCGCGTGATTTTGGGCGGCCGCGAAGCATTTGCATTATCCGTCACGGGCGGTTTAACCGGATAGGGATTAAGCGAAATAAATTGCCCCAAGACAACATGATAAAGTTTCTCGCTCGCCTTGGCATCTTCCAACGCGCGAATAACATCGGGCCGCATACAGCTTAGCGCATTCGCGTCAGGCACAAATGTGCTTGGTGCCAAAACCGCCAGAGCAATCATGGGGGCTGCAAGGTTTTTCAGTTTCATAACGGCGCTCCTGTCGCTGGGTACTCTACCACATTAGACGCGGCGGATGAATAGCGCCTGAAATCATCGTTCAGACAGCTGTCAGCAAAAGGTCACCTAAACCTTAGAGGCAATCCCCGCCCGCCAAGCTCCTCGCCCTGCGCCTTGAACGCGCGCGGCAGCTCTTGCAACAACCCGAGCAACGCATAGACAGCGTCATTCGAAAATGCGGCTTTAACGCCCCCTCCAGCTTCGCCAAAGCCTTCCGCCGAGAATACGGATTATCCCCGAAACACTATCAACAAAGCTGGGCGCGAGATGGGGATTAGGTCGTGGGGTGAAATGGATGTTTAGGAAACCGTGAAGGAATCATTGAAATTATTTTGCGCACTCTTAATTTTCTTGCATCAACATAAAGAAGAAATCTAATTGCTTACCACTTATTTCTGCAACTATTTTATCCTTAGTTCGCGCATTTCGAAATATTCTATAGTGAGCAACTGCCTTCTGTTGATTACAGGCCTCAGCAACAAGGTTTATAGCTTCATTGACAAGAGCCTCTGCCTCTTTTCCCGTAGGAATTTCTCTTAATTTACTTTTTATAAGCAACAACTTACATGCATAAAGAATAAACCAATGACCATATATCAAGTATTGATGATTACCCCCACTTTCCAATGCATCTCTATTGTTGACTTGGTAATCATCCCGTAAATTTTCTATTATTGAGTACAATTCAATCAAACTTACTAAGTCTTTGATATCGTGATTTTCATTAAAAATTTTATCAAACTTTACGCCAAAGATAGAGTCTGATTCTGTTTTAGCTTTATCAGGTTCTAACAAATCATAAGATAATATAATTTGGCCTAACTTTAATGCATCAATTCGCCTTTCGACTTCTTGGCCAAGATGCAGGTTGCGTTTACGCTCAAAAAAATAACCTTGCTCGAAAAGGCCTAGTTCAAGTTTTTTCATAACCTGATTGTTTGCCCTTAAATCTCGTCCTTGAATTCGAGCTTGGCTATTAGTGGCAACGGCAACACGCTCAGCAATATCTGACCTATCAGTGGCATATACTCTGACCATTAAAACCACATCATTGAGCGCACCATGATCAAATCGTCTCGCCTCAATTAGAGAGTGGGATGTTTGAGCACCGTTCACGATCTGAAAGTCTTCGAATTGTAATTTTGGATCGGAATGCCCTTTATTATAGTGCACCTTTTTACAAGTGATGGTTATTCCATTATTTAAATACCAAAACAAATAGCTATCTTTCGACGATGCTGTCTGAATAATTGAAGGATTGTAGCCACCTTTATTGCCAAGAAAGACTCTCAAATTATCATCAAAAACGTGACGTTTTATAGTCAATCCATCATCTTTGGTGATTAAATCTATAAAGGATGACGCATCTACCGATGCTATTACACCACGCACATCGCCATCGGATCGCTCTAAAATTTGTTTTCCAATTACTTGTAGAGAACCATTCTCGGGCATTCGCCCTTCATGTGACATTTCTCTTATAATCTCTTTTGCACCATAGTACTCATAAGAAACTTGAGAATGTTCTTTACTCAAATTGTCACAGATCCCCATGGCAGAAAGTGATAAACCCGCACCATTAGAACAGAAAATTACTTTATAACGACATATTTTACCTTGCGCATGAAGTGCCCAAATTCTTTTCACTGCCTCTTTAAGCTTCAGATTATTGTGATTAACTAAGTCATCTGATTTATTAAAAAGTGAATTTAGAAAGTGCGACACCTTCATAACTTCATTGTCGTTTATAGTGCGGCCCGAGCTTGAAAATTTATCTCGATATTTCGATTGAAATAATGAGATTTCAGCCGAAGTTTCTTTTTCAATAATTTTGATTGCATCAATTCCCTGATCTTCTGATCCGTCAGTAATCACTTCAGATAGTTGATCATGAATGTCTGGAAATATTTGCTCTAATGTTATTGCTAATAAGCCAATAGACAAAGTAGGAAGTCTTAACCGCTGAGTGGCCTTATTGACCCGTGCGTCGATAATTTCCCATTCTACTTTTGAAATTTTCACCATAAATTATTGCAACACAAAAACTGATTCTCGGCAAAACGTTACAATTTTAAAGCTAGTATGACCAACAAATATATTCCCAATCTAAATAACAAAATCCCCCTCCCGATATCCCGGGTCGGGATAGGCGGGGTTCATTTCTTCTAGCTTGGCGCGGACGATATGGGTGATGAGGGCGTTGCGGGTGCTGCGGCTGTCGGCGGGGATGATGTGCCACGGCGCGTGGGCGGTTGAGGTGCGCTCGACCATGGTTGCGTAAGCGTTCATGAAGTCGGGCCAGAGTTTACGATCCTCCAGATCATTGGGGTTAAACTTCCAGCGTTTATCGGGCCGCACGAGGCGATCCCGCAAGCGCTCGGCCTGCGCTGCGTGGCCGATATGGAGCATGAACTTTAGGATGGTCGTACCGTTTTCGGTCAGATGCCGCTCAAAATTATTGATCTGCTCATAGCGCTGCTCAACCTTTTCGAGAGGGGCAAATTCGCGGACTTTGACGACCAAGACGTCCTCATAATGGGAGCGGTTGAACACGGTGATGTCGCCCGCGCCGGGACAGACATCATGCACGCGCCAGAGATAATCATGGGAGAGTTCTTCCTTGGACGGGGCCTTGAAGGCGGCAACCTTAGCGTTGAGCGGCGGCGTGCGCGCGAAGATCGCAGAGGTCGTGCCGTCTTTGCCCGATGTGTCCATCCCTTGCAGGACGATCAGCAGGGAGCGGTTGTCTTCGGCGTATAATTTATGCGCAAGATCCGCGATGGCTTTGGCGTCATTTTTCGCGGCGGCGCGGGCGGCAGATTTATCCGCGAAGACCTCTCGGCGGGTGGGGTAATTTTCAAGGGCAAAAGGCGCGCCGGGCCGCGCGAGGTAGTGAGACATATCCATAGCGCGAGTGTATGGTTTTTTAGGCGCGGATCAAGGCGGCGTATGTCATATGTGGGGTATAATATGAGGCGGACTTTTTTATAAGCCCGCTCATCCCAAACTTGATTTGGGATCTCATGACACGCGCGGCATACGGCAGGCGAGATCCCAGCCTTCGCTGGGATGAGCGGAAAGAAAAACAAGCTCTCCAACTTAACCCTCATCCTGAGGAGGGACGCAGAGCGGCCCGTCTCGAAGGATTGGTTGAGGGATGAAATTCGGCCCAAACACATCACCATGCTGTAAAAATGCTGCACGCGTGCTGTAAGGATGCGTTCACGATGCTGTATGGGTGCTGCATCAATGCTGTATGCATGCTGTAAGGATGCTGTAAGGATGCTGTATGACCTGGGGTTGTGCTGTGTGACCTTGGGTTGAAATTAGCCGCCGTCCCGCATCATTTCCAACTCTAGCCACTCATTCTCCAGCGCCTCCAATTTACTCTGCGCCGCCGTCATGCCGTCTGTCGCGGCCTGAAATCCGCCCGGGTTTTGCGTGAAAAGCGTGGGGTCTTCGAGCGTTTTCAGATGGCTCTCGATCTCGGCCTGTGTGGCTTCCATTTCTTTGGGGAGCTGTTCGAGGCGGAATTTATGCTTGTAGGAAAGCTTCACTTTAGGCACCTCAACCTTCACCGCCACTTTGTTTTTATTCGCTTTTTGGGCCTTCGCCTCGGCTTTGCGCGCCTTCACGCCCTCGCCGCGCTGCGCCACCATATCGCTATAGCCGCCCGCATAGGCCTGCCATTTTCCGTCGCCTTCATAGGCAATCGTACGCAGCGCCGTACGGTCAAGGAAGTCACGATCATGGCTGACCACGATCACGGCACCCGCATAATCGGCGACTAATTCCTGAAGTAAATCAAGGGTTTCGAGGTCCAAATCATTCGTCGGCTCATCCAAAACAAGGAAGTTTGACGGGTGCCGCAGCCCTCTCGCCAATTGCAATCGCCCGCGCTCTCCGCCCGACAAAACATGCAGCGGCGTCCGCACTTGTTCGGGCGCAAAGAGGAAATCTTTCATGTAGCGCATGACGTGAACGGAGGTATCACCGACCATCACAAGGTCTCCGCCGCCATCTGTCAGGGCTTCGCCGAGCGTCCATTCGGGTTTCAGACTTTCGCGTTTTTGGTCTATTATCAAGGGGTTAAGGTTCACGCCCAGTTCGATGTCGCCGCTGTCCGATTCGAGGTTTCCCATGATTAATTTCAGAAGTGTCGTCTTGCCCGAGCCGTTCGGCCCGACCACGCCGATACGATCTCCACGGGCGACCCGCATGGAAAAATCGTCAATCACCGTGCGCCCGTCGAAGGACTTGCTCACATTTTTAAGTTTCGCCACCAACTTGCCAGACTTCTGCCCTTCAACCACAGTCGCCTGCATATTGCCCTGAACACTGCGGTGCCCCGCATGTTGTTTCCGCAATGTCCCTAAGTCTTTGAGACGTTTCATGTTTCGCTTACGCCGCCCTGATACGCCGTGAACGACCCAATGCTGTTCACGCACAATTTGGCGGCCGAGCTTGTGGTGGTCGAGTTCTTCTTGCTCGATTAATGTATCGCGCCAGTTTTCAAACTCGCCAAATCCTTTGTCCAGTTCGCGCGTAACCCCACGATCCATCCAGACGGTACGGCGCGAGAGACGTTCGAGGAACCGTCTATCGTGAGAGATCAAAACAAGTGCTGATTTCATCGACGCGAGTTCATCTTCCAACCATTCAATAATCGGCAAATCAAGGTGATTGGTTGGTTCGTCGAGCATTAGGATATCGGGTTCGGGCGCCAATGTCCGTGCCAATGCAGCACGGCGGCCTTCACCGCCTGAGAGATGCGCGGGCGACTCATCACCATTAAGTCCAAGGCTTTCAAGCAAATAAGGCACACGGTAAGCGTCATCCGCGCCTTCGAGGCCGTCCATGATATAATCGCGCAGTGTTTCATAACCCGATAAATTCGGTTCCTGAGGGAGGTAACGCCACGTCACGCCAGGCTTGATGAAACGATCGCCGCTATCGGCTTCGACCAATCCTGCCGCGATTTTCAGCAGCGTCGATTTTCCCGAACCGTTACGCCCCACAAGGCACAGGCGTTCACGCGCGCTGACGGTTAGGTTCGCGCCCTCAAGCAAAGGCGTCGTCCCAAATGTCAGGGCCATATTTTGCAATGTCAGTAGCGGCGGGGCCATATAAATTCCTATTTCGCGCGTTTGCCGAAACAGGCCCTATCAAACCCCGCGCGCTACGTCGATCTGTATATTTAAAACTATTTCCGCGCGGCCCGAACGCTGCCTTGCTCAAGCCCGCCAGCTGCCATAGAACGATCTTATGCACAGCCTTATCAAAGCCCCCAATATGCGTCTTATATCCCTGTTGATGATAGGGGTCATGCTTATGAGCTTCAGCGCCATATCGGGCGCGCAAACGCTCTCCCCGCCAGATGGCGTGACCCTAACATCGCTTGAGACGTCACGCTCGCGTATTGAAAATCGCCAAGATCTTGACGCAGATAAAAAGGCAATTGCCCTCGCGTCATATGACAGCGCCATTACGGCCCTCAAGAATGCCACACTTTACACGGATAACGCCAATGAGTTTAAAACGCTTTTGAAAACTTCTGCTGTAAGAGTGAACGAGATTGAAGCAGAAATTTCCGAACTAAATGATTTGCCGAGTGTTACTCTCGAAGATGATATGAGTGATATGAATTCGCAAAACCTAGCTGAATTACAACAATCCCTTATTATCAAAGAAACTGAATTACGAATTTTACGGTCCGGCATTACGGATCTTACAACAGAACTAGATGCGTTACAAAATAGACGCCTTATTGCGCCAGATGAACAAGTAGATGTTTTAAGCCGTATAAAAGATCTTAGCACGCGTCTTCTCACAACAACCGATGCAAGTGAAGACATCGCAAAAGAAGCACAACTTATATCTTTGCGCTCTCGCCTTTATGCACGGCGCGCACAATCAGCAATGCTAGAACAGGAAATTGCCAGTTTTGCCGAGCGGCAAAAACAAATCACTGCGAATCGTGAGTTAAATCAGATTCGCGCAGACCGTGTCTCAACAGAGGTTGAAGCCTTACAAAAATTGACTGGCAAAAAACGGTTGATTGATGCGAACAGTTTTACAAATAAAGCCGAGGCCACGGCCGCCGAGCTAGGTGATGTATCTCCGCTCCTTATAGCCTACGCTCAAGAAAATATTGATATCGCTAGATCGTTAAATGAAATAGCTCAATCTTCTAGTCAGCTCCCAAGTTTAAAAGCGGCCCTGCGTAGTCAGGTAGATATTTTAGACGCCGACTTGAACACCACGGCCTCTCTTATTGCGCTCGGCAGCCTCTCTCGCCAGTCTGCAACAATGCTACGTAAGCTCAGTAAAGATATACCATCTGTGAAAGTCATTAGAGCCGATATTAAAGCCGTAAATGAAGATATTACGACAGCAACGCAATCACGATTATTAGCCCAAGACCGTCTTAGAAAGTTTTTGCCTAATGAAAATGAACTCGAATTTTTGGTGCGCCAATGGGAATTTACAAACCCCGAACTACCACAAGTGACATCACCCGAAATTGGTCTATTAAATATGATGTATTTGGAACGACGCGACATCTTAACCGAAGTTGCCAATGCTGCATCTGAACGCATAGACGAACTTAATAGCCTCCAAATCGTACAAAAAACAGTCCTAGATAAAAGCCGTGAACTCGCAAACTTACTTGATCAGAACCTATTATGGCTTCCTTCAATTCCTAGTATAAAAAAAGGGTGGCCTAAAAAAGTTATAAAAGGGGCCTTTGAAGTTTTTAATCTCAAAAAAGTAGAGACCGTTTCTAAACAACTCCACATCGCAGGCTTACAACACATATGGCTAGTAGCCCTCTTCGTAATTGGTATTATTATATGTTATCATCAGCGCAGTACACTATGGAAAGATATTGAAAGACGTTCAAGGTTAGTTGGTCGCGTTCAAAAAGACAGTCATTGGCATACGCCAGCCGTCTTGGTTTCATGTATTATCATTGCTTTACCACTCGCCCTAATATTCACACTGTTCAGCCTATTATTAATTCTATCAGGCAGTACGGACCCTTTTATCGGATCCTTGTCTTCGGCTTTTAAATATTTAGCCGTTTTCACACTTTTCTTCTTATCATGGCGTGCATGGGATCGGGATTTATCATTATTCGACACTCACTTTAATTTACCCAAAAGCTGGCGTCATGTTGTTAACAAGCAATTCCGCTGGTTCATTCCGTTAACAGGCACAGCCGGAACCCTCATGGTTCTAACTGAGGGTAGCTCTTCCGCTAACGTTCATGATGGTTTCAGTCTTTTTGCCTTCATCATTGTCGCCACTTGCTTATCTGTGGTCTTCTACAATGTGCTATGGAAACGACGGAACTCTCAGGACCATATCCTCTCAGCGGATAGTTCCATTGGGAATTACAAAACGCCCCTAGCTACGTTTTTAATTTCAATCCCCCTTCTTGCTGCTGTTTTAGCTGGTGCAGGATATTACGAAACCACAGCAGAACTCTTTTATCGCTTTTTCATATCGGGGTGCCTACTCGTTGGCACTTATGTTGCGCACGGCATTGTACGTCGGAATATTATGGTCGGCAAACGTCGCCTCTCTTTACGTCAAGCGATAGAGCGCCGTGACAAAGCCGTGAAAATGCGTGCACAGCAAGCCGCTGCGGAAGAGCGAGGCGAAACTGCGCCCCCCCCTGCTGTTGATTACGATCAAATCGACATCGAAAGTCTTAATCGACAAACGCTTAAACTTATCAATACAATTTTCGTCATCGCTTTTGCTGCCTTGATGTGGATGATTTGGTCTGACCTATTACCCGCACTTACATTCTTTAATAACGTAGAACTCGGGCACTATATGAGTGTTGGGACAGATGGCGAAGAAATCATCACGCCCATTACATTGTGGAACGTTATGCAAGCCGTCGTGATTAGCGTGCTTACCGTTTTAACTGCCAGGAACTTACCGGGATTGCTCGATATGTTTGCCTTAAATAAAATGGGTTTCGATGCGGGATCACGCTACGCGATTGTCACCATAATGGGCTATGTCATTTTCGGTATTGGCGCCTTCATGGCACTAGATCGGTTGGGCCTGCAATGGTCACAACTGAAATGGGTGATTACGGGTCTGTCGGTTGGTATTGGCTTAGGTCTTCAAAAGATTATCGCGAATTTTGTATCTGGTTTAATAATTTTATTTGAACGCCCTGTGCGCCTGGGTGACTATGTCACAATCGGCGAACAGAGCGGTACAATTTCTCGCATCCAAATTCGCGCAACAACACTAATGGATTTGGACAACCGCGAAATACTTATCCCCAATGAAGCCTTAATTTCAGAACGCGTCACAAACTGGACATTGTCAGATTCAGTAACGCGATTGAATTTATTTATCGGCATTGCTTATGGATCAAATACAGAACAAGCACGGGATATTATGTTAAACGTATTAAAAGCAGATAAAATCGTTTTGGATACGCCCCCACCAAGAGTCCTTTTTATTGGTTTTGGCGACAGCTCTCTGGATTTTGAGCTCCAAGTATATTTGAAAAAATTTGAAGATCGTGTTCCAACGCGGCACAGCATAAATATGGCGCTAAACAAAGCCCTAGACAAAGCAGGAATTGAAATCCCTTTCCCGCAACGCGATTTACATATAATCAGCGATAAAACAAAAACGAACGCCAAAGCGAAACCCAAGAAAAGTTCATCGAAACCAAAAACCGCTTAATTCGCAACGTATTCATAGCTTGGATAAAACGCTCGAACTGCCTTAGAGAAACGACGGCAAACACATTGGCGAACACAGGATATTAAACGTGACATCAATTCGAAGAACTCTCGCGGTTATACCGCTTTTTATTACGCCAAATGTTATTATCCCTACTAAAGCACTCGCGCAGACAGCCGATATTATCGTTACGGCAACACGTATCGCGCAGCCAAAAGCAGGTTATGCGGGCTCTGTTGACGTTATCGACGCGGAAGAGATTTTAAACATCTCTGCGGTTCACCCTGCCGAAGCTCTTAACACCGTCGCGGGCGTGAACATCCACAGAGGCAGCGGACAGGAACATCTGACGGCGATACGCTCTCCTGTCCTGACGGGCGGTGCTGGCGCGGGGAGTTTCCTATACCTCCAAGACGGCGTGCCTTTGCGCGCGGCAGGCTTTGCCAATGTAAACGGGTTGTTCGCAGCGGGCAGTGAATACGCCTCACGCCTCGAAGTCACCAAAGGCCCGGGCAGTGTTCTCTACGGGTCAAACGCGGTACACGGCCTGATTAATGTTATCTCGCGAGACGTCGACGGCCCTAACGCATTTCGGATTATAGGCAGTACAGAAGGTGCCTATAGCGGTATGGCAAGCGCGCATCTTAGCGATAATTTCCGTCTGAGCGGGTCAGCTTTGCATGATGCAGGGTTTCGTGATGATAGCGGCGTCGATCAGCAAAAGCTCGCGCTCCGATATGAAGGCGGCACGGGCACATGGGACGTTTCAGGACAAATTGACTTTCAAAATATGAACCAAGAAACCGCCGCCTTTGCACAAGGGCCAGACGCCTACAAAGACGAAACCATCGCGAGCGCAAACGCCTCCCCCGAAGCGTTCCGTGATGCCTGGTCTCTGCGCGGGCACATGCGTTTTGATCGCCAGATCAATCCAGACACGCGCTTGTCCTTCACGCCCTATGCGCGCCATGCGGATATGGAATTCCTTCGGCATTTTGTACCCGGCCAAGCCCTTGAGAAAAACCATCACAGTTCCGTAGGCCTCCTCAGCACGCTTTACAAAGGCGCGTCGATCTTCGGCGTTGATATAGAGTACACCAAAGGCTCGCTCTATGAGTTCCAAGATAATCCAAGCCGCTTCTCTTTCATCACAGGCGAGCATTTCGATTATGACGTCGATAGCGTCGTAATCGCCGCCTATGGGCAGCACCGCTTTGAGCTTTCAGATCGCGCAGCTCTGACGGCAGGCATCCGCGCGGAATATACTGACTATAGCTATGACAATAATATTAGCACAGGCACTTTCGGGCGCTTCATTCGCGTCGATGATCGCAATGATGACTTCTTCACATTAACGCCAAAATTAGGCCTGACCTATGAGGCCTCAGATGAGGTGACATTATACGCCCGCGCCGCAAGAGGGTCCCGCGCGCCGCAAACGAGCGATCTTTACTCCCTACAACAAAACCAAGTGCCGGGCGGCGCAGATGTCGAAACACTCGACAGCTTAGAAGCGGGCGTTAAAGGCACGGCAGGCCGCGTCGATTTTGAACTTGGCACATACACGGCGTGGAAAGATAATTTCTTCTTCCGCAACGCCAATGGCTTTAACGTCAGCAATGGCAAAACACGTCACAGCGGCATCGAGGCGTCATTCAACATGCCCCTCTCGGATTGGCTCTCAGTCTCAGGCGACGGAACTCTGGCGAAACATACTTATGCCTTCACGGAAACAGTGGGGTCAGCCTCCAGTTCTATCACGGACGGTACACGCGTGGACAGCGCGCCCGATACGCTCGGGACGTTTCGCGTGACCACCACGCCAACGGAGGCAATCAAAGCCGAAGTTGAATGGCGTCATGTCGGGAGTTATTTCACCGATCCTGGTAATACGGCCGAATATGACGGCCATGATATCTTCGTCCTGCGCGGCAATTATAAACTCAGCAAAGACCTCTCTATTCTGGCCCGCGTCGATAATCTCTTCGATACAGATTACGCAGACAGAGCCGATTTCGCCTTTGGGAATGAAAGATATTTCCCAGGACGGCCACGAACTTTATTCTTGGGTTTGACGGGGCAGTTTTAAGCGCCTAACTACGGCCCATGCATATTTCAGATACAAAATTGGCGCAGGTTGTAGAGCGTTTTGAACACATCGAAGCCCGCATGGGCGCGACCAGTGATAGCACTGAAATCGTGCAGCTCGGCAAGGACTACGCTGAGCTGAAACCGATCGTCGACGGCGTGCGTAAACTCCAAGGCATTCGCGCCGAGATGGAAGATTTAACCGCCATGATGGAAGATCCTGAAATGGCCGCGATGGCCAAGGATGAGTTCCAAGCGCTCAAGGACAGCCTCCCTGATGTGGAACACGAAGTTGCCCTTCTGTTGTTGCCCAAGGATAAAGACGATAACGCCTCGATCGTGGTGGAAATCCGCGCGGGGACGGGCGGCGACGAAGCTGCAATTTTCGCGGGCGATCTGTTCCGCATGTATAATCGCTACGCGCAGCTCCAAGGCTGGAAGGTCGAAGTTGAGGTCGAGAACGAAGCCGATATGGGCGGTTATAAAGAAATTATCGCGTCTATTTCTGGCGCAGGCGTCTTTGGAAAAATGAAATTCGAATCGGGTGTTCACCGCGTACAGCGTGTCCCCGTCACGGAAACACAGGGCCGTATTCATACCTCTGCCGCCACGGTTGCCGTCCTGCCAGAGCCCGAAGATATCGACATTAATTTTTCTATGAATGACGTTCGCGTTGATACCATGCGCGCGTCAGGTGCGGGCGGACAACACGTGAATAAAACCGACTCGGCAGTGCGGATGACGCATGAACCGTCCGGTATTGTGGTTGTGTGTGACGCGAAATCCCAACACCAAAACCGCGCCAATGCTGAGCGTATCCTTAAAATGCGGCTCTATGATATGGAACGCGAACGCATGGACGCAGAGCGCGCGGGCGAGCGTAAAGATCAAGTGGGGTCGGGTGATCGCTCCGAACGCATCCGCACTTATAATTATCCCCAAGGCCGCGTCTCCGATCACCGCATTAACCTGACCCTTTATAACCTAAATAAAATCGTAGCGGGCGATGAGCTCAGCGAAGTCGTCGATGCTCTTATTGCCGAAGACCAAGCCGAACGCCTCGCGCAAATGGCTTCTGAAGGATAATACTATGTATTGCGCAGCTTACAAATTTCAGGTCCTGCCCGACATCGAAAATGGCGACGAGCGTTTCATCACAGCGTGGAGCGGCATCACCGAGTTCTTCCGTGATGAATGCGGCGCGCTTGGGTCACGCCTGCACAAGGGCGCAGACGGCGCATTTTACGCCTACGCCCAATGGCCCGACAAAGCCACACATGACGCCAGCGGCAATGTCGAAGCCACGCAAGCTTTCATGAAACACGGCGTTGAATGGTCCGAAATTTGCGCGCCCTCAGAGGTGTTATTCGAAGGAGATGTCACGACAGATATGTTCGTTTAAGACACACTTAATCGCCATATGAGTGATAAAATTTCATATATGCATGTGTTAAAGAGTGAACTAAGAGATTTTTACATTTCGCGGTAAGATTGCATTGCTTTAAGGGCGTGGGCAAAGTAAAATATTTGTTAACGGAGAACTTATATGCCTGCTCAAATTTCTAAAATGACGAAACTTTTTACATTTTGCTTCGGCATGACGATACTCACCGCGTGTGGCGGTGGTGGCAATAGCAACCCAGCGCCCATCATTGTAACACCTCCCCCACCCGTAAGTACTGGCCCAACATGGACAGCGGGTGTATTTGCATCTGAAGGTCAATTTAAGAATCGCTGCGAGGCGCCACGCACAGGTAATGACCCAATATCAGGGGACCCATATCCAGATATCGCGGGTTCAACCTTACATGAAAATCATTGGCAGCGATCTTGGAGCAATAATACATATTTATGGTATAATGAAATTACTGATCTTGACCCAGCTGCATATTCGGATCGGCTTGAATATTTCGAGACGCTCAAGACATCTGCAACAACAAGTTCTGGGACACCTGTCGATCAATTTCACTTCACTATTCCAACCGAGGAATATCAACAGCGCGTCTCTAGCGGCGCGGAAATCGGGTATGGCTTCCGTACAATCATTTTAGCCTCATCTGTCCCTCGCGATATTCGTATCTCTTATACAGACCCTGATACGCCAGCCAGCGCGCCCAATGCCGATGTAAAACGCGGCGCTAAAATTCTTGAAATCGATGGTGTTGACGCCATTAATGACGGCACACAAGCAGGTGTTGACGCTCTGAATGCAGGCCTCTCACCAGAAAACGCAGGCGAGACGCATAGCTTCACTATCCTTGATAGCGGCAGCTCTACGCCGCGTACTGTGTCGCTGACCTCAGAGGTTGTGACATCCGTCCCCGTTAACCGCACAGAGATCATCCCAACATCAACAGGTAATGTTGGATATATTCTGTTCAACACATTCGGCACGTCCATTGCGGAAGAGCAAATTGTAAATGCGATGGCCGATATGAGCACGCAAAACGTAAACGATCTTGTGATTGATTTACGTTATAATGGCGGCGGCTTTTTAGCGATTTCCGCGCAGCTTGGTTATATGGTTGCCGGTAGTGCCAACACAGCGAATAAGACATTCGACTCGCTAACGTTTAACGACAAGCACCCTGTCTTTAATCCTGTCACAGGGTCAGCTATTTCGCCGACACCTTTCTTTGACGAAACACTTGGTTTCTCTCTCGCAGAAGGTCAAAGCCTTCCGAGCTTGAACCTCAACCGTGTTTTCATTCTCTCGACGAGCCGGACATGTTCCGCCAGTGAAGCTCTGATTAACGGTCTACGTGGTGCAGGCGTTGACGTCATCCTTGTTGGCGGACGTACATGCGGCAAGCCATACGGTTTCTACGCGACAGATAATTGCGGCGAGACATATTTCACTATTCAATTCCGCGGTGAAAATGATCTTGGGTTTGGCGATTATTCTGACGGCTTTAATCCGCAAAATGCAGTTAATCCCTTTGGTGAATTGATCGAAGGGTGCCTGATGGCGGATAATTACAGCCAGCAACTCGGCGCGCCAACTGAAGACCTCCTCGCGGCGGCTCTACAATATCGCGAGGACGGCACATGCCCGGCAGTAAACACCTCAGCCAAAACATATGAAGCGCCGAATTTAAGCAAAGCGTCATATGAACAGGGCGATCTTTTATCCGATCCACGCATTCGCCAAAAGCTAATGCTTGATACGATCCGGATTGAAAATCTCCCTAACGCTAAGTAATTGGCGCTAATGCGAAACCGCGCATTTATAACCCCTCTTACAGCAGGCCTTATGGCCTGCCTTTCTGCCTGCGCAACGACGCCCATGAAGGCTGACATGCAAGATGCCGTCTTGATCACGCCAAGCGCAGGGACACATAAAAACCTTACGGCAGCCGTCTCCCAAGCGCTCAATGGCATAAAAGTCATGATCGCCCCGCAGGAGCTTACGCGCCACAGCACGCTCATCATTGATCCGCCCGGCATGCAGGATATGGCCACAGGGGGCCGAAGCACGGCGCGACCCGATCATTTTGATTTAAAAACCGCACAGGGCAAATGCCTTCTGGTTCACCGCCAGACAGGGACAGTCTTCCCCCTTAAAACGGCGACGTGCCGCCCGGCTAATCCCGAAGACGTATAACGGTTTCCTCGCGCGCCTTCACAAAATCGCGTTGGCAAGGTCACAATTATTTTATTTGCGCATGCCCGCTCTAGCCCTATCAATAGACCAAGCCTTAAAACTAAACTCATTCAGTTTAGTGAGAGGGCGATAAAATAAGGGGCCAGCCATGAAGAAAATTATTTCCTTTTTACCAACTATTTTAGCTCTGTTTTGCAGCGCTATTTTTCTCGATAGCCTACGCTATAAGTTCACTAACCATCCCAACACACAAGAGATCTTTGGACGTCTTAATGAGTGGACAGCGAGCCTTGGCGCAGATGGCTTGTTTGCGCAAACGGGATTGTTTTCACAATATACGATCGGCGTAGCGGAATTGATCGCCGCAACCATGCTGTTGATTGGGATTTTACCAAAATTTAACCGCCTACAAGGGTTTGGCGCTGGCCTCGGCCTTGCCGTCATGTCTGGCGCGATTTCATTTCACTTGTTTACGCCGCTTGGGATTGACCCCAATAATGACGGCGGTGGGTTATTCATGGCCGCCTGCGCGGTTTGGACCTCATGCGCAGCGCTTGTTTTTATTCGCAGAGGCGAATTATGCACAGGCTTGAAAGGTGTTTTAGCCGCCGTTTTGGGCCGCAACGTAGCCTAAGAGGGCTCGCGCGTTTTTACCGCGTAATTGCCATGACATACAGCGCACACCGCCGCCCATATGGCACACGCCGCTGGATTGGATGGGAATAATTTCCTTATCTGTCCAGTCACCCATTTGCGCGAGGGCGAGCTTATCTTCGGGAATTCCAAATTGCGGGAAAAAGATACGGCGCGGCGTCACCAGCATATTCGTATAAAGTCCGCAGGCCGACCCAAACCGGCTGTCGTAAATATCGCTTCCATCATAGGGCGTCGTAATTTCATGAATTGTGACATCCGGCAGGCCCGCCCTTAAATTCGCTTTGAGTTCATCCGCATAGGGCACATCTTCGGGATAGCTGTTGATGACAACAACATTGGGCTCAATAAACGCCGCCACCCCGTCCGCATGTTCCAAACCGCCTTGCTCATCTGCTTCAATGAAGGCGACATGCTCGGCGTCTGTTGCATTCCGAATAGCCGCTCGGCCGTCTTCTTCGGATAATTTATTATCCCGCAGGAACTTACGGCTTAGAATGGCTCGTCCGTCATAATCATCAACGAAATTCCCGCCGTCATTGAGCCAGTCAGATTCTGTGAAATCCACGCCTGCTTTTACCATTAGTCTCGCGAAGCGGTTTTGAACGGCATCAGCATCACGTTGTCCTTTGCGTCCGCCGCCCTGCCCTTCAGCGCTATAGCGAAACATGACGGGCGCAGAGGAATTAGACAAAGCAAAGTCCCGCATCCAAATATCCTCCATGGGATATTTTAAGACATGCCCCTTGCCGATCTCGCCAACATAATCGGAGTAATAAGTTTCATTGGTAAAAATAAGAACGTCATCATAAGGCAAGATGGCTTTGGCATAAGCCACATGAAAATCAAAAATTTCCTTTGAGACGTCCTCATAATAGTCGTCAATATCAGGCGGAGACGCGAGAACGATAAGCTCTCTTTCGGTGTCAGCCATGGATATCTCCGAACTTTGTTTCAAAACGGCCACGGGTTTATCGACCATGGGCTGGTCCCCCAAACAAGATGTACACGCCACTAATGCAAAGAGAAGGAAAAGCCGAAACCGCATGATCGCGCCTAATCAAACAAAGGCGTTGACAAATAACGCTCCGCAAAGCTTGGGATGATTGTCACGATACGTTTACCGCGCATCTCGGGGCGTGCGCCGACGATCAAGCTGGCGGCGATGGCGGCGCCGGATGAAATACCGACAGGTACGCCGTCTTCGGCGGCGACGTGTTTAGCCGTGCCGAAAGCTGCGTCATTTGAAATCAAAACAACGTCGTCGATCAAATCCGTGTTGAGCACCTCAGGGAGGAAACCCGCGCCAATGCCTTGGATTTTATGCGGCCCCTTCTCGCCCTGTGAAATCATCGGGCTGCCTTCGGGTTCTACGGCGATGATTTGAATATCGGGGTTTTTCTCTTTGAGGAATTTACCCGCACCGCTGAGCGTTCCGCCTGTGCCGACGCCAGAGATAAAGGCGTCTATTTTGCCTTCGCAATCCGCCCAAATTTCTGGGCCTGTGGTGCGATAATGCATGGCGGGGTTGGCGGGGTTGATGAACTGTCCGGCCTGCACTGCGCCCGGCGTAGCGGCGATGATTTCTTCGGCCTTGGCGATTGACCCTGGAATGCCGCCCGAAGCCTCGGTGAGGATCAATTCCGCGCCGAGGATTTTTATCATTTTGCGGCGTTCAATCGACATTTGCTCGGGCATCACAAGGATGGCTTTATAGCCCTTCGCCGCCGCCGCAAATGCGACGCCGATGCCTGTGTTGCCTGAAGTTGGTTCAACAATAGTGCCACCAGGTTTGAGCGCGCCGCTTTCTTCGAGCGCCTCTACCATAGCAATGGCGATGCGGTCTTTGACGGAGCCGATGGGGTTAAAAAACTCAAGCTTATAACATAAATCCGCTGGCATGCCCGCCGTGAGACGCGGCAAGCGAATGATCGGCGTATTCCCGACCGTTTCAACGATATTATTATAAATGCGTCCGTGACCGACGTGCGGGCGAGTGGGTGTATCCGACATAAAAGCTCCATGTGTTATGGAGTTAACTTAGGGAGCGAGGGCAGTAATCCCAAGAGCGTAGGCACGATTTTTATTTTTCAAAAATGAAACACGAGACTCAATAGATCCTGACTTTTATGCCCAGACCTCTCTATGGTCTTGCCGTGCAATACGGTGATTGGCCGTTAACTCCAATAGTGGCGCCAGACCCAACGGGTTTAAGTAATTCATTGCAATATCTTGATCTATTTTCGTCATTTGGGCGAAACAATCAGTGACACGTTGCAGCATGTAAAAGCGAATGGGCCTAACCGCGCATTGAATAGTGGTATTCCCATGAATAAAACTACCAAAACCTAGGACTGCTAATTGCGGGTTAATCGTGGCGAGTTCTCCGCTTTCTCCACCGGGTAGAGCATTCAGAGTGTCCACATTCATTTGCAGTTCTGGCAAGAAGTAATCTGCAATATACCCAAAGAGCGCCCCCAATGTTTCGGGTAAATCTGCATTTTCAGCATAATACGGCATATCGGAGTAATCTGCATGGGGGGAGTTCATCCGTTCAGTCCATCTAAACAGACTTGGGGCTCGGTTCTTCATGCGGGCACTCGGCACTGGATCTCGAGCGAGGTGGGCATAGAGCGAGCACATCATACCATAATCACCAATGGTAGGATTGCTCCCAAATAAATATGGTGTACGGGCAAAATGAGCTTCCAGAATTTCCATGAGCAGATCGAAGCTACGCTCGACTTCGGGAATAGTATCTGCCGTCACGCCAAGCGCAGGAAGAAAACCCTTAAACTTTCCCATAGTCTTTTCAATTTTTGATTTTTCTTGAGCAGGCATATCGGGCCCCTGCCATCCACCAAAGCCATGAGTAATAAATTTGTCAGTTTGCTCCGAGAAGTTCCAGCGGTAATGCATAGCAGGCCTTAACAATCCTTCATCACCAAAGAGCTCAAGTATAAGCGATAAGAGCTTCTTTAAAGGATCAGCAGGATAAGCACTGGTTGACACCGTCCCGTTATCTTCAATGTAGTCAATAATATCCGTGGTATCTTGAACAAGTGTACCGTCCTCTGTTTCAATTACCGGGATAATTTGCCGTCCTAATTGCGGAAGAACGACTTTTGAAAAATGTTCAGATACAGGGGCCACTTCAGAAAATGGGATAGCTTGCTTAATCAAATAGCTTCTCACTTTTCCGGTGAACATGGAAATTTTTACGCCATAAAGAGTAATTGGTTTTGTCATCGTGAGCTTTCTATGGATATAGTTTCAGTCTAGGCATTAGTTTGAATCGCATGAATACCTTACTTCTTCAAACCATGCTTTCGCAATAATCCTCGAAATTGGTGGTACGTTAATCCCAAATGCTCTGCGGCTTTACCTTGGTGGCCGTCTCCGACCTGTAGGGCTTCGTCGATCAGGCGGCGTTCGAAGGCAAAGATACGGGGGGCAAATTCTTGTACGGACTCTGGTACGTTAGCTGTTTTACTATCAAGCGGCTGCGTTGACGACTGACCTTGGTCTTCAATCTGCGCTACGTCCCCCGCGTGGGTCTGAGGCACAGGCGGCGCTGCCATAGGTTTGAGGCGATAAGGGCCATCAAACGGATCAAGCACCAACTCCGAAATCGGGAGGCTTAGGCTCTCATCCGCGAGGAACGCTTTGGCGAGGCTTCGCTCCACGGCTACCTTTAGGCTGCGCACATTCCCCCGCAGTGGTTGCGTCATTAATTGCTCTAGCGCCTCCGGGGTGAAGCCCGGGAAATGCTCCGCGCCCAGATCTGCGGTGAATTTACGCCCAAAATGTGCCGCCAGCGGCTCTATATCATCTGGGCGCTCCCGTAGCGGAGGTAGAGCAATAACATCAAAGGCAATACTATCCACGAGATCGGCACGAAACGCCCCCGCTGCGACAGCCGACGGAAGATCAACACTGGTAGAGGCCACAACACGCACATCTACATCTTCAGTGTCGGGACTGCCTAGAGGGTCAATACGGCTATATTCGAGCGTTTGCAGGAGCTTTTCTTGGAGGCGCAGCGGCATAGTCTCTATATTATCCAAAAAAAGCGTCCCGCCATTGGCGCGTGTAAACTGCCCCTCAAGATCGGGGGTGCCGTCAAAATAAACACGACCGAACAATGTTACGTCCAATGCCTCTGCATCAAAGGCCGCGCAGTTCACACTTATAAAAACTTGTTCCCAACGCGGAGAAAGGAAATGCAGACGCGAAGCAATCAATTCTTTGCCTGTTCCGCGCTCCCCTGTGATGAGAACGGAACGTTCGAGCGCCGCAACATCCGAAATTTGGTCCATCAATTGGTGGAAGGCCTCTGAACGGCCAATAGGAGTTTGTGAAAGCGCTGCCATATTTAGCATTATACGCTATTTTATATTAGCGTAAATATAATAATTTAGTATTGTTTACTATATTTAAAATGATCACTTTTGCAACTTTACAAATAACTGTTATTTTTCAATGACTTATTTTTTCGTGACAATTTTCTTCCATCTGCCATCTTCGGGTTGTCGCAACTCACTGATGAGCGGCGCCAACGAAAGGAGAGAGATAATGACATTTCGTACATTTGACATTGATACTAACACAGCTGGTGGTGCCACACCTAGCTCAACAGAAGCCGTTCGCAACACACGTAGCCGCCGCCACAGCGCTCTTATGAGCCGCCGCAGCGCAGGTGCCCGTTTTCGCGGCCTTGGACTTTAGGAGCCTATATGTCACGCTATGACGACGAATTTGGCAGCACAAATGAAGAAGATTTTGGACAAAAATTCAAACGCTTCCTGCGCTACCTCTCAACCCGCAAGATGGAATGCTGGGGCTTCTTTGCTGCCGGATTTTTAATCTCCGCAATTTTTTAACCCTCACCGAAACGTAAAGACTTTTTAGGAGACATATTATGGGAATTTTTTCTCGCATGGGTGACATCATCAACTCTAACCTCAACGCCATGATCGACAAGGCCGAGAACCCAGAGAAGATCGCCCGCCTGATTATTCAGGAAATGGAAGATACGCTCGTCGAAGTTCGCACAGATGCCGCTCGCAATATCGCAGAGCGCAAAGAACTGACACGCAAGGCCGAACAATATAGCACCCGCGCTGTAGAATGGGCCGAAAAAGCCGAGCTGGCCCTGACGAAAGATCGTGAAGATCTAGCGCGCGGCGCCTTGCAAGCCAAGCAACAAGCAGAGAATATGAGCGCTGTTGTTACGCAAGAGATCGGCATTTTAGACGAAGCCGTAGCAAAAGCTGACGGAGATCTCGCAAAGCTTCAAACGAAGCTCGACGAAGCGCGGGCCAAACACAAAGCGCTTATGATGCGCGGTAACGTTGCCAAAAACCAAATCAAGATGCGCAGCACCTTGAACGACAATAAAGTTGAAGACGCTTTGTCTCGCTACGATCGCATGGAACGCAAAGTTGATGAGCTTGAAGCTCAAGTCGAAGCCTATGATTTGGGCGCCGGTCAAAGCCTTGAGAGCCAATTCGCGCAACTTGAAGCTGACGAGTCTATCGAAAATGAGCTAGAAGCTTTAAAAGCAAGCTTGAGCAAGTCGACGAAAAAAGCCGCCAACAAGTAAGCCCCCTATAGGCAGCCGGGCCGTTCAAACCCCTTCCCTCACAGCGTGAGCGGGCCGGCTGACCCCTTAAAAGAGAGAGAAAAATTTATGGGACCAGATACACTCGCCTTAATGATCCCAATTGTTGCCATCGTTATGGGCATCGGGTCAGGTATGCTGAAAATGCATTATAAGCATAAAGAACGCATGATGGATCACATGAGCGAAGACCAGATTACAGAGTTAAGTCAAATGTCAAAAATCGCGGATATTTTGGACCAACGCGTCAATGTGCTTGAGCGCATTTTGGATGATGAAGTACCGAATTGGAGAGAGAGAAATGACAAAACGATCTAAATTTGACGAATGGAATAGCTGGGATACAGTTTACGAAACACGTACAGTTGAAACAGGCCCTAAACGCCTTCGCCGCAACAAAATTGACGGTGTGTTTGGCGGGGTTTGCTCTGGTTTCGGTGATTATTTCGGAATAGACCACGTCATAATGCGGATATTATTTGTCGCATCTGTCGTTTTCCTCGGCTTCCCACTCCTCGCATATTTCGTCCTTTGGCTTTTCATTCCATCGGACAAACGTGCTCCATATGTTCGTGAACACCATCAAGCGCGCCGTGCCCGCCGCGAGCAACCTGATAGCCCCGTAAGAACGGCAACGTTCCGGGACGTCAAAGGTAAGTTTCGCTCCCTCGAAGGCCGCTTGCAAGATCTAGAGCGCTCTATCACGTCAAAAGAGTGGAAACTAAACCGCGAATTTCGCGACCTCGAACACTAAATTCCAAGCCTCGCTTCACAGCGAGGCCTGCTTGCCGTGCCGCACATGTCCCATGTGAGTGCAAGCCCATCACCCAATAACGATAGAGCCACTAAATTTCGGCCTAAAGGAGAGAGACATGATTAAGACAGCCCTTGCTATAACGGCCCTAGCCGGAACTCTGGGCGTAGGCGCCGTCGCCCCCGCTGCGATCACGCCAGAATCCATCACCGTAAAAGCCGGCCCTGTTGAATTGGCCCATGAAGCGAAAACGGGCCTACAGTTGGCGACGTCAAAAAAATCAGAACTTTCCGTGACCCTAACTTTGAAAAAAGGCTCGTCCATCACGCTAAGCTTCTAAATGCTAAGCCGCCACGTCTGCCCCGAAATTATATTTAAGAGAGATAATCATGTTAAAAAAAATCCTACTCACCAGTAGCCTTATGATCGCCAGCACAGCCCCGGCTGCTTTTGCCAAAGCCCCCACATTAGAAATTAAAAATTTCATTGGAACCGTTACCATTGTTAATACGCCAGGTGACATCACCGTAGAGGGCGCCGCTAAAGACACACTTTCGCAAAAGGGCGGCCACACAGAAATTGATGGCGGTGAAGAAATTAAAAGCACGAGTTGTAAAAGCTCGAATGGTAATATCAAAATTAAGCTCGGCAAATGGAACTGGAGCAAACGCGTTGGCGGTTATACAAATATTGAAGACTATCCCAAATTAACCATCACCGCGCCAAAGGATGTACACTTAGATATTTCTAAGAGCGTTATTTTTGGCAGCGCCGAAGATCTTGGCTCAGCAGATATTCACATTTCAAGCTGCGGTGATTTTGAAACGCAAGACATTGCAGGCGATTTAGACTTATATGTGTCCGGATCCGGCGATTTTAACGCAGGTAATATTGGTGACGCCATGGTCAAAATTAGCGGCTCTGGTGATGTTGAACTCGGCAATATGAGCTCGCTTAATATTGGAATTTCCGGGTCAGGTGACCTTCAAGGCGGCAATGTAGACGGACCTGTCGACATTCGGCTTTCAGGCTCTGGCGATGCGGAAATTGAAAATATTTCAGGCACGCTCGACTATAGCAGCAGTGGGTCATCCTCATTTAAGGCGGAAAGCCTTGACGGAAACCTAGACATTAAAACAACCGGCAGCAGCGACATTTCGATTGATGATGCCTCCTCAGACGAAGCCTATATCGTCTCATCGGGTTCCAGCGATATTTCAATCGACGGCACATTAGGTAATGTATCCGTAAAAGCCTCTGGCGCTAGCGATGTAGATATTGAATCGGCAACAGGAGAGCGTGACGTTCGCCGTTCCGCAGCGGCCAGTGTCAACATTGGCGGTAAAAGCTACAACCATTAATCCAGCCTTGGGCGGCTTTGCCGCCGAGCGGGACGCACAGCCCGGTTAGCAAAGTCAGAAGTGGACTTATCTCTCTCGGCTTATTGGCGGTGTTACCGCGCTGTGCGTTTCTGCGCTCTGGACAAACAAGCCCTTCGCCAACGGCGAGGGCTCTTTGCATATTTGGGACACAATAGCTTCGGCGAGTAATGGCGCAAACATAAAGCCGCGAGAACCTAATCCCGTCAACGCCATTACGCGTTCATTTTCATGATAAATCAAAGGCTGTGTATTGGGCGTGTTAACGCGAATACTCACACGGCCAGACCGGGGCGAGCTGCCTAGTTTAAGTTTTGAAGCCGCTTCAAAAGCTGCAAGGTTCTCGACGTCGTCTGCGAGCGATGCCACATAAGGATCATCCATATCTATGGATGTGTGCGTCGCGCCAAGCAATGCTCCCTCCTTAAGCGGCAGCGCATATCCCCCATAGGTAAAGCCGCCCACAAATTCCAAAGTGTTATCCACATGCGTTAATTGCCCTCGGCGGTAACGCAGATGTAAATTTTTGAACATATCCAAGGTCTTTATGCCAGCCCCAAGCGCGAAGATGATATGACTCCCCTGCGCTATCACGTCTCCGCTAGCATTTAGCACAGCGTGCAAATTACCAGATTGGCGCTCCACGCTCGCGGCCTTACCGTAAATATGGTTGGCGCCCGCATATAGGTTTTCCAATGTGGGCTTAGGATTGATCACAAGCGCTTGCGGGAAACTGAGACCTTCCGAAGAATACGGGCCAGCACGGCTTGCTTTCATATGCGCTTGAGGCAATGCCGCCTGAGCTGCCAAGAGTTTAAACCGTTCGCCTTCTTCCGCTGATTTGGCCGCTTGGAAAACGCCTTTTGAAATAATCTCGCCATGTGCTTCATATGTCCGCAAAGCATAAAGATAGGCCGCCAAATGAAAGCGCGAGGGGAGCTGATTTTGCAAATCTAGCCGGGGCGTCACAAGCGCGGCTTCATTACGGCTGGCCGCCGTATTGTCATTCGCGTCTATCATCGTTGGAACAATCCCGCGCCTCAAGAAAGCATGGGCGAGTGAGGCCCCTGCAATGCCTGCGCCGATAATTATAGGCGACAGTTTTTCTGGGCTAGACGTGACAGCAGGCGGAGGTTTCGCACCCATGACGCGCGCCTCAAGGCGGTGCCGTTTGCGGCCATAGCCCTCTTTTTTTTGAACCTCAAATCCCGCCTCCGTTAAGGCTTCGCGCACAAAACCAGCCACAGTAAATGTACCCACCCGTGCGCCTGGCCCAGAAAGATTGCGTAGGTGCCGCATCACATCTTTGGACCACATATCTGGGTTTTTCGCGGGACTAAATCCATCCAAGAACCATGCATCCGCTTGCATATCCATTTTCGGCAGCGCTTCGGTGATGTCATCATGATATAGTGTCAGCGTTATATCCGGCGCTATATGAAGGCGGTGTATCCCCGGAACGCGCCCCGGCCACAAGGCCAACAACCGACCCGACAAATCTGATAATTCAGGCCAAGAGGCCAGCGCTTGCGCGAGTTGCTCATGAGATAGAGGGTATTTCTCAATCGATACGAAATGCAAATGCGGCGCGGCGGAGCGTGCATGTGGCACTTCGCGCCCCTCTCGCCAGAGTTGCCATGACGCTAAAAAATTAAGTCCGGTTCCAAACCCCAATTCGCCAATTGTGAAATGCGTCCCGTTTTGCAGGCCGTCCCAGCGTTCTGGCAATCCGCAAGCCTCTAGGAATACGGCACGTGTTTCCGCAAGGCCGCCATCGACGCTAAAATATATATCGCCAAATTGTTCTGACGCGGGACTTTGTGGGCGTGACCAATCCATATCCGGCGCAGGGGTGGCCGCGAGTGGTCTTTGCGTAGGATGCACAGGCCGGCTTTTATCATGGGGCGTATTTTTTTTTTGCCGTGTCATGCGCTGTCCCTACATCTCTTTGGGCCGCGATAAAAGCCGCGTGATATTTTGATGTGACATTTAAAAGGCAAAATGCTCAATCGCTGCACAATTTCGCAGCATGAAAATATCGTAGCACACAAGACGGTCGATTTATCTAGCGCGCCTGTAATATTTCAATCACATAAAATACAGAGACATCACCCACCCACGGAGGTCATAATGACAAAATTTATACGCCCTAGCCTTCTTGCGCTCGCGGTCACTTTAAGCGCGCCGATGACCGCCCATGCAGGGGATATAAGTATTTCAACAGGTGTTGACCTCGTAACCGATTATGTATTTCGCGGCGTAAGCCTCGCAGATACAGCCGTGCAACCTTATGTCGAAGCTAGCACAGGCAATTTCACGGCGGGGGTTTGGATTTCCACGGGCGTGAGCGACACATCTGCATCGGCCGGCGACGAGGTCGACCTTTACGCCAGTTACAGTTTTGAACTGTCTGATAAAATCAGCACTGATGTTGGCGTGACCTATTATCACTACCCGCAAGGCGGCAGCCTGTTTGAAACAGATGACGGCAGCGCGGGCACATATGAAGGTTATGTCTCGCTTGGATTTGACGCGCCACTAGAACCCTCTCTTACGGCCTACTATGATGTTACGCTTGAAGCCTTTACAGTTGAAGGCGGCATCTCACACAGCATACCAATGAGTTCAAAATCAAGCTTTGACCTTGGCGCAAACGCAGGACTCGTTGATAGCGACGGATTTAGCTATGAATATGGCGGCGCGTCTGCGGCTTTGACATATGCCGTGTCAGATACCACATCGGCCTATCTAGGCGCGAATTTAGCGCTAAGTTCAGAAGACAGTTTGAACTATAAAAATCTAATTGCTGGAAATGGGAAAAGCAGCCTGATTGGCCTTGCGGTTGGTATGTCTACGTCCTTTTAAAACACCAAAGGCTCACGCGTCTTAAATAAGCGTGCGGCCAATATCCAAGAATTTTTCGCGGCGGCGCTTAATCAAAGCAGCCGCGTCAAATTCTTTTAACATATCGATTTCTTTGATAATCGCTGCACCTACATTTTTGATCATCACATCCGTATCACGATGCGCGCCGCCCATAGGCTCCGGGATGATTTTATCGATAACACCGAGGCCTTTTAAATCCTGAGCCGTAATTTTCATGGCCTTGGCCGCATCTTGTGCCCGGCCAGAATCGCGCCACAAAATAGAGGCGCACCCTTCGGGGGAAATCACGGAATAGATGGAATGCTCCAGCATCATAACGGCATCTGCCGTGGCAATTGCAACCGCTCCGCCGGAACCACCTTCGCCTGTGATAATAGAAATAAAGGGCACTTTAATGCCAAGGCCCGTATCGATTGAACGCGCAATCGCTTCAGCCTGTCCGCGTTCTTCTGCGCCGCGCCCAGGATAGGCTCCAGCCGTATCGACAAATGAAACAACTGGGATAGAAAATCGCTCGGCGAGCTGCATAAGACGGACAGCTTTGCGGTAGCCTTCGGGGTTTGCCATGCCGAAATTATGCTTAAGGCGGCTATTTGTGTCTTTGCCTTTTTCATGGCCCATAACCACGACGCTGCGTCCTCTGATTTTTCCAAGACCGCCCAAAAGCGCGTCATCATCACCGAATTTACGGTCCCCCGCGAGCGGCGTGAAATTCGTCACAAGAGAACGGCAATATTCGCTAAAATGAGGCCGCGCTGGATGACGAGCTACTTGCGTTTTCTCCCATGGGCCAATTTTCTTATAAATTCCGGTAAGCTCTTCGGAGGATTTCGCGCGCAAATCGGCAATATCTTGCGACTCTGGATCCGCCCCAGCTGCCAAGAGCGCTTCGATTTTATTATCCAATGTGGCGACAGAGCGCTCAAAATCCAGATATGTTCGGGCAATACTCATAAAAACTCACTGTTTTTCTTGCGAAGCTTTAACAATAACGCGCTTATCTGAAGACACAACCATCTTTCCATTTTCAATAAACCCTGCCACAAGAGCGCAAAATTACGGAGCCGCTATATGTTATCGTCTATTCGCGCTTACGCCGCACTTTCATTCACAGCCTTATGCCTAGCAGCCTGCTCAAATAGCAGCAGCGATAGACATGCCGAAACCAAAATTCCTGTTTTTGATCCAGCGGTAAATACATGGCCACATGAAGGCAGCGACGTTCCCCGCGATATGGATGTCACCTATGGCGTGCTTTCCAATGGGATGCGCTACGCTGTTCAAGCCAATAGCCGCCCTGAACAAGAAGCTAGTGTGCGCATGACCATTCGCGCCGGCGCGAAACATGAACCCGACGGCGTCTTAGGCGCAGCGCATTTCCTAGAACATATGGCCTTTAACGGCACTGAAGATGTGCCTGAAGGCGAAATGGTAAAATCACTGGAACGCATGGGCCTTGCCTTTGGCGCGGACACCAATGCCTCCACAACATTTAGCCGCACAGATTACCGTTTAAGCCTGCCTGAGGTTGATGACGAAACTGTGGATTATGCGTTTTTTCTTATGCGGCAAGTCGCGGATAAAATGCTGATAGAGCCCGAAGCGGTTGATCGTGAACGCGGCATTGTCAAAGCGGAACAAGCCCGCCGTCAATCACCTAGACAAGATGAGGCCGATGCCTATCAAGCGTTTTCGCAGCCCGGCTCCCTCTATAGTCAGCGGCCTGTTGCCGGCACAGCCGAAACACTCGATGCCATCACAGCCGAAGACCTACGCACATTTTATGAAAGCTACTATCGCCCCGAACGTACGCTTTTGGTATTTGTCGGCGACATTGACGTAGCCACGATTGAAGCCAAAATCGAAACTGTCTTTGGGGATTGGGCGGTTGAAACGCCAGATACAGCTGAGCCTGATATGGGGTTTGTGCCCACAGAAGGCCTTCTCGCCAAAGTTTATGATGATGACGAGCTTACAACAAGCATCACACTTTACCGCGCCGAAGACCCTACTGCGCAAGGCGACAGTCTTTCCAATCGCCGTAAAGCCTTCATCCGCAGTCTTGCTAATAACATTGTCCGCATGCGCTTTAACAAGAAAATGATGGAAGCCGATCGCCCTGTTTTGGGCGCAAGTCTCTCTTATGGGACGGGCCAATATGTGAATGCCGCGAGCCTTTCTGCCAGCGTTAAAGGGGATGACTGGGAAACAGCCATTGCGGTTTTAGATACAGAAATTCGCACGGCCTTAGAGTATGGCTTCCAGCAAGCCGAACTCGACGAATTTATCGCCAATGCACGGCGCGGCTTAACCGATGCGGCCAATTACGCGGCGAAACGTCCGTCGGCTAATGTGCTGAGTGCTATCAATGGTACATTTTCAGGCGGCCGCGTTTTAACAACGCCTGCATATAATTTAGAAAACTTTGAGAAAGTTATCCCAACAATTACGCTTAAAGACCTTGAGGACGATTTCGCCAAAATGTGGAACAAGCCTGCTGATCGTCTTTGGCTAAGCGGCCCAAATGTAGACGAGGTGACATCCGAAGAGCTGATCGCAGCCTATGAAGAAGCTCGCACAGTCAAGGTCACGCCGCCCGCCACACGCCGGAAGTTGGAATTCGCCTATCAAGATTTTGGCACGCCCGGAAAAGTTATAAGCCGCAACCACGTCGAAGATCTCGATATTTGGCAGCTAAAATTTGACAATAATGTTCGCCTGAATTTGAAGCAAACCGATTTCGAAGATAAATGGATCCGCGTTTATGTGACGATCGGCGAAGGCTGGAATGCCTTCCCCAAGAAAACGCCGGGCCTCTCAGCTTTGGCATCCTCATTGGCGCAAGGCGGCTATGAAGAACATCAAATCAGCGAGTTTTCCGAAATTTTCGCGGGTAAGAATATTGGTCTTAATTTTAGGGTTGGAACAGAACGTCTAAGCTTCTCTGGGTCAACCAATGCGGATGATTTCGCGGACCAACTTAAAGCATGGACGGGCCTTGTGACTGCGCCGGGCTATAGACCCGAATGGCGCGAAAAATTCGTCGAAGGCATTGAAGCCAGCTTTCACACCATCGACAGCACACCCGGAGGCGTTATTAGCCGCGACCTTTCCCGTATTTGGCATAATGGCGACAAACGATATGGCACGCTTTCGAAAGAAGAATATCTTGACCTAAAGCTAGAAGACGTTCGCAAAGTCTTGCAACCTCTCTTGGCCAAAGGCGCGATTGAAATTGGCGTTGTTGGGGATTTTGATGATTATGAAGTCATCAAAGCGGTTAGCGAAACCTTTGGCGCGCTTAAGAAACGCAATGATAAATTTAAAAAATATCCCAAGGCGTTTAAATCGACTTTCCCTGCCGCAGATCATGTCACCCTAACGCATACAGGCGAAGCTAACCAAGGGGCGTTTTATATGGCCTGGCCCATTGATGAAACGTGGACAATCCAGCGTAAGCGCGAATACACGCTTTTGTCTCGTATTATGACAAACCGTATGACGGACATTATTCGCGAAGATATGGCGCTAGCCTATTCCCCGAATGCGGGCATTAGCCTTTCAAAACTTTCGCCCGGTTATGGATATGCCTCGGCCTCTATCATGGCCGACCCTCAGTATTTTGATGCGTTCAAAGACGCAGCAAGCTCTATCGCCGCAAACCTTAAAAGCGGCGGCATTACCCAAGATGAACTCGACAGAGCGGTTAAACCCGTTTTAGAATCACTCGAACGTGCTGAGCGGGAAAACAGTGCATGGCTTGGCCTTGTCACAACATCACAAACTCAACCGAAAACATTAGATTGGCGCAGAAGCCGCAAAACGGCATATGAAGGCATAACGCCAGCTATGCTCGATGCGGCAGCAAAAACTCTGTTCAATCCAGAAACGCTGCATATTGTTGAAGTCAAAGCCGAAGCAAAATAAAGGCGTTTATTTTTGAGCAAGAGGGTGTGCGCTTTCCACAAGTTGGCGCATACGCTCATCCAAAACATGAGTGTAAATTTGCGTCGTCGAAATATCGGCATGGCCCAAAAGGGTCTGCACGCTGCGCAGGTCTGCGCCATTGGCAAGCAAATGCGTGGCAAATGCGTGCCGCAACACATGGGGTGATAATTGCTTTGGCGGCAGTCCGGCTAGAGCCGCCAATTCTTTAAGCATTTGCGCAAATCGTTCTCGGCTTAAATGTCCGCTTTTACCGCGTGAGGGGAACAGGAAATCGCCTGCCTTTACATGGTCTTTAGCAGGCAGAGTTTCCTCCCTCACATCAAGCCAATGTGTGATCGCCGTTTTGGCAGAACGGGTTAGCGGTACGATACGTTCACGCCCGCCTTTTCCTTTAATCAGTAAACATCCATCCCGGCGCATAACGTCGCGGGTTTTCAGTCCAACAAGCTCCGAAACGCGCAATCCGCTCGCGTATAAAATTTCTAACAAGGCCCGCATGCGCAGGCCTTTCACCGTTTCGTCCGTGCCAATTGCATCAAACAGGCTATCGACATCATCTTCAGATAAAACCTTAGGCAGCGGGCGACCAAGTTTTGGACCGCGCAAGAGATGCGCCGGATTATCCTCTCGCAAGCCTTCCATTTGGGCGAAGAGATAAAATTGCTTTGCCGCAGATAATTTCCGCCCACTAGTCGAAGGCGCAAGCCCAGCATTGGCCCATATCGCCAAAATACCCTCTAAATGCCCTGCTCCCGCCGAGAGTAAATCCTTACCCGAAGCGCTAAGACCCGCATTCCAATCCGTAAGGTCACGCCGATAAGCCGAAAGCGTGTTTTCAGATGCGCCGCGTTCGGCGCTCATCATTTCAAGGAAGGTTTCAATATGGCGGGCGGCGCTCATATCCTAAAGATCAGCGAGAAAGTCTCGGGCAGCAAGTTTTCCGGCCGGAGCGGTTAATCCCGCTTCCATCAGCGCGTCAATGACCGCCGCGAAAGAGGCCGAGTTTAGCGAGCCTCCCTCAAGTAAAATCGCCGCGCGTAATGCTGTTTCAGCTCGCGCGCCCGCTTTTGCTGCCGATGCAATCGCTGCGATATCACCCGCTTTTAGGCTGCGCCCTTTACCGTCTCCGGCGCCTTCTAATTCAAGTGCGCCTGTGTCCGACATAAAGGATCCTAGCGCCAAAGCGATATAGGCATCACGCTCGGCGCGGGCTTTAATCGGCCCCATTGTCGCGAGACGCGTTTCAATATCCGCGCCCATTAAACCCATTTGAAAACCATTACCCAAAGCATCCGCCGCAAGCGCGATACGGGCTTGAACGTGACTCTCTGGCTCCGCCGCGCGGAAGAAGCTTTGCATAGAGGCGATATCACCGCGCAAAATAGCGGCACGTGCAAAAATGGATATATCCGTTTCAAGCAAAGTCTGAGCTGGCATGGCCGCAAGATCATTTTTAATTAGGCGGGCAAACCGCGCAAATTCACCTTGTTGATCAGAGCGTATTAAAAACTCTCTGGCCGCCTCAATGTTTTGTTCTTGCTGTATCAAGAAAAAAAGCTGCGCAAACCCAACAGAGCGCTCTTCGGTGACCGCGCTGCCATAATCAAACTTACCCATATTTTGCAGATCCAGCGGATCCGCTTTATCAAATAGAACACCCGCTAGAACCTGCCCAATATCAGCATCTGTCATAGAACGCGCAGCTTTGAAAAGGGCCTTGAAGCGTAGCTCTGGTTTCGCTTCGGGGCTTATGGCAATGGCTTTGGCCGCTTCGGGCGTCAGTGATGTTGCGCTTTCCGAGGCTTTGCTAATTTCATTTTGCATAGCCGCGTAAATCGGCTCTGCCGTAACATCTATCTTTCCGGCTTTGCTCGACGCGCCGGTTAGCACAGACAACAAGGCAAAATAATTTGTATCTTCATGGCCTGAGTTTTTAAGTAAATTCGCCGTAAGTTCCGCCGCCGCAATCTCATCTCTGGTGATATGGCAAAAGGCCCGCAAACGCGCCCAATAAGGCTCGCTACGTCCCTCACGCATGGTGTCCGCTGTCGCGCAGGCGCTCGTAACATCGCCCGAGGCTAACGCTAGATCAGCGCGCATTTCGGGCGTTGCAGCAAAATCAGCTGAACGCTCAGCCAACATTTGCAGGGCATTTTGGTCGGAGAGGGCCATAACCGTACGAAGACGCGCTTTGGAATAAGACTCTCCTGCGCCTTGAGGCGGCACGCCCGCACTAAGAACCGCAGATCGTATCAAAGAACGTACATGCGGGTCTTTGGATGTCACAGGTGCACGCGCCAAAAGATGCTCGGCCATTGCCGCAGAGGTATTTTGCCAGAGCGCCGGATCAAGCCCGCCGTCTTGCAGGTTCATCACCCCCGCATCAAAATCTTGCGCCGCGCCTAACTGGCCAATCTCTATGGATTGCGCCGAGGCAGATATATGCATCCCCCCCGCAAACAAGGCGGCCGTCGCAACAGTTTTTAAAAATGACGAGAGTGGCATAATCGCGCCCTATTGTTCAAATGTGTCAGGAAGCTCGACCGTTACAACATTCTGCGGTGCGCTTTCTGGACCTGCCGATGACAGCAAGACAAAAAACGCCCCGCCTAGCAGTATAAATAAAAACGCGAATATGAATAATGAACGTTTCATCTTGTCTCCATGGGCCAAACCACTGTCTGGCGCGATAAATCTGCGAGCTTTTAATTCGCAAATGATTATTCAGTCTTGAGCATAAGCTAATTTGCGCACATATTAAGTGAAATTTATCAGCTCTAGCTGTTATTGTAACAGCCG
>JBMYWT010000002.1:0-86829 GCA_049607665.1 Maricaulaceae bacterium
TACGGTTGTTCACACGGCGGGCTGGCCACTTGGCTGGAAAAACGGCGGGGGGTCCTTCCTTTATCACGCGGAAAATAATCAAGTCTTCCTCGGCTATATTGTCGATTTGAATTATAAAAACCCACATCTTTATCCATATATGGAATTCCAGCGTTGGAAGCATCACCCGGAAATTAAAGAGATCCTAGAGGGCGGCAAACGTGTGGCGTATGGCGCGCGCGTTGTGACCAAAGGTGGCTACCAGTCTATTCCGCAAGTGGCCTTTCCAGGCGGAGCTTTGCTCGGCTGTTCAGCGGGCCTCGTGAATTTGCCGCGTATTAAGGGTAATCATAACGCTATGTTATCTGGCATGGCAGCCGCAGAAGCGGCCCATGCCGCTTTGGCGAAAGGACGCTCTAGCGATACTCTGGCAGATTATGACGCCGAAGTCCGTAGCGGCCCAATTGGGCAAGATTTGAAACCTGTTCGCAACGTTGCGCCGCTTAATGCACGCTTCGGCCCGCTCCTTGGCGGTATGATGATGGGCGGCATGGATATGTGGGCGGCCACAATCGCCAAGTTCAATATCTTTGGTACTATGAGCCACGGCAAAGACGACGCCAATTCGACAGAAAAAGATAGCGATCATAAACCAATTGACTATCCGAAACCTGACGGCGTGATTTCATTTGACCGCCTTACGAATGTAAGCTTCTCGGCGACAAATCATTCGGAAGAGCAGCCAAGCCATCTGAAATTACTCGACGCTTCTGTGCCGATTGCGGTGAATTTGCCGGAATTTGCGGAACCCGCGCAGCGTTATTGCCCCGCTGGTGTTTACGAAGTTTTGACTGATGACGATGGATCCAATCCGCGTTTTAATGTAAATTCGCAAAACTGCGTTCACTGCAAGACATGCGATATTAAAGACCCGAGCAAAAATATCGTCTGGTGTGTACCTGAAGGTGCGGGTGGCCCAAATTATCCAAATATGTAATAGGGATATTCCTAAGTTTTACCTTTAAGGATATTTATGCCTTTTCGTCATTTTGTTTCATCTTTCCTGCCGCTTGCCGTCATAACTGTTGCGGCCCTTGGGTCGTGCAACACGTCGGCCCAAACAAGCGATGTAGTTGATGGCAGACTTACGGAAGGCAAGCTCTTTGGCGAATATTTGGCGGGCACATATGCCAATTACCTTGATGATGCTCAGGCCCGTTCGTCCTATTATGCCAAGGCCTATAGCCGGTTGCCTGAGAATGTGAATTTAGGCCGCCGGGCTGTTACCTCCGCTTTGACGGCGGGGGATATAAAACTCGCCTACACGCTTGCGGCGCAAGTAAACAAAGCTGATGAGGATGAACCCATGGCGGATGCTGTTCTCGGCGCTAAGGCTATGGCAGCGGGTAAATATAAACGCTCCTTGAAATCCCTGGATGTTCAAACGGCTGACTTAACCGTTAGCATTATGATGCACCTGATAAAGGGGTGGGCGCAAATGGGGGCAAAGGACGTAGAGGCCGCGCGTAAGACATTTAAAAACCTTCCGGGCGGAGGGTATTTTACGCGTTTTGGTCTTTTGCAAACGGCTGAACTTGAAATTCAACAAGGCGAGTTTGAAGCGGCACATGATGCTTTGGTTGAACTCGAAGCCCAAGGCACACGTACCCTAGATTTGGAAATGCATCTGACCAAGGCGCGTCTTTTATGTGCAAAAGGCGACTTGGACGGGGCGTTGAAAATGCTTGAAGCTTATTCGGCTGATAACGGGTCTTTCGAAACGGGTCCTGTGCGCGCCGCGATTGAACAATTGAAAACAGGCAGGCCTCTTGATCATAAGTTTACGCCGCAAGAGCTAGCTTCGCGCGCTCTAACGCAGCCCGCTTATGGTTTCTTTGCGCAAAACCGCGCGCTTGACGCTGCCGAAGTATTCCTGCGTATCGCGCTTACGCTCGATCCTAATTATCACAAGGGTAAATTATGGACGGGTGACGTGCTTGCGGCCTATGACCGTAATGAAGAGGCCTTGGCGTTTTACGACCAAGTGCCGCTGAGCTCGCCTTATTATGTGTCGTCCCGTCTTTCGGAAGGGTATCTTTATGTCCGTCATGATGAAGACGAAAAAGCGTTGTCCGTTTTTGAAGAGGTCAACGAATCTCATCCCTCTTTCGTAACGCGTGATGCGCTGGGCCGCGCGCATTTATCCGAAGAAAATTACGAAGCCGCGATCCCGATATATGAAGCATTGGTTGCGAGCCTAACTGAGGACGAACTCTCCGAAGACCCGCAAGCGCTGTATTTGCGCGGCATATGTTATGAACGTGTTGGCGAATGGGAAAAAGCGGTTGTTGATTTTCAACGTGTCTTGGCCGTTAAGCCAAATGATGCGGATGCTCTCAATTATCTTGGATATACATGGGTGGACCGGGGCGAAAATTTGGAAAAAGCTTTCGCTATGATCCGAAAAGCCGTCGAGCTTGAGCCATCAAGCGGGGCGATTGTCGACAGTTTAGGATGGGCGCATTATAAGCTGGGTCAATATGACGAGGCGAAGGAAAATCTTGAAAAAGCCGTCGTGTTATCGCCGTCTAGCGCCACAATTATCGACCACCTTGGTGATGTGTACTGGAAGCTAGGCCGTAAAAACGAGGCGGGTTATCAATGGGAACGCGCGCTAAACTACGACCCTACGGATAAAGAACGCGAAGATATTGCCGCCAAATTAAAAGGCGGATTATCCGCCGTGCAGCCTGCGCCGTAAATTTGTGCCTCCATCTGCTGTCACAGAATATGCGCGCGCGAAAGTAAATCTGACATTACATGTCGGGGCTCTTATTGAAGATAAAGAAGACCGCTTTTATGGCTATCATCCCGTGGATAGCCTTGTTGTTTTCGCCGATGTGGCTGACAAAATCACTTTGACGCCTGCGCTTGAAACAAGCCTCTCCATATCAGGGCAGCTTGCATCGTCCTTGGAGGTTGCGCCGGATAATTTAATCTTGAAGGCAGTTGAACGCGTTAGGGAAAAAGCCAGTATTCCTGAGTTTTCTATCCATCTTGAAAAAAACATTCCCGTGTCAGCGGGCCTTGGGGGCGGCAGCGCCAATGCGGCGGCCGTGCTGCGGGCGCTAGAAAATTTTTGTGATTTACCAGAAACGCAGTGGCACGAGATAGCGCTTTCACTGGGCGCGGATGTTCCTGTTTGCCGATTATCTCAAACTGCGCATATGGCGGGTATTGGCGAGCGGGTTACGCCTTGGAAGAATAGCCAAGTTTTATATGCTATTTTGATTAATCCTCTTGTAGGGGTTTCGACGGGGGCAGTATTCAAGGCCTTTGACAGTCAACCACGTAGTGCTTTGCCGGCAAAACAAATCAATAATCATACATTATTAGGAACAGCTTTGGCTGGGACGAATGATTTACAACGTGTTGCTATGATGCAGCTTCCCCTCATAGACGAAATCATTGCAATTCTTTCCGCCCAAAAGGGGTGTGAACTAGCGCGCATGTCAGGCTCTGGTGCAAGTTGTTTCGCTATATTTGAAACCCAAAAGTGTAGCCAAATGGCTATGCAATGTATTATAGAGCATTATCCGCAATGGTGGGTTGTTGCGACTTGTTTCGACGCAAAGATAGAGGGTGAATAAAGCAATGTTTCTAATATCATTTCTTATTGCGCTGGTTGTGTCCTTGGCCATAACAAGTTTGATGATTAAAGCGGGGGTGAGTGACATCCCCCTCGATCGTTCGAGCCATAAACATGCTACGCCAACTTGTGGAGGCGTAGCTTTTATTGCGTCAATAGGCGTTGTGGTTGTGAGCTATTATTTTCAGGGCGGGTTTGCAAATGCTATATCTGTGCCTTTATTAGCGCTTATCGTTTCTGTGGCGATTATGGGGTTAATGGACGATATTATAATCGCAGGTTCAACAGCTAAATTTATTATTATGGCCTTTATGGCAGGGGCTTCAGTGGCTGTGATAGGGCCAGTTGACAGCCTCGCTTTAGGTATTGGTGAAATTCAAGTGCCAATTTGGTTGGGGTATATTTGTGGCGCCATATGGATTTCTACCGCCATGAATTTAATCAATTTTATTGATGGAGCCAATGGCATGCAGGCATTGAATATGGGGATATCCTTTGCTGGTTTACTTGTTTTTTCTGTCCTTATGAATGCCAATGGAGCCGCTTTATTGTCGCTTGCTATGTTGGCAGGTTATCTTGGGTTTGCGCCTTTTAATATAAGAGAACATGCTCGTATATTTTCTGGCGATGTTGGCGCTGTGACAGCCGGGTATGTTTACGCTATTGCAGTTTTAATTTTAGCCAAGGAAAGTGGAAATTCGAGCGCGATTTATATCGGCCCATTACTAATTCTACCAACTCTAACAGATACTGTTCTAACCGTTGTAAGGCGCGTGCAATCGGGAAACAATATTTTCAAAGCTCATAATACGCATTTGTTTCAAAAAATGATCCGCATTCGTGGCGCGCACTTACCTGTGAGTTTTAAATATGCTGGAGTCACAGCTTTAAACGTATTGATTGTTTTCTGTGCAGCGCAGTTGAATTTTGTGCGAAATCCGGCTTTTGTGGCGGTTGCGATTATAGTTGCAATAATTATTTATCAAATTTTACATCGGCGCGCAAAAATACTAGATACAGCGCCAAGTATTAATTAATGCGTTCAACTACGTAATCGGCGAGATCCTGCAAAGTTGATCGCCAAGCATTGTCTTCAAAAACAGTGAGAGCTTCACGGGCTTGATGAGCAAAATCTCGTGCCATATTTAAGGTGTCATCAAGAGCGCCGGCGCTACGCATCAGAGACACAGCGCGCTCTAGGTCGACGTCTTCTTGTTCATTATCAACAATGACGCGCTTCCAAAACGTAATATCTTCAGGGCTGGCGGCGGCAAAGGCGCGTATCACGGGGAGGGTGACTTTCCCTTCGCGGAAGTCATCACCCACAGATTTACCGAGCGCGCTTTCAAATCCGCCGTAATCCAATGCGTCATCGACGAGCTGAAAGGCGAGGCCAAGCTTCAGGCCATAATCTCGCATAGCGGCGCGCTCTTCGGTGCTGCGCCGCGCAATCACGGGCGCGACTTCAGTGGCCGCTGCAAATAGGGCCGCCGTCTTCGCGCCGATCACATCCATATAATCTTGTTCGCTCATATGAATATTGCGGAGCTGCGCGAGTTGCTGCACTTCACCTTCTGCAATCACTGAGGAGGCATTCGATAAAATACCTAGCGCGTCCATATTGCCCGTCTCAACCATCAGGTTGAAGGCACGCGCGAAGAGGAAATCACCCACTAAAATACTGGCGGAGTTTCCCCAAATCAAATTGGCGGGTTTCTTCCCGCGCCGCAGGGCGCTTTCATCCACCACATCATCATGCAGGAGTGTCGCGGAGTGAATAAATTCAACAGCCGCCGCGAGCTTATGGTGATCAATGCCCTCATATCCACATAGCGCCGCGCAAGAGACCGTTAGCAAAGGCCGCAGACGTTTCCCGCCTGCCCCAACCAAATGTTGCGCCAGATCAGGGATCATCCCGACGGGACTGCGCATGCGCTCTAAAATCAGCGCATCAACTGCCGCCATATCCTCTGCGGCAAGCGAAAAAAGCCGCTCTGCTGGCGTCGAAGTAGATGTTTCTAGCGATATATGTGCGGGAGCGTTCACAGGCGTCCTTTTAATACCTATATAAACTAGGACGACTAGCGTGTCGCAGCAAGTCTTTTAAACGAGGCGCGGCGTCGCAGGGCATCACGATTAAGTTAAAACCGTGGAGATAATGAAATGAAAACAGTTTTGAAAACAACAAATCCAGCGACGTTGAATTTCGCAGAAGCGATTTTAAAAGATGCCGATATTCCTGCCTTCATTATGGATCAACATATGAGCATGCTTGAAGGGTCTATCGGTATTATTCCGCGCCGTATTATGGTGGTTGATGAAGATGCAGAGGACGCCAAAGCCGCTTTGACAGCTAACGGTTTGGATGAGGACATCTATCACGGTAAATGAGAGGCCTTGCGACGATAATGTCTCTTGAATTCTGCGCCCCGCGCGATAGGGTCGCGCCAAATTTACTGCCGGAAACCTCATGGCTAATTCTGATAAAAAACCACTCTCTTTCCAAGACCTCATTCTGACTCTTCAGGCCTATTGGGCCAAACAAGGTTGCGTGATTTTGCAACCCTTTGACACAGAAGTCGGCGCGGGCACATTGCACCCTGCCACCGTGCTGCGTTCGCTCGGGCCAAAGGAATGGAATGTGGCCTACGTGCAGCCATCCCGCCGTCCGGCCGATGGCCGCTACGGGCAAAACCCCAATCGCTTGCAACATTATTATCAATTCCAAGTTATCATGAAGCCCAATCCGAAAAACTACCAAGAGCTGTACCTCGGCTCGCTCGATGCCATCGGCATTGACCGCGATCTACATGATATTCGCTTCGTTGAGGATGATTGGGAAAATCCAACCGTGGGCGCATGGGGCCTTGGCTGGGAAGTTTGGTGCGACGGCATGGAAGTCTCGCAATATACTTATTTCCAACAAGTCGGCGGCCTTGATCTTGACCTTGTCTCAGGCGAGCTGACCTACGGCCTCGAACGCCTCGCTATGTATGTGCAGGGCGTGGATAATGTTTACGATCTGGCGTTTAACGATAGCGGCGTGAAATATGGCGATGTCTTCCATGAAAACGAAGTGCAGCAATCGACCTATAATTTCGAACATGCCGACACAGACCGCCTCTTGAAATGGTTCGTGGATAGCGAAGAAGAGTGTAATTATTTACTAAAGCTTGACGACCCGCTTCCGCTGCCTGCTTATGAGTATGCCCTCAAGGCCTCGCATCTGTTTAACTTGCTCGACGCGCGCGGTGTGGTGTCGCCAACACAGCGCCAAGAATATATTAAACGCGTTCGCGATCTCGCCAAAGGCTGCGCCGAGGCCCATGTGGCGCGCGAGAAAAAGCTCATGGACGCGGGCCAAGATCGGGCGTGGGGATAATCATGGCCGAACTTTTATTTGAAATTTTCTGCGAAGAAATTCCTGCGCGTATGCAGATTCGGGCGGGCGCTGACTTGTCTAAGGCGATCACGGATGGCCTTAAAAAAGCGGGCCTGAAAGTCGAGAGCGTGCAGACCCTTACGGGGCCGCGTCGTCTTGTTTACGTGGCTGATGTGCCGCTTCGCAGCCCTGACATTTCCGAGGAACGCAAGGGGCCGCGTGTTGGCTCCCCTGAACAGGCGCTCGCAGGCTTCATGCGCGGCGCGGGGCTAACCGATATTTCGCAGGCCGAGATTCGCAGTGATAAAAAGAAGGGCGATCACTATGTCGCCGTTATCGAAAAAAACGGCGAAGATACGGCGGATATTCTCTCCGCGCTTATCCCCGATGTGCTAAATAATTTCCCATGGCCGAAATCGATGAAATCAGGCGCCGAGAGCTTCCGTTGGGTACGTCCGCTCCAGCGTATGATCTGCTTGCTCGGCGGGGATGTTGTGCCTGTCACGGCTGGCGGCGTAACGGCAGCGAACATTACCGAAGGTCACCGCCGTCACGGCGCGGGGCCGTTCACGGTGAAAAATTTCGCCGATTATAAAGACACGCTCGAAGGCGAAGGCCATGTCATTTTGGGCGCGGACGCGCGCAAAGAGTTGATCCTGACAGATGCGCGCAAAGCCTGCGCTGCCAAAGGTTTGGAACTGGTTGAAGACGAAGGCCTCCTGAATGAAGTCGCGGGTTTGGCCGAATGGCCCGTCGTGATTCTGGGCGATATGGACCCGTCTTTCCTAGAGCTGCCAGGCGAAGTGATCCGCCTCTCTATGCGCACGCACCAGAAATATTTTGCGGTGCGCGACCCGAAAACAGGCAGCCTCGCGCCAAACTTCATCGTCGTTGCCAACCAAGCTGCACCCGATGGCGGCAAAGCCATAGCCGAAGGAAACAGCCGCGTTCTCTCCGCCCGCCTCGGTGACGCGCAATTCTTCCAAGGCGAAGACGCCAAGAAAAAATTGATCGACTATTACGACAAACTCGACACCGTTGTCTTCCATAAAAAACTTGGCTCTATCAAAGATAAAGCAGAACGTGTTGCGGCTTTGGCAAAAACGATTGCCCCAAAAGTTGGCGCAGATGCCAACAAAGCGGAACAAGCGGCCAAGCTCGCGAAGTGTGATCTCGTTACTCAAACCGTTATCGAATTTACATCCCTACAAGGCCAAATCGGCCGCTTAATGTATGGACGCGAAGGCGGCGACGCCGATATCGCCGAAGCCATTGAAGATCATTACAAACCACAAGGCCCAAGTGATGCTGTGCCAAGCAACCCAGTTGCTGTAGCTGTGGCGCTAGCTGATAAGCTGGATACGCTTGTCGGTTTTTGGGCGATTGAAGAGAAACCTACAGGGAGTAAGGACCCTTATGCTCTGAGACGTGCTGCTTTGGGGTTAGTGCGGATTATATTGGAAAATAAAATCCGTATTAAAATTTTATCGTTGATTAAATTACTTTCACCACGAACAGTTTTTTCAATCGCAAATAATTCTGATCTTAAAAACGATGCATCAGACAGTTCGGTTCTCAAGGTTATTTTTGATATCAAATCTGAGCTAAGTACAAAAAATAAACAGAATATACTTGAACTAGATTTGAGTGACATTGTGCGTAGTAATAAAGTTGATCAACATATTGTAGCTTTTTGGGGGTTTGATGTTTTTGAATTCATCCTTGACCGTTTAAAGGTTTACCTTCGTGATAAAAACATTCGGCATGATGTCATTGATGCGGTTTTAAGTAATAAAAAGCATTTTGCTTTAATCGCAAAAGAAGATGATCTCGTCTCTATCGTCAACCGCACTGAAGCTTTACAAGACTTCCTCACGACGGATGCGGGCGTGAATCTGCTTGCGGGTTATAAACGCGCGGCGAATATCTTGAAGGCCGAAGGCAAGAAAGGCGCTCTCCCTGAAGGCGCGCCAAGTGCGCCGTCCAATGCGGATGCGGCGAAACTCTTTGCGGCGCTGCAATCGGCGTCGGGCGACATTGACGCCGCACTTGGCAAAGAATCTTATAGCGACGCGATGACGGCCTTATCTGAACTGCGCGGCCCGATTGACGGCTTCTTTGAGAATGTCATGGTGGTCGATGAAGACGCCGCTGTGCGCGGTAATAATTTGAAACTCTTACTGCAAATTCGCGAGACGGCTGGGCGGATTGCAGACTTTGAAAAAGTAGACGGTTAATAGGTATCATCATGACAAAATGGGTTTATGCATTTGGCGGCGGCACAGCCGAGGGCAACACCACGATGAAAAACCTGCTGGGGGGCAAAGGCGCCAATCTAGCCGAGATGGCTTCGCTCGGGCTGCCTGTCCCGCCTGGATTTACCATGACCGCAGAGGTCTGCACTTCCTATTACGAAAACGACGAAAGCTACCCCGCCGATTTAGACGGCCAAACCGAAACAGGCCTCGCGCATATTGAAAAGCTCACGGGTAAGGTATTTGGCGATGCGAGCAATCCGCTGCTTGTGTCTGTGCGTTCGGGCGCGCGCGCCTCTATGCCGGGCATGATGGACACGGTTTTGAACCTTGGCTTGAATGACGCGACGGCCAAAGGTCTGGCCGATTTATCAGGTGATCGCCGATTCGCCCTCGATAGCTACCGCCGCTTTATCACCATGTATAGTGACGTCGTTTTGGGTGTGCATCATCATACATTTGAAGACATCCTCGATCAGCACAAAGATGATTTGGGTTATATGCTCGATACGGAACTCTCCGCCGATCATTGGGCCGCGATCATTGAAGATTATAAAAAGGCTGTCCGTGATGAGCTGGGCCGTGACTTCCCGCAAGACCCGCGAGAGCAGCTCCAAGGCGCGATTGACGCCGTCTTCGGGAGTTGGATGAATGAACGCGCGATAGTCTATCGCCGTCTTAATGATATCCCCGCAAGTTGGGGTACGGCGCTGAATGTGCAGGCGATGGTGTTCGGCAATATGGGCGAAACGTCGGCGACGGGCGTGGCCTTCACTCGCGACCCCAGCACGGGCGAGAACGCCTATTACGGCGAGTTCCTGATTAATGCGCAGGGCGAAGATGTGGTGGCGGGCATTCGTACGCCGCAAACCCTTACGAAAACCGCGCGCGAGAAAATGGGTGAAAAAGCCCTGTCGATGGAAGAGGCTTTACCCGAGGTTTACGCGGAACTTGCTGCGACGTTCGATAAGCTCGAAGGCCATTACCGCGATATGCAAGATATTGAGTTTACCGTGGAGCGCGGGCAGCTTTGGATGCTGCAAACGCGCACGGGGAAACGCACCGCCAGAGCGGCGCTGCGTATTGCTGTGGATATGGCCGAAGCGGGGCAGATCACAAAGGACGAGGCGCTCTTGCGGATTGATCCGCTCTCGCTCGATCAGCTCTTGCATCCGACACTCGACGCCAAAGCGGATCGGGATCTGATCGCTATGGGCTTGCCCGCGTCACCGGGCGCGGCGATTGGCGAGGTGGTGTTTGATAGCGACAAAGCCGAAGCGCGCGCGAAATCTGGGCGCAAAGTCATTTTGGTGCGCACCGAAACCAGCCCCGAAGATATTCACGGCATGCACGCCGCCGAAGCTATCGTCACGGCGCGGGGCGGCATGACCTCTCACGCAGCCGTTGTTGCGCGCGGCATGGGGCGACCCTGTGTATCTGGCGCAGGTGACATCCGTATTGATTATGATGCGGGTACTTTTTCTGTGGCGGGCCGCATCATCAAAGAAGGCGATATCGTCACGGTTGACGGCGCATCGGGCCAAGTGTTCGCGGGCGAAGTTGATATGGTGCAGCCTGAACTCTCTGGTGATTTTGAAACGATTATGGCGTGGGCGGATGAGGCGCGCACGTTGGGTATTCGAACCAACGCCGAAACGCCGCTGGACGTTAAAACCGCGCGCGGGTTCGGGGCCGAAGGCATTGGTCTTTGCCGCACAGAGCACATGTTCTTTGAAGCGAGCCGCTTGGGCCATTTCCGCGAAATGATTTTGGCTGAAAACAAAGCGGGACGTGAAGACGCATTGGCGAAAATACTGCCTGTGCAACGCTCTGACTTCGCCGAGATATTCCGCATCATGGGTGGACTGCCCTGTACGATACGTCTGCTCGATCCGCCGCTGCATGAATTCCTTCCGCATTCCGAAGAGGACATCAAAAGCGTCTCAGAGGCCATCGGCGTGCCTGCCAAAGAATTAATGGCGCGCGCACGTGAACTCGCCGAAACCAACCCGATGCTCGGTCATCGCGGGTGCCGCCTCGGGATCAGTTACCCTGAGATTTACGCGATGCAGGCACGGGCGATATTTGAAGCCCTGATCGAAATAGAGACCGAAACAGGGGCCATGCCGCTTGCTGAGATCATGATCCCGCTTGTGTCATCTGACAAAGAACTCAAAATCCTCAAAGACGTGATCGAAGGTGTTGCCGAAGATGTCGCCGCCAAAGGCGTGACGCCCGAGTATATCATCGGCACAATGATTGAATTGCCGCGTGCCGCGCTTCGTGCGGGCGATATCGCGCACCACGCGGCCTTCTTTAGTTTCGGCACGAATGATCTGACGCAGACAACATTCGGCCTCTCACGTGATGATGCGGGGCGTTTCCTACCTGATTATGTCGCGCAAGGCATTGTTGAAAAAGACCCCTTTGTGACGCTAGATCAAGACGGCGTAGGCGATCTTATCAAAATCGCCGTTGAACGCGGCAGCGCTGTGAATTCATCGCTAAAGCTTGGAATTTGCGGGGAACATGGCGGCGATCCAGCCTCGATTACCTTCTGTCACAATGCGGGACTGCATTATGTGTCCTGTTCGCCTTATCGCGTCCCGATTGCCCGCCTTGCCGCCGCGCAAGCCGCAATTAGCGGAAATTAACCGGTAATTAACCATAATAACCCCATTTTGTGCTAAATGTGACACATATCACGCGAATCCGGCCTGATATATGCAGTGTCGATGTCAGATTAGGTTGCAGACTCTAATCGGTATTCTTATGTGGCAGGGTATGAGACTTATACACGCGATTCTTATAGGCTGGACGATTATGTTCGCCGCTATTGGCAGTGCCATAATCGCGTTTCCTGCGATTGCGGACAAGGCTGAGACACGCCGTGAAAGTGCCTTTTGGCAAGAGCGTGCGCAATCCTATGTGTCTACGGCTGATGCCATAGTGATCGAAGGCCAAGGCGTGACATCTGCGATTAATATGGAAAATATTGCGCCGATAACGAAACTTAAACAAGCAAAGCATGTTGTGCGAGAACACCGCTGTCTCTCAGAAGCGATTTATTACGAAGCGCGCTCGGAAACACGTGCAGGCCAAAAGGCCGTTGCCGAAGTTGTGATTAACCGCGCGAAAAGCCGTCACTATCCAGATACGGTTTGCGGCGTTGTCTATGAGGGTGCAGCCCGCACGACAGGTTGTCAGTTTAGTTTCACGTGCGACGGAGCAACAGCGAAGACGCCTCATGGGAAACATTGGAACCGTGCACAAGAAGTAGCTCGCTTGAGCCTAACGAGCGGTTATACGCCGTTTATGGGCCGAGCAACGCATTACCATACGCTTGACGTTAATCCGCCTTGGTCAAGTGATTTGCACATGATCGGCCAAGTCGGGGATCACAAATTCTACCGCTTCCGGTGGAAAGAACGCAACGCAAGCGCCACGCTAATGGTAGCACCTCCGATTTAGTCTTGTTTGCTTAAGCGTCCAATCCAATATCAAAATTTGGCGCGCTATGCGTCAGCGCTCCAATAGAAATCACATTAATGCCTGTTGCGGCAAGTCCTGCGACTGTATCCAAATTCACGCCGCCTGAAGCCTCTAACACGGGGCGGTGTCCGTCATAATTATCGACAATCGTCACGGCTTTACGCAAGGCGTCGGCGTCCATATTATCTAGCAGCACGACATCAGGGCTATATTTCAAAACCTTCTTAAGCTGCGCATGTGTGTCCACTTCGACGCTAACGCGCGCCATGTGATCGGCATTTTTCTTAATCGCCTTGAGGGCTTTATCAACGCCGCCCGCCAGAGCGATGTGGTTATCTTTAATCATAATGGCTGCCGCGAGGGATTCGCGGTGCGTAAACCCACCGCCCGCAAGAACGGCTTGTTTTTCAACGGCCCGCAGTCCCGGCGTCGTTTTACGCGTTGCTGCAATGCGAACACCTGTGCCGTTGACGGCGGCCACATAACGTGATGTCAACGTTGCCACGCCCGACATTCTTCCTAAGAAATTTAGGGCAATGCGTTCCGCGCTAAGGAGGGAGCGAACAGGCCCTTCGACTGTGGCGATGACTGTTCCTTTGGACAGCTTATCGCCATCTTTTTTCTTTGCTGTGAACTTTACGGTCGGATCAACGAGCGCGTAGGCAATCTTCGCCGCCTGCATTCCCGCCAAAACGCCTGCTTCACGGGAGCAGATATTCAATTTACCTTTGGCCGTTGCGGGGACGAGCAAGTTAGCTGTAATGTCGCCCGAATTTCCGAAGTCTTCATCAAAGGCTCGGCGGACGATGGGTTCGATCACAGTTGGGGGGAGCGGAGGCAGGGCCATAATTAATCCAGAAAATCGTAAGTGATGTAAGAAGACTGCGCGTCCTTATTCGTTTCGGGGAAGTCGTCACGGAAATGCCCGCCACGACTTTCTTCGCGTGCGAGCGCAGCGGCGGCAATGATACGGGCCGAAACGAGTGGGTTGGCGCGGCCGACTTGCTCAATGAGGTCTTCGATGATTTCAATGAGCGTATTTAGCTTGGCCGCACTACGTCGTACGCCGCAATATTTCGTCATGGCATTACGCAGAGTTTGCGTAACGTCTGGCGTCATGGACAGCCAAGGTTGACTGCGGATTGTGCCTGCGCTTTTCTCGCGGAATTCATTATTCAGAATGTAATCCGCAGCGCGTCCGCCGAAAACTGTGGCTTCCAGCAGTGAGTTACTCGCAAGGCGATTGGCTCCGTGTACGCCTGTCGCTGAACATTCACCGAGCGCGAACAGGCCTTCCAAATTTGTCTGCCCATAGCTATCCGTTGCGAGGCCGCCCATATGGTAATGCACGGCGGGGGCAATGGGAATGAGGGCTGTACGCGGATCAATGCCTGCGCTCATGCAGCTCTCAAATACCGTCGGGAATTCATGCGGGAACTCTGCGCCGACGGCGGCGCGGCAATCCAGATATGGCGAACGCCCCGCTTCGATCTCGGCGAATATCGCGCGGGCGACGTCATCACGTGGTGCCAGCTCGCCCTGTTCATGATACCGCGGCATAAAGCGAACGCCGTCTGAACCGACCAATGTCGCGCCATGCCCGCGCAAGGCTTCGGTCGCGAGCGGCGCAGGGTCTCGGCCAATGTGCATGGCGGTCGGGTGAAATTGTACGAACTCCATATCGCGTAGGCGCGCGCCGACGACGGCAGCCATGCCGAGGGCGTCACCACGTGCAGTACGCGGGTTAGTTGTGACGGCAAATAATCCGCCGACGCCGCCTGTCGCCATGATGGTGATATCGGCTTCGATCCCCAAAAGTGTACCGTCATTATTACGTGCGAGTGCGCCCGCTACTGCGCCTTGGTTATCCGTCAGAAGGCTTTCCGCTCGCCAACCGATTAGGCCTGTGACGTGGTCAGCCGCTTGGACTTGTTTGACCATGACGTTGATGATTTCGCGGCCAGCCGTATCGCCTTTAACGCGGGCGACGCGCGGGAGGCTGTGCGCGGCTTCGAGCGATAAATACATCTCGCCTTTTTCATTGCGATCAAACGGTACGCCCAGCGCGGCCAAATCATGAACACGGCTCGCGCCTTCGCTCGCGAGGATATGGGCGATGTCGTGATCAACGAGCCCGTCACCCGCCGCGATTGTGTCGGCGGCGTGGCTTTCGGCTGTGTCTTCGGGGGCGAGGGCGGCAGCGATACCGCCTTGCGCCCACGCACTGGCGGCGCCTTCTTTGGAGCGGCGGGATGTTAGAACATAGACTTGGCGCGGCGCGAGTTTTAACGCGGTGTAAAGCCCCGCGAGCCCTGCGCCGATAACCAAAACCGCCCCAGCGGGCAGGCGCTTGGTTTCAAGATCGCCAAGCGCCACTATATAACTTTCACGTCAACTTCGGGCGCGTTCGGATCGAAGTGACCTTTTTCAGGCGCGAAAGAAACGTCGATCATCCGCATCACCGCGTCATAGGCCCTCTGGCGCATATCATCGGGGACGAGAACTTCATTTGTGCCATTACGTAGGCACTCATAGATATTTTCAAGCGTGATACGTTTCATATGCGGGCAAAGGTTGCAGGGGCGCACGAAGTCAACGGTTGGGTTTGCCACGGCCACATTATCCGACATAGAGCATTCCGTCAGGAGGATCACTTTGCCGGGTTTATTGTCGCCAACATAATCTGACATGGCCTTCGTGGAACCCGTAAAATCGCTCTCAGCCACAACTTCAGGCGGGCATTCAGGGTGAGCCAGCACGACTACGCCTGGGTTGGCTTCGCGCATATCGCGCACGTCTTGGGCGGAGAAGCGCGCATGAACCTCACAGCGGCCGTGCCATGCGATGACGTCTACGTTGGTTTGCTTGGCCACGTTTTTCGCGAGGAACTCATCAGGGAGCATAATCACGCGCGGCACATTTAGGCTCTCGACAATGGCAACAGCATTTGAGGAGGTGCAGCAAATATCGCTCTCAGCTTTCACGTCGGCAGACGTATTTACATAAGTCACGACTGGCACGCCAGGATAGCGCTGTTTGATCAGTTTCACATCTTCGCCCGTGATAGAACTGGCGAGGGAGCAGCCTGCGCGCATGGACGGAATAAGGACCGTTTTATCAGGGCAAAGAATTTTCGACGTTTCCGCCATGAAGTGAACGCCGCCTTGGACGATGATATCGGCTTCGGTTTTTGTCGCCTCAATCGCGAGGCCGAGGCTGTCGCCTTTATAGTCGCCGATCAGATTGAAAATATCAGGCGTCATATAATTATGCGCGAGGATAACGGCGTTTTTCTCTTTCTTGAGTGTGTTGATCGCGTGGACGAGCGGCGCGTAAGCGGGCCATTCAAATTCAGGAATGAAGTCAGAGACTTGCTCATAAAGGTGATCCGTCGCCGCCTTTACTTCGTCGTTATATTCGAGGCCTTGGGCGGGCGTTTCGGGAACGGCGCAGACGCCATTTTCAACTTCAAGGGTTTGCCCAATCCAGCGGCCATTTTCCCAGTTGATAAGTTCCTTGCCCATGTGCATCCCTCCAGAGATCAGATTACCTTCTATATAGGGAGGCAATCGCCGTTAGGCCACACAATAGCTGAAATTTTTAAGCGATTTAAAGCGCCTTATTTAATGTCTCGAACCGTTCAAGGAAAGCGATCTGGGCTGTGGCGACGGGTAGGGGATTGATGACACGATGGAGCGATTTTGGCGGGGTGGTAAAAAACTGATCGGCCTCTTCTTCGGAAAACCCCGCGATTTGGATGGCTTCGAAATAGGCACAGTAAATATCGCAAGTTTTGATTTGCTTTTTCAGGCGAGTCGGGATTTCAGGCGGCAGTCCGAAGCGTAAGTGAATGGCTTCTTCGAGGCGGGCTTCGAAGGATTTATAATCAAGGCCGAGCGCATGTTTAAACGGGCTAATCATATCGCCGATGACGTATTCTGCTGCGTCATGGAGCAGGGCAATGAGGTGTTCTGCGGGCGTGGCTTTGGGATAAAGTTGCCCGAAGATATCTTCAACGACAACGCTATGTTCTGCGACGCTAAAGGCGTGATCGCCTGAGGTTTGCCCGTTCCACCGCGCCACACGCGCGAGGCCGCGCGCGATGTCTTCGATTTCTACATCAAAAGGGGAGGGGTCGAGTAGGTCAAGCCTGCGCCCTGAGAGCATACGCTGCCAGGCGCGCGGGGCTTTCTTCGAGGCGGCTTTGCTCACTAAGCGGCAACCCGCCGTACGAAAATAGCGCCCGCTGAATAACCTGCGCCGAAGCTACAGATCAGGCCTGTTTCGCCATCTTCGAAATCATCCGAATGTTTGTTAAACGCAATGATAGAGCCTGCCGAAGAGGTGTTGGCATATTCATCGAGCACCACAGGCGCTTGGGAAATATCGACGTCTTTACCCAGCACTTTTTTCGCGATCAGGACATTCATGCTGAGGTTGGCTTGGTGCAGCCACATACGTTTTAAATCATTGGGGTCGAGGTCGAGTTTCCCCGCTTCTTCGGTGATGAGTTTGGCAACCATTGGCACGACTTCTTTAAATACGCTGCGGCCGTTTTGGGTGAAGAGCTTATCGGTCAGGCCCTTGCGCCCGCGATCGCCCGCCATGCCGTCATCTTCGGGCGCGGTGTGATTAAGGAAGCCGAAATTGTTGCGGATATTGTTACTAAATTGCGTGATCAGTTTCGCGCCGATGACCTCCCAATGCGCAGACGGAGCGAAGTCTTTTTCTTCGAGCAATATCGCCGTCGCGACATCGCCGAATATAAAGTGGCTATCGCGGTCTTTGAAATTCAAATGCGCCGTGCAGATTTCGGGGCTGCAAACGAGCACGGATTTCGCTTGTCCGCCCATGATGAGGCCGCGCGCGGTTTCAATGCCAAATGTCGCGGAGGAACAGGCGACATTCATATCAAAGGCAAATCCCGACGTGCCAAGGAGGTCTTGAACTTCGACAGCAACAGCAGGGTAGCCGCGTTGTAAGTTTGAACAAGCGACGATAACGGCGTCGACGTCTTTGGCGTCACGGCCAGCTTTGGCGAGCGCGTCTTTGGCCGCGTTCACGGCGATCTCCGCGAGGATTGACGGCTCATCATTGGCGCGCGCAGGAATGCGCGGAGCCATGTGATTAGGATCAAGGATTGGGTCTTTGGAGATTACATAGCGGGATTTAATGCCTGAGGCTTTTTCGATGAAGGCAGGATCAGAATAAACGAGCGCGTCTTTCGTGCCTGCTTTGATCTCGGCGGCATTGTCGCTGTTCCATTTATCGACATAGGCGTTGAAGCCAATCACGAGTTCTTCGTTTGAAATTGACTGTTCGGGTGTCCAAAGTCCTGTGGCGCTGATAACGGCTTTCACGTGTGATCCTCTCAAAGTGAACCCGTCTTATGCAACGTCAAAGGTGTTTGTGACAAGCCCGAAATAGCGCTTAGTTTTTCGCGAGATCCGCGCAAGGTTGATAGGCGTGGCAGCCGACGGCGTGGTCGTTGATAATTCCGACGGCCTGCATGAAGGCATAAACAATCACGGGGCCGACAAATTTAAAGCCGCGTTTCTTTAGGTCTTTTGACATGGCCTCGGATTCGGCAGTTTTTACAGGGGCGTCTTTGAAATTATCCCAGTGATTTTGGATAACTTTGCCATCGGTGAAACTCCAAATATACTCACTGAAATCTATGCCCTCTTCGTCGCGCATTTTGATGAAGATTTGCGAATTGACGATGGCGGCATTAACCTTAAGTTTTGAACGGATGATGCCGGCATTGGCGAGCAGGCGTTCACGGTCGGCCTCGGTGTAATAGGCGACCTTATCAGGATCGAGGCCGTCGAACGCTTCGAGGATTGTTTCGCGTTTGCGCAGGATTGTAATCCACGCAAGACCCGCCTGCATACCGTCTTGGATGAGTTTGGAAAACAGCGCCTTGCTGTCGTAAATCGGGCGGCCCCATTCTGTGTCATGGTAATGGCAATAAAAGGCGTCGGTTGGCGATACCCATCCGCAGCGTGGCAGGTCAGGATCGTGATTTTCGGGGTCGAAATCGCTCATAAATATTTCTCCATACCGATATTGGCGCGGGCGTAAACGGGGTGCGGGCCTTCGTGGAAGACTGTCCAGCCTTCGCGTTTATAGAGCCGTATGGCGGCGGCGTTACCCGTGTTGCTAAGGAGGTAAATGTAATCTAGGCCGAGTGTGTTTTTGGCGTAATCTTCCACGACTTTCATCAACGCTTTGCCAATGCCGTGGCCTTGAAAGGTGGGGTCAACCGCCATTTTTGTCAATTCCCATTTACCTTCTGCGTCTTTCTTGAGCGCGCAAGCCCCCGCAACGACGCCGTCAATATGGACGCTGAAAACGGAGTTGCCGTCTTGGATATAGCTTTCGGGATGGGCGACCATTTTCTTGTCAGACTCTTCGAGGAAATGGAGGTCGGCAATCCACGCGGCGTTCAGGTCCGCAAAACGGCGGAGCGCGCTTTCTTCATTGCGGCGTATGTCTAATGGCGTTTTATTATTCGGAGCCATCGGGCGCTCCCATGATTTTGACGTCAGCTTCGTTTATGGTGGGGGATACGGCAGCGCTTTTCCAGCGGTCTAGCCGCACAAGCCCCATCGCCATTTCGCCTTGCACGGATAACACATCGCCAACAACGCGTTCACCCGCCATGATTTTATCACCTGCCGCTGCTCCGCCGCCCAGCACTAGGCCGCGCATACGTTTCTTAACTGTGGTCATACGTTTCATACGGCTGACGACTTCTTGGCCGATAAAACAGCCCTTTTTGAAATCCACACCATTTATCTGATCCATACAGGCGTCGGCAGGGAACACAGACGCCGTTTCGAAATCTTCCGCGCTATCGGGGATGCCGAGCGAGAGGCGGTGAGCGTTATAATCGCCCGTTGTTTCCAGCGTGTCTTGTGTAATGAGCCGATACCCTAGGGCAGGCTGGCGCGGATCTGCCATACCAGCTTCGCCTTCGCCGCCCCAAATCGCATAGACTGTGTGACTGTCACTAATGTCTGTGATTTCAATCGGTGCGCGCATGCGGTACATTTTGAGGCGTTTAAAGAGGTGGGCTCCAAACTTTTCAGCAGTTTCCAACACGAGAGAATCATCATCACCGCCATCGGCTTGAATAAAGAAATCAGCAATGATTTTACCTTGCGGGGTAAGTAACGCTGCGAATGTATGTTCGTTTAACAGATTGTTGGTAATCAGCCCATCGAGCCATTCACGGACGCCTTCACCCGAAAGGCGGAATATGGTGCGGGGTAAGGCAGAAATTGGCATGAAGCCCTCCAGTGATTGAGAGCTAAAGTAAGAACTTACATTAAAGGTACAAGAGTAAAAAGATTAGAATTTTTTACGCGCGACTGTAGTTTTTTGCTGTGTTAGAGCCATAATTCGTTTTCCGCTGGGGCTATAAACTTGTAATTCTGACCCAGATAAATTCATCCTCCATACTGTATTGAGGTTATTAAAGAATGTCGTTTCTAAGGCTTGAACTTTTTCGCAAAGAGCCTTCTTGGTACGAAAGTCGCCAAGTTGCATATGATGATTATCTTGGTAAAAACGTGCTTCAAAATAACTACATCCTCCAAAACCAGAAACGCCTCCAGTTGTATCGAAAGAGATAATCTGCCCAATCGTATTATCAGGCGCCCATATTGTTCCTGCTAAATTGGGGTAGCTAACTTTAGTGCTAACTTCTTTAACGCGATTAACGGAACTTTTGCTTATAAGGGCTTGGCTTTGAGCAAAAGCGGGTGCAGTTATGAAGAGCGCGCAAAGTGATAAGTTTATAGTTTTTACAAGTTTCATATATTTTGTTCTTTCACACATTGTAAAATAAATGATTAGTTATCAATTCGATGAATGATCATAACAAAATTCTCTTAATAAACTTTATAACTGTTCGAATGAATAGTTTAATATAGCTGTGATAATTACTTCATGCTATCTAAGTGTATGAATTTAATGTCTTTATTTGATGGATGTAGTTTGGAGAAATGTACTTAAAGCGTTATTTAACGTCGCGCTGCCTCATGCCCAAGATCCATTTGCCTTTGGCGTTATATACGCGCAAATCCGTCTCGGTCATTTTAAGTGTATGAGCGTTTTTAAGGCCTTCAATAAAGGCCATTTCTGCGCCCTGCATATCTTCGCAAAGCTTCTTGGTCGCGCCAATTGTCGTGACATCAATCTTGTCACCCTTTTGCGTATAATTACCTATAAAGGTATTACATCCGCCAAAGCCAAAAACTTCGCCGCCAGATTTGAACTGAATATATTGTCCGAGGCCATTCTCTGGCCCCCACTCTGTGTCTTCTAATGTCGGAGCGGCGTTTTGGGCATATGAGATAGCAGCGAAACAGAGCGCAGAGATAGATACAGCTATTGATGTCACGGCTTTCATGGCTCTACTCCGTTTTATAATCCACTCTGACGAGATAAAGCCCCTCAGCTGGTGCTACCTGACCGCAAGATTTGCGATCTTTGGCTTTAAGCGCCTTATTAACAAAAGAGATGGGGCGATGTCCACGGCCAACATCAGCTAGCGTTCCCACAATAGATCTAACTTGTTTATGTAGGAACGAACGCGCTCGAAGATGGACGTGAATTTCTGCGCCCGCACGCAGGACGGTAATCTCGTCCATTGTCTTAATCGGGCTTTTGGCTTGGCACTGAGTATCGCGAAAGGTCGAGAAATCATGCTCCCCAACAAGAGACTGCGCGGCGGCATGCATTGCGTCGGCGTCAAGCTTAACGGGAAGACGCCAGACGCGGCCCTTGTCCAGTGCGAGCTTCGGGCGGCGGTCGATGATACGGTAGAGATAACTACGCTCGCGCGCGTCAAAGCGTGCGTGAAATTCATCCTCAACCAGTTCCGAATCCAAAATAGACACGGTTTCTTTCATTAAGTGAAAGTTCATGGCGTCGCGAACTCTGTCGGCGCGCAGGTCTTTGACGAGGTCAACATGCGCGACCTGCCCGAGGGCGTGAACGCCGCTATCTGTGCGGCCCGCGCCGTAGACTTCGGTAAATTCACCGTTGAGTTTTTCGGCGGCCGCTTCGAGCGCGCCTTGTACGCTCGGCCCGTGATCTTGCCACTGCCAGCCCTGATAGGGCGCGCCGTCATATTCAATGGTGAGTTTGTAGCGGGGCATTATGTGAGCATTTCACCTGTGTTAAGAGGATGACCGCGTAGAAAGTCTTCGGCGTTCATTTTCGGTTTCCCTGCAGGCTGTACGGTTTTCAGGCGCAGGGCATTTTCCCCGCAAGCGATGAGCAAAGCATCGTCTAAAACTTCGCCCGCTTGGCCGCGTCCTGTTTCAGGCGTGGCGGCGTGAATTTTCACGCGCTTGCCGCCGATCTCGCACCACGCGCCGGGGAAGGGCGAGAGGCCGCGAATGTGGCAATCTAGCTCTGCGGCAGGGCGGTTCCACTCTATGCGGGCTTCGGCCTTGTCAATTTTATGGGCGTAGAGGGCGTCGCCCGTCTGCGGGACGGGATTTAATCCGCCGCGTTCCAATGCGCCCAAAACGCGCGGCCACATACCTGCGCCAATACGAGAGAGCCGTTCAGAGAGGCTTGCAGCTGTGTCCGTCGGCGCAATGTTTGCGATTTCGGAGAGGAGGATATCACCTGTATCCAGTCCCTTGGCCATTTGCATAATCTGCACGCCCGTTTCTTTATCGCCCGCCATAATTGCGCGCTGTACGGGGGCCGCCCCGCGCCAACGGGGCAGGAGGGAGGCGTGTAAATTCAAGCAGCCATATTTCGGCGCAGCCAAAGCACGGCTCGTAAGGATTTGGCCGTAAGCCACAACACAGGCGACATCGGCCTCGGCGGCTTCAAGCGCGTTAATCACCGACGATTTACGAAAGCGCTCAGGCGTATGAACCTCAAGACCCATAATCTCAGCGAATTGATGAACAGGGGATTTCGTGACTTTTTGCCCTCGCCCTGATTTGCGCGGGGGCTGCGTGTAGACGCGCACAACATCATATCCATTGGAAATCAATTCCGCGAGGGACGGCACTGCAAATTCTGGCGTGCCCATGAAAACAACGCGCATTAGCTTAGCCTGCTGCTTTCAGCTTCTCGGCTTTTTGAACTTTTTTCACGGCGCGCTCACGCTTCAAGCGCGAGAGATAATCAATAAAGACGACGCCTTTCAGATGATCCATTTCATGCTGAATACAAACGGCATAAAGCCCTTCGGCCCATTCCGTCACGCGCTCGCCGTTATAATCTAGATAGGTCAGCTGCACGCGCTCTGGGCGGTCAATGCTCTCGAACACGTCGGGGATAGAGAGGCAACCTTCTTCATAGGGTTGTAGCTCTTCAACGGTTTCAAGGATTTCAGGATTGATGAAGTATTTCACCTGCGGCTCTTCACCTTCGCGCGCGAGGTCCATGACGATAACTTGCAGGGGCTCCCCGATTTGGATGGCGGCAAGGCCAATGCCGGGCGCGTCATACATCGTCTCGACCATGTCATCCATGAGCTTGCGCGTGGCATCAGTGACGGCATCCACAGGTTTTGAAACCTGCTTTAAGATTGGGTTCGGAACGGTTAAAATTGGGCGTATTGTCATAGGGGGCAGATAGGCGCGCGGCGGCGTCAGGTCAAGAGCGAGAGCTTAACTCTTGGCACGTGTGACGGGATGATATTCCCCAAGCCAAGCAGTTAGATTATCTGTGCTATGATCCACCCAAGGGGCGGTGTCTTGCGCGCTAGCGGGTCTTGCCTCTTCGGGTTCATGGCTGAAATCTGCCTGTGACGTAATCAGCACCGTCGTCATCCCCATCGTTTTAGGAACTTCAAGATTACGAAGGTTATCCTCAAAAAAGATAGCGTTTTGCGGATTGATATCAAATCTGTCGCAAAATTTGACGAAAGGCGCACGTCTGGGTTTGGGAACATAGTCGGCATCTTCAATGGCAAAGCTACCGTCAAATAATCCGGCGAGGCCCAAATGCGCAGAGACATTTTCGGCATGACCGCGCGAGCCATTAGTAAAAATAAATTTCCGCCCCGGCAAAGACTGGATGTGATCTCGCAAAAGCGCATCCGGCGTTAGCGCTGAAAGATCTACGTCATGCACAAAATGTAAAAAATCTGCCGGATCCATATCATGCTCTGCCATCAGGCCAGAGAGCGTCGTGCCATATTCTGCAAGATATTCTTTTTGCAGATGACGCGCTGTTGTCGGGTCGAGTTCTAAGTGTTGGCTCACGAACTCTGTGATCTTCACATCGATCTGCGAGAAGAAGTTTCCATCGGCGCGATAGAGAGTGTTGTCGAGATCAAAGATCCAATTTTCGATATGTGAAAGGGGCATGGGTTATCTACGCAATCCAGGGATTGTCGCCTGTACGAAATCAGCATCGGTAAGGTTTATATTGATGCCAATCTCTTCGGTTATAATAGGACGAAAACTTTGGGCGGTGTAACCTCTATCTTCACAATATGTATTTCCGAGCGCTGAAAAGACACTTTCGCCAATACAAAATTCTTCGGGTTTGGAGACCACAGTACGCAGACGTTTGTCTTTTTGGAGTTTATCATCTGTGCTTGGTTGCTCTTGTAAGGCAAAGAAATGTGCATCTAAGTCTTTTAAGGATTTGGTTATAGGGCGTTCGCACTCCGTTGGCTTTAAGGGCCACCACCCACGAGATTCCCATTGGCTTTCATTACGCATTGCAATTGCAATCCAGGCCGTTTGGCTGGACTTGTTGCAAAGGCGGAGACCAATAGTTTCTTTGTGCTTTGCAGCGGCTGCAATGAGAGCATCGAATTTTTTATCTTTGGACAAAGATTTAGCAAGGTTATTGTCTTTTAGAAACTTTGAGAGAGTTTGCGTTGTTCGACGTCCTGAAAGGCCATCAACACGTGAAATTTTATATCCATTGTCTTGGAGTAATCTTTGGAGGCCTGCCGTTTCAGCTTTTTTTCCAAAACCATCTGTTTCTATTAGGCTTGTTATACGTTCAGAAGGGTCAACCTGTAAATAATCACGTTCTTGGAGGTTTTGTAAAGCGCAGCTAATATCAACGCTTGCTTTGAAGTCTTCATTACCGGTGCAGAGCGTAACATTGCCTTTCCATTCTCGAATTTTTCCAACATGCACAGTCGAACTCTCAGCATAAAGATACCGAGGCGTGCCTATAGGTAAGCTTTTTGTAAAACAGGCACCTGATCGAATTTGTGTCCAACCTTCTGGCGAGACTTTTCCGTTAGAAAGTGATGCTGTTGCTACGCGAAGTACGAAAGAGGTTTCGTTACAAACTTGCCAATCACTATTCGCATTTGAGTTTTCTGTACGCGTTTGGGCAGCTGTGGGGCCCACATTCGATATTATTGCAATGATGCCGACTATAAAACCGTGCCGTATTTTGGTTTTGATCATCGTAAAAGCGTCCCAGCACCGTGATCGGTGAAAAGCTCGACAAGCAATCCATGCGCGCGACGGCCATCCAAAATGACAACGGCCCGAACGCCGTCTTCTACGGCATTAATAGCGGTTTCAATTTTGGGGATCATACCGCCGGTTGCTGTGCCATCTGCAATAAGATTACGTGCATCATCGAGGCTTAAGTTGGTAAGGAGGTTGCCTTCTTTGTCTTTCACGCCTTCGATATCGGTCAGAAGCATAAGCCGGGACGCGCCAATCGCAGCGGCAATCACGCCCGCAGCTGTATCTGCATTTACATTATAAGAACCGCCTTTGGCTCCGCCGCTAATCGGGGAGATAACAGGAATAAATCCAAGATCTGATGCGACAAGGCCGTCTACAAGGCTGGTGTCCGTCGCGACAGGTTTACCCGCAAAGCCATGCGTCTCTGAGAGTTTTTGCGCCGTAATCAAATTGGCATCTTTACCAGAAATTCCGACGCCGCGCCCACCCGCCGCGTTAATCGCTTGGACGAGGGATTTATTAATTGCGCCAGAGAGGACCATTTCGGCCACTTCGACGGTTTCAATATCAGAAACACGCAGGCCATCGACAAATTCACTTTTGATCGAAAGACGCTTTAGCATTTCCCCGATTTGCGGGCCGCCGCCATGCACGATAACCGGCCGGATACCGAACTGCCGAAGGAGGACAACATCATTGGCAAATTGCCGCGTAAGCTCTTCGCTGCCCATGGCGTTGCCGCCAAATTTAATGACAATCGTTTGCTCAGCATAGCGCTGAATAAAGGGGAGGGCTTCGGAAAGCGTCTTTGCGCTCTCCCAATTTATATCGTCTTTTCGGCGTTGTTCCATGCCGCCCTTATAAACGATGATCCGGAAGAGCCAAGCTAGCAATCTCAGCTTTGAGCACATCAAGGCCGGTTTTTTTCACAGACGATGTTGGAATGATTGTCGGGAAGGCCGCGGGGCGTTTTGCAATCAGCTTAAGCGCGCGCTCTGTTTCTTTGGCAACAGCGGGCGGTTTGATTTTATCAACCTTTGTCATGACAAGTTGGTAGGTTACAGCGGCTTCATCGAGCATATCCATAAGCTCTAGATCGGATTCTTTTACGCCGTGACGACTGTCGATCAGGATAAAGACGCGGCGTAATTGCGCGCGGCCACGTAGGAACGCTCGGGTGAGTTTTGTCCATTGGGCGATATCAACCTTGGAAGCGCGGGCATATCCATAACCGGGCAAGTCAACGACATAAAGGCGCTCGTCAATGTTAAAGTAATTCAGCTCTCGTGTGCGGCCCGGTGTGTTCGAGGCGCGGGCAAGTCCATTGCGATTGGTAAGCGCGTTAATCAAGCTTGATTTACCGACATTCGAACGCCCAGCGAAGCATACTTCCGGTGGCCCTGGGGGTGGTAGCGTTTGAAGGCTGACGGCGGAGCGCATGAAAGTTACGTCGCGCGCGAACAGCAGGCGTCCTTCATCTAAAAAGGGATGCGGCTCAACTTCGGTATTGTTTTCTGTATCTTCGCTCATGTGAGACGTGAACCAGGGGCTTACGCCGCGTCTGGTTTTTCCTTGCCTGTTATCTTGCGCCAGAACTGATCAACGGGCGTGTCGACCTTGAATTTACGCGTGATGTAATATTGCTGAATGAACGATAGGATATTGTTCCATACCCAATAGACCAAAAGACCAGCGGCGAATGGCGCGAGGATGAACATAAACATCCACGGCATGAATTTCATCATTTTCGCCATCATTTCGGCTTGCTCTCCGCCACCAGCATTTTGCGGCGTTAGCGTGTAAATTAATGACATGGAAATGCCGTAGAGAATCGCGAGCGGACCAATAGCCAAAAAGCTAAGCCCGAGCGGCGCGGCATCCCATGGGAATAATCCAAAACCGTTTAATATTGAAAGCGGATCGCGCGCGGATAAATCTTGGATATACCCAAAGAAAGGTGCGTGGCGGAGATCGATATTGATAAACACGGTTTTATAAAGTGAGAAGAACACGAAGATCGTTGGAATGATGGGCAGACACCCTGCCATCGGATTAACGCCTTCTTTCTTGTAAAGCGCCATCATTTCCTGCTGAAGTTTCATACGGTCATCTTTGTAAAGCGCTTGCAGTTTCTTCTGCTTGGGCTGTACTTTTTTCATCATCGCTTGGCTGGCGTATTGCTTGTTGAAAAGCGGGAAAAGAACGATCTTGATAATCAATGTAAGCACTAAAATGCCGACGCCGTAATTGCCGATTTTTTCGCCGAGGAAGGTTAGAACCGTGCTCATAGGACGCGTAAGGATACGCATAGCACCCCAATCAATTGCGCGCTCCATTTGCATAATGCCAACTTCGTTTTCATAATTAAGGAGCGTTGTGCGGTCTTTCGGACCAGCAAAGACATGGCCGACACTTTCAATGGTTGTGCCCGGCGTGATGGTCATAGGGGTTGTGGAGTAACCCGTTTCATAGACCTCTTGCCCATTAATTTCGCGGTAAGCGAATTTAGTGGAAATGTTCTTACCTTGCGGCGCGATAGCCGCAGAGAGCCAATATTTATCGGTAAGACCAACCCAGCCGCCTTCGCCGCTATTGTTATGCTCGCCTGATTTACGCAGCTTTTTATATTTCATATCATCAAGTTTATTGTCGACGACTGAAATCGGGCCCTCTTGAATAATGAAGAAATTTGTTAATTCGTCAGGCAGGCCATGCTGGCGCGAAACGCCTTTACGCCGAAGGTTAATTTCATTGCCTGATGTGTTGGTGACTTTATCCGTTAGCGTGATGAGGTATTTATCATCGACTGAAACTGTACGCTCCACAACAAAGCCGTCGCCTTTGTGTTGTAATATGATAGGAGCGGTTTCTGTCAGGGTTGTTCCTGAGAGGCGCATCCATGGGCTGTTTGAGCCAGATCCACTATCTGCTTTTGTCCAATTATCAAAAATATAGGCAGATTTTTCCGCGCCCTCTGGCGTGAGCATGATGACCGTTTCGCTATCATCTTCTAAAGTTTGGTTGTAATTTTTAAGGCGGATATCGTCAAAGCGTGACCCAGAGAGGGAAAACGACCCTGATAGAGAGGCGGTATCGATCGTGATACGGTCGCCATCTGTGATGAGCGTTTCACGCGCAACAGGTTCTTTGATTTCAACAGCTGCCGGCGTCGGCATGGTACTTTCGGCGCTCGCGATTTCACTGGCGGCATCTACGCGGGCTTGTTCCGCCAAAGGTTTGCCAAAGAAAAACCAATATCCGAGCATAACAAAGCCGGAGAGAACAATGGCGAGGATGAAATTCTTTTGATCGTCCATGAGGGCGGCTTTCTATTCGGGCGTAAACTTGACTTTAAATCTATATAGGAACGGTTTGCGCTTTGCGCGAGAGGCTTAACAGGGCTTTTTGCGTATCGTCAAGAAGCTGTTCGTAGGGGCGGCTGAGCGTACTGTCGCGGGCGATGAAAACATAATCATAACCCAGAAGGCCGTGATCGGGCAAAAGGGTGCGTGCCACTTCGCGCAAACGGCGTTTGGCGCGGTTACGGATAACCGCATTTCCAACCCGTTTTGTAGCCGTAAAGCCTACGCGAATGCTGATTTCAGGTTTTTTTTCACAGCCTATGGCGGGGTTTGCGCGCATTTGTACAACGACACCGCCAGAGGGCTTATAGATGCCGTCTCTGACATGCAAAAACTCGGACCGCTTTGTAAGGCGTCCGAGTTTTAATTTTTTTTCACTCTGGGTCATAAACGGCAGAGGCCGTTATGAGGCGCGTCCTAAGCGGACAGAACCTTACGGCCTTTTGCGCGGCGACGGGCTAGAACCTGACGACCAGCTTTTGTGGCCATACGTGAACGGAAACCGTGGCGACGCTTGCGAACAAGGACGGATGGTTGAAAAGTACGTTTCATATCATTACTCCAAGCGGTCAAAACCGCTGTATCTCTAAGCTGCGCCGTTTAAGCGGGGTAAGGGGTGAAGTCAAGCACTGTTGGGTCGAAAATATTCAATATTTCAGCTGCGCAAACGTGTTTCTTTAATATCGCACATTTTTGTGATCATCAGTGAGGGGACAAGCGATAAAACCTGCCCTAAAGCAAGGTTCATAACACGACTATAGCCCATTTGGACAAAATATGATTAAAAAAGCCGCATACATAAGCGCCGCCCTTGCTGTTTTTATTACCATATCAACGGGAGTGAAGGCGCAAACCCCTCAGGAGAGCCAAATGAGTGCCACTATAGAGACACAAATGCCGCTCGATTCGGTTGCTGCGCGTTGGGATGCCGTTTTGGGGCAATATGTGAAAACGCCTGACGACGATGATATTGGTGGACGTAATATGTTTACTGACTACCACGTTGGCGTGGCGCTATTTGATTATGCGGGCCTACTGGCAAATGACGAAGATCGCGCTGCGCTAACCGATTACATCGCGCATCTGGCGACGCAAACGCCATCTGATATGGAAGACGCCGACGCTATTGCCTATTGGGCGAACCTTTATAATGCGTTGACGGTGGATGTTGTTCTTCAAAACTACCCGGTCTCGTCCATTCGAGAAATTGGCGGCGGTCTGTTCTCTAAAGGCCCTTGGGGGCGTAAAATCATTACCGTGGAAAGCGAACACCTCAGCCTTGATAATATTGAACATGACATTATGCGCAAACAATTCCCGTCACCGCTTATCCATTATATGGTCAATTGTGCTTCAATCGGTTGTCCGAATTTGAAAGCTGGATTGTGGCGTGCCGAGACATTGGATGCTGATCGGGAGCTGGCCGCAAAAGCCTTCATTAATTCACCGCGCGGCGTTGGATTGCAAAAGAGAGGGCTAAAACTATCTTCTATCTATAAATGGTTCAAAGAAGATTTCGGCGGAAGTAAGAAAAACGTGCTGGCACATATAGAAGAATATGCCGAAGGTGATTTGGCGGCCGCTATTGAAAATGGCATGATGATTGGCGACTATTATTACGACTGGGCGCTGAATGATATTATCGCCGAAAATGAAGTTGAGGTTGAGTAATGAGCCCAGAAACTCAAACTGAGACACAAACCCCGCCGAAAAACGCTCTCAAACGTTTCGCGCCTATCGCGGTGGTTATCATCGCGCTTATCGTGTTTTTTGCTAATGACGGACAGCGGTTTTTCAATATCGAGTCTTTGCGTGAAAACCGAGATGTTCTGGCCGCCTTTGTGACCGATAACTTCGCCATAGCCTTACTGGGCTTTATTGCGCTTTATGCCACGCTTGTTGCGATTTCTTTCCCGGGGGCCAGTATTTTATCTGTGTTCGGGGGCTTTTTGTTTGGAACCCTTGTTGGGGGTTTTGGGATTGTAATTGGCGCAACGATAGGCGCGACATTGATTTTTCTCGCCGCGCGTTACGCACTGGGGGATAGCCTATCAAAAAAAGCTGGCCCCTATATGCAAAAATTCGAAGCCGGCCTCAAAGAGAACGAATTTTCTTACATGTTTATTTTACGGCTTATTCCTGCGTTTCCATTTTTTATCGTCAATCTTGTGCCCGCACTTTTTGACGTTAAAATTCGTAATTACGTTATCACAACGTTCCTCGGTATTATTCCAGGCGCGCTGGTTTACGCGAGCGTCGGTGCGGGCGTTGGCGCAATTTTTGATGCGGGTGGTGACGTAAAGCTCACAGGTTTGATGACGAAACCCGCAGTATTGGGGCCGATCCTCGGATTGATCGTGCTCTCCAGCTTGCCGATTATCTATAATAAAATGAAAGCCCGCAAAGCCGCGTAGTCGGCCTACGCTCGGGGGAGAGATAATGACCACACATTATGATGTTGATCTATGTATTATTGGCGCGGGCTCTGCGGGATTATCCGTGGCGGCGGGCGCGGCGCAATTGGGCCGTTCTGTTGTGCTGTTCGAGGCTGAAGAGATGGGCGGTGATTGCCTCAACCATGGCTGCGTACCGTCCAAAGCTATGATTGCTGCGGGCAAACACGCTCACGCCCTCGGCAGCGGTTCTGCTTTCGGGATTATGCCTGCCAAAGCCAAAGTCGATTTTGCCGCTGTGAAAGCCCACGTTCAAGGCGTGATAGAGCATATCGCCCCTGTCGATAGCCAAGAACGTTTCGAAGGTCTCGGCGCGATTGTGATCCGTGAACGGGCTGCGTTCAAAGACGCGCGCACGGTTGTGTCGGAAACGACAGAAGTCAAAGCCAAACGCTTTGTTATCGCCACAGGCAGCCGAGCTTCTGCTCCGCCTATCTCTGGGCTATCGGATACACCCTATTTAACCAATGAAGATATCTTTTCCGTTCCGGAACTCCCCAAGCATTTACTTGTGATTGGGGCAGGGCCTATTGGAATTGAACTTGGGCAAACCTTTTCGCGTTTAGGTTCAAAGGTCGAAATTATTGATATTTCGACCCCTCTCACGCGCAGCGAACCTGAACATGCTAAGGTCTTAGCCAAAGCCCTTGAAGACGAAGGTGTTGTTTTCCACGCGCCCGTAAAAACCAAACATATCAAGAAAACGGATGAAGGTGTCGCGGTTGAACTCGATGACGGACGCACACTTAAGGGGTCTCATTTACTGGTTGCGGCGGGCCGCCGCCCTATGGTGGATGGCCTGAACCTCGAAGCCGCAGGCGTGACATATGACAGGCGCGGCATAGAGACAGATAAATGTCTGCGTACATCTAATAAGCGTGTCTTTGCAGCAGGTGATATCGCCGCTGGAAAAGGCGGCCTTACCCATGCGGCAGGTTTCCATGCCGGTATATTAATCAAAGCGTTTTACTTCCTTCCGCCTGTTATCAACCGCCTGTTCGGCAGCGCCGAAACTAACCGTATGCCCGCCGCGATTTATTCCGAGCCTGAATTGGCAAGTATTGGATTATCCGAAGCGCAAGCCCGCGAGCAAGGATATGCGGTACGTGTTTTGCGCGCAGAGTTTGAACATAATGACCGCGCTATTGCAGAGCGAGCCGATCAGGGCGAGGTGAAAATCATCGCGACGAATAAAGGCCGTATCCTTGGGGCGTCGATTGTCGGCGAAAGCGCAGGCGACCTTATACAGATGATATCTGTGGCGATGACAAACAAAGTTAAAATCTCTGGCCTCGCGCAAATTATATCACCTTACCCGACGCGCGGCGAAGCAATAAAACGTGCTGCTGGATCATATTATACCGAGGCTATCTTTGGACCCAAAGCCAAAAAACTAGCGGGGCTTTGGACAAAGTTCCATTAAAAGAATGAAACGTCTAATGCGTGACATCACGACTAAGACCGCTTAGAAAGCCTCATGGTTGACGGTCTTATTTCCCGGCGTCTTTCGGGTAAACTGCTACTCATGACAATTGGTTTTGTCATGCTAGCGGAGCTTTTGCTGTTTATCCCATCGGCTACTGTTTTCCGGCAAGATTATATTGAAGAGCGCGCAGAACGGGCGGGCCATCTCGCGCTCGCATTAATGGGCGTGCCAGATTACGAAGGCAGCGAAATTCTCTCGCAAAAATTCATGAGCGACACGGATGTTATCATGGTGTCATCTAAGCATGACGGCATGTCGGAATTGATATTGGGTATGCCTCCGCATGACGGAGAATTTGACGTTGTCGATTTAAGAGTAGAGCGCCGCTTGCCAGGGTTTCGTTATGCGTTTGGTTCTTTTTTCGGAAGTGACCAAGGTTATTTGCGGGTTTTGGCCAATCCTGTGATTGATACGCATGACGTAATTGAAATTATTTTGCCAAAGTCGTCTTTGAAAGAAGAGATGCGGGCCTATTTTGGACGTGTTTTTTGGCTCTCGCTGCTTATTGCGATCGTTACAGGGGGCATGATTTACTTTGCTCTTTCTGCGATGATTGTACGTCCAATTAAACATCTTGCGGATGGCCTCGCAGCTTTTCGCGAAGACCCAGAAAAGCGCCGCGCGGCTTTGCTGCCTTCTAGTCGCCGCGATGAAATTGGACGTCTAGAGCGTGAATTTTACGATATGAAACAAAGCGTACGGGCCTCGTTCCAACAGCGCGAACGGCTTGCGTCGTTGGGCATGGCTGTTGCCAAAATAAACCATGACTTGAGGAATGTTTTAACCTCAGCGCAGCTTGTTTCTGATCGTATAGCAATGGATAAAGATGAACGTGTGGCCGTGATGGGTGAGCGCTTAGTCAGAGCCGTCGATCGCGGCATTCGCTTGTGTAGTGATGTGCTAAGTTACTCGAAAGGCACGACAGACCCTGTTGAGATAGAGACTATCCGTATTGCGCTCTTAGTTGGCGAAGTTGCGGGTGATACTTTGGGGCAGTTCCGGCGCAATGATAAGCCCATAGAGTTTATCAATAAAATTCCAAGTGAATTGGCCGTAAGAGCGGATCCAGATGATGTCTACCGTATCATTCACAATCTTTTTCGGAATTCTGGCCAAGCAATACAAGGACGTTTTGTGGGGGTTGATGATGTTGAGCCGCCGGCAAGAATTATCGTTACGACGAGTACGGAAGGCGGCGAAGTGAGACTGTCTGTGATGGATACGGGGCCAGGCCTACCGAAAAAGGCTTTGGATAACCTTTTTCAAGCTTTTACAGGCGGGACAAGTCACGATAGTTCTGGACTTGGCCTTACGATATCGCGTGACCTTGCTCGGGATCAAGATGGCGAGCTTTCGCTCGCCCATACGGGGGCTGACGGTACCGAATTTATTCTGACATTAAAAGCGGCCTGAGCGTTCAAAACTAGTCTTCGTTTTTATAAACCACGCCACCTTTCATAACAAAATCAACATCAAGAAGTTCTTCAATATCTGTGAGCGGGTTACCTTTAACCGCGATCATGTCGGCATATTTACCTGCTTCAAGTGTTCCGATTTGATCTTTCATGCCAATATGTTCTGCGGCTTTTATGGTCGCGGCTTTGATTGAATCTTGCGCGCTCATGCCGGCTTTTTTCATATAAATAAATTCTTGCGCGTTCTCGCCGTGTTTGGACACGCCCGTGTCTGTACCAAAGGCGACATTGACGCCGTTCTCCCATGCAATACGGAGCATGTCTTGCATTTGCGGCCCAACTTCGAGGGCCTTTTTAGCAGAGGCTGGCGGAAGAAAGCCGCCCTCTGTGGCCCAATCAACAACGGTCATCCCGGCGAGCACAGTTGGGATCAATGTAGCGTCATGCTTTTTGAACAGGCGTGTTGTTTCTGTGTCCATATAGGTTCCGTGCTCAATGGATTTTACGCCCGCTTTTAACGCGGCTTCAATGCCGCCTTTACTGTGGGCATGAGCTGTCACTTTGCGTCCCATAGTGGCGGCGCTTTCGACAATAGCCACAAGCTCGTCTTCGAAAAACTGTTGGCCAGTGCCTGCGGCCGTATTGGATAGCACGCCGCCCGTGGCCGTAATTTTGACAACGTCAGCACCTGATTTAATCGCAGAGCGGGTGGCCCGTCGACAATCCGATGGCCCGTCGCAAATCGTGGGAGGTTGCATGACCTTTAAGATATCATGGCGGTAGCCATGCACGTCGCCATGCCCACCCGTCACAGAGACAGCAGGCCCCGAAGCGCGTATGTGTGGCCCCGGAATTTTCCCAGCTGCAATCGCATCGCGTAACGCAAAAACACTTAAAGGCCCGCCCACATCTTGGACAGCTGTAAATCCGGCTTCAAGCGTTTTACGCGCGTTCATCGCGGCGTCATAGGCAACGTCGCCATCAGATTTTGTCGCGCCGTCTAGACGGTTATTTTTGTTCCATTCCCCGCGTAAATGCACGTGGCTGTCGATTAAGCCGGGCAGGACAAAGCTATCTTTTAAATCAATGACCTTGGCGCCGGCACTGATGGTATATCCATCTGTTACGGAAACAATTTTACCATCCCGCAACGTAAGGGTTTGCGCCGTTTTTGGGGCCAAGCCCGGAACTGCTAAAACAGTTCCCGCATGAATAAGCGTGTCTTGTTCTTGGCCTTCGGCGGAGGCAGGCAAGAGGGCAAGGGCGAGAGCCGTCGCGAGTGAAGCTTTAAGTAAATCTTTGCACGGCATATATGTCCCCTTAGTTTATAATGCGTGATGCGCGATATCTCGGCGGCAAAAACCTTCGGGCCAGTCAATTGCGTCATCTATCGCTTTATAGCCTAACGAGACTGCGTCCCGAATGGAAGGGGCTTGGGCCGTGATATTTAAAACCCGTCCGCCAGCCGCGCAAATGTCGCCTTTGTTGTCACGTTTTGTGCCTGCGTGAAATACGACAACACCGTCCATATCATTCGCAGCCTCTAGCCCGCTGATTTTAGAGCCCTTTGGATAGCTTCCAGGATAGCCTTTAGCTGCGAGCACGATATTGATCACGGGATCATTAAACCAACCAGGCGCTGCGCATTTATCAAGCGTTCCTGCTTCGGCGTGGATTAAAATATCCATTAGATCAGATTGCAGGCGGCGCATAATAACTTGGCATTCGGGGTCCCCGAAGCGCGCATTATATTCAATTAACTTCGGCCCGTCCTTGGTCATCATCAGACCCGCAAACAACACGCCCTTAAATGTATTGCCATCTTTGGCCATACCGTAAACCGTGGGCTGGATGATTTTTTCCATCACGGTTATCATTTGTTCCTGCGTGAAAACAGGCGCAGGGGAATAAGCGCCCATGCCACCCGTGTTCGGGCCTTTGTCGCCATCAAAAGCGCGTTTGTGGTCTTGCGCCCCAATCAGCGGGAGCGCGGTTTCGCCGTCAGAAATCGCAAAAAAGCTGACCTCTTGGCCTGTCATAAATTCTTCGATCACGACCTTTGTGCTGGCTTCGCCAAACTTGCCTGAGAAAAACTCATCGAGTTCACTTTCCGCCTCTTTCAACGTTTCAGGAATGACCACGCCTTTGCCCGCCGCCAATCCGTCGGCCTTCAAAACGTAAGGGGCTTTCATCGTTTTTAGGAAAGCTTTGGCTTCTTTCAAATCGGTAAAGACGCCGTAATCTGCTGTTGGGATGTCGTATCGCTTGCAGAAATCCTTGGTAAAGGATTTAGACGATTCGAGCTGCGCAGCGGCTTTGGTTGGGCCAAAGACCTTCACGCCTTTGTCTTGGAGCATATCGACAAGGCCCATCGCCAGCGGCACTTCGGGGCCGACGACAACAAAATCATATCCGCCGCGATCAATCAGCGCGAGCAAGCCGATAATGTCGTCGGCCTTAACGTCCACACAAGCGGCGACTTCGGCGATGCCCGCATTGCCGGGGGCGCAGGTGATGTCTGTGACTTTGTCGCTCTGCGCCATTTTCCACGCCAAAGCATGTTCGCGTCCGCCTGAGCCGATCAATAAAACGTTCATTTTCGTTCCAATCTGTGATTCCTTGCTGCGCCTTTTAGGGTATAAAGACTGCGAATCCAATGAAAGAGACCCGTGCCTGTAGATTATAATTCCAACGCCGCCACGAATGCTCATGAATATTCGGTCTCCGAATTGGCGCAGACGCTCAAGCGCACAATCGAAGACACATTCGGCCATGTCCGCGTGCGCGGGGAACTGGGCCGCGTAACGATTGCTAAATCAGGCCATTGTTATTTGGACGTCAAAGACGACAAAGCGGTAATTAATTCCATCATCTGGAAAGGCCAAATGAGCCGCCTGTCGATGCTACCCGAAGAAGGCATGGAAGTCATTTGCGAAGGTAAGTTGACGACATATCCTGGGCGGTCGAACTATCAGCTCGTGATCTCCAAAATGGAACTGGCGGGCGCAGGCGCGCTCATGGCGCTGTTTGAGAAACGCAAAACAATGCTTGCCGCCGAAGGTCTGTTCGATCAGGCGCGTAAGGTTGAATTGCCTTTCATGCCGAAAACCATCGGTGTTGTTACTTCGCCGACTGGTAGCGTGATCCGCGATATTCTGCACCGCATAGAAGACCGCTTCCCGTCGCACGTGCTGGTTTGGCCCGTGTTAGTGCAGGGCGATAAGGCGGCGGCGCAAATTGCGGGCGCGATTACAGGGTTTAATCATGCCGAAGGGTTCCCGCGTCCTGATGTTCTCATCGTCGCGCGCGGCGGTGGATCGCTCGAAGATTTATGGTGTTTCAACGAGGAAGTCGTGGTGCGCGCTGCGGCGGCGTCAAATATTCCGTTAATTGCAGCGGTAGGCCACGAAACCGATTGGACATTAATTGACTATGCCGCCGATTACCGCGCGCCAACACCTACGGGCGCAGCCGAAGTTGCGGTCCCTGTGCGCGCCGATTGGCTTACGACGCTGGAAGATTACGGCCTGCGCCTGACGCGGGGGTTACAGCGTAATACGCGAGAGAAAACAGCGCGTTTATCAGGCGCGCGCCTGCCACGATTGGATACAGTCTTGGCCGCGCCGCGTCAGCGTTTGGATTTGGCGGTGTCTAAACTCCCGAGCCTGACGAATTTGTTTTCCGCCAAGGCCCACAGGTTACAGCTCGCGAAACTCCCGCCCTTGGGCCGCATCACCGAACGTCCCGCACAGCGCCTGCACAACATTTCAATGCGTTTACGTCCGACGACGATTCAACACAAACACAGCCACCTTGAAACGGCGCTCTCAGGATTATCCCGCAGAGCCAACACACAAATGAAAACGCAACTCGAAGGCCGCCAAGCGCGGTTGGAGCGGGCAGGTAAATTGCTCACGGCCTATAGCTACCAAGGCGTCCTCGAACGCGGCTTTGCGATTGTTCAAGATGCGGACGGCGGAGTCGTGAAAACAGGCGCTGAATTATCCTCCGGGCAGGGCGTGGAACTTGTGTTTGCGGACGGGCATCGCAGCGCGGTTATTGACGGCGAAGGCGCGATTGCGCCACTAAAAGTTAAGCCGAAAACCAAACCCAAAAAAGCAAAACCGCCCGCCGCTAATACGGCTCAGGCGGATTTGTTCTAAATTGAAATTCAATCCCTATAAATTGCAATCAATACCCAGTTAAACCGCAGGTCATACAGTATTCAACTCTAGGTCATACAGCACAACCCAGAGTCATACAGCATTCTTACAGCATCTATACAGCATTGATGCAGTATCTTTACAGCACGCGTACAGCATTGTGAACGCATCCTTGCAGCATGATGAACGCATCTTTACAGTATAAAGACAGCATTTGCTGCCAAATCGATTCGTTAAATCAGCATATAAAGAAAATAGCATATAAAAATTTTGTTATATCTTTTTGTGTAAAGTTATGCTACGTCTCCGCGCATGGAAAATATTGCGCAAATTCTCAAAGTCCTCGGCCATCCAGAACGTCTCCGTATTTTGGCGCTTCTCTCGCGCGGCGAACTTACAGTCAGCGAGCTTGTCCAAATCATGGAGCTTAGTCAGCCGCGCATGACGCAATATATCAACTCGCTCGAAAAGGCGGGAATCATTGAACGCCTCAAAGAAGGCAGTTGGGTGTTCTCACGTTTGCGCCGGGGCAATGCTGCTGTTACGGCTCTTGTGGCAACGACGCTTAGCGCTCTGCCGGAAAGTGACGAGATGTTGCAATCCGATTTGGCCCGCCTTGAAGATGTTCGCGCTGAGCGCTCTAAGGCCGCCGAAGCCTTCTTTGCTAATGTCGCCAATGACCGAGGGCAACTTGGCCATGAATACCTGCCGCAGGATGATATTGAACGCGCCATGACGGCCGCCGTCGGTGATGGCCCATTTGATTTCATGGTCGATTTGGGCACAGGTACGGGCCGCGTACTTTCTGTGTTTGCGGATAAAATCACGCGCGGGTCGGGCATCGATAATAATACTCAAATGTTAAAAGTCGCGAGGCATAAACTCGCCTCCGAAGGCCATGACCATATTTCTGTACGCCAAGGGAATTTGCTGAACGTCCCGCTAGAGACAGGCTGCGCCGATCTTGTGACCATCCACCAAGTGTTGCATTATTTGGATGACCCAAGCGAGGCCATCACAGAGGCCGCGCGCCTCTTGCGTCCCGGTGGGCAGCTTTTGATTGTCGATTTTGAAACGCATACCCTTGATGAGTTCCGCGAAACTTACGCCCATCGCCGCCTTGGTTTTACCGACCAAGATCTGGGGCAATGGCTGGGGGAACATAACCTGCGGCTCGCGCCGTCGACCTTGATACAATCAAGCGACGCCAAGCGGCCCAATGTTAAAATTTGGTCGGCGCGCCTTCCGCGTTTCCCTGCCTATAAAGAGGCTTAAGTCATGGGACTACAGGCCCGCACACATAGCCCCAACAGCCCCGCGTCCTTGCGTAGTCTCGGCCCCGTCGCGCGCATGGCGGGATCGCGTTCTGACCACGTCAAAGTCAGCTATGAGTTCTTCCCCCCGAAGAATAAAAAGACCGAAGAGACGCTCTGGGATTGCATCACAAAGCTTGAACCGCTCTCGCCCGATTTCGTCTCAGTTACATATGGCGCAGGCGGTTCAACGCGCGAACGCACCCACCGCACGGTCACAAGAATTGCAAACGAGACAAACCTCAAACCCGCCTCGCACCTCACTTGCGTCGGCGCGAGCCGAGGTGACATTGACGCCATCGCGGATGAATATTGGGCGGCGGGCATTCGCCACATCGTCGCGTTGCGGGGCGACTCGCCAGACGGTATCGACCAAGCCTATACGCCGCATGAAACAGGCTATGCTTACGGCTCTGATTTGGTCGCGGGGCTAAAGGCGCGCCACGATTTTGAAGTCTCCGTCGCCGCCTATCCCGACCGCCACCCAGAGAGCGGGAACTGGAGCGCAGAGATTGACAATTTGAAACGCAAGGTCGATGCGGGCGCCAACCGCGCGATCACGCAGTTTTTCTTCTCTGCGGAAACCTTTCTGCGCTACCAAGACCGTATCGCGGACGCAGGCATCGACATCACATTAGTGCCGGGATTAATGATGCAGCCCAATTTCGCAGGGCTACAACGCATGAGCAAAATGTGCGGCGTCACCGTTCCCGATTGGTACGCCGAATTGTTCGAAGGTCTCGACGCGGACACCAACGCACGGCAGCTCCTAACGGCAGCCCTGACATCGGAACTCACCGCGCAACTCTATGATGAAGGCGTCAATCACTTCCACCTCTACACGCTAAACCGCCCCGACATCGCCGTGGCGGTGAGCCGGGTTGTGGGGTTGCACACAAGGCGTAAGGCATTAGTGGGTTAGTTCCAATTTCACCTCATCCTGAGGCGCAGGCGAAGCCTGCGGGACTCGAAGGATTGGTATAGTTCGCGAGCTTCATTCTCACCATTCGCCCGAACCCTTCGAGACGGCGCAAAGCGCCTCCTCAGGATGAGGGCTTAGTTTGGTATTAAGTTTGTAACAAACTTTCTATCGCCGTTGAGATAAATGCGAGAACGACGGAGCAAAACTAGCATCAAACTCTCCCGCTCATCCCAGACTTGATCTGGGATCTCCTTGTGGCGGGCTTTACTCTTCCTAAGATCCCAGCTTCTGCAGGGATGAGCGCGGGGTGGGGAGGTGTCTTGCAACGCATAAAATTTTGGCTTTTTGCGGGGAAGAGTGTAGGCTATTTTTATGACAAATTTTTCGCAGGCAAAACATCAGACACATAAAGAAAGCCTGTGGCGGTTTTTGGCTTTGATCGGAATTTTGGCGACTTATTTTTTCTATATGAGCTGGAAGTTTGATGCGGCCACGGGAGCGTGGCTGGCGGTGCTCAGTTGGAGCTTTTTTGTGCTGTGTACGCCCGTCGCGGACGGCGGGTTTATTGTGGCGTTTCCTGTGCGACTTTTGTTTGGCGCGCGTATGCTTATTACGCAAATTGTGGTGTGGGTTGTCGCGATTGCCGTGAATATCGCGGGGCTTAATCTCTCACCTGAGAGCTACCAAGATACGGCGCTGACGCGCTTGCTAGCCACGATCCTAACGACGCCGTGGCCCTATTGGAGTATCCTGCTGATATCTGCGGCGGGGACGGGGCTTTCGATTTGGTTTGGCGATGAAATGATGGATGTGACCACGCATGAAAACAGAGATAAATATCACGCGCATGGGTTCAAACATAAGGGGATTGTGATCTTGGCCCTCGGCGTTTTGACGGTACTGGCCTATTATCAATTGCTCCGTGATTTGGGCGTGAAAATCCCAGGCGCATAGGGCGGCTATGTCGTTATCTTCTGCTCGTCTCGCGCGCCAAAAAGACGCCGCACAAATATTAAATGGAGTCGCGAAAACGTTGCCGCTACTCCGCTCTGTGGCGTGGAGTGACGACTGGCGCGGGGCGTTTTTATCTCGCGGGGCTTTGCCTAAGCCGACTTACGATTCGATAGATGTGACGTCGGCGCGCGAGGGGATTGCGGACGCGCGGGCGAAACTTGGCGGCGTAAATCCTGACAGTGGTGATGTCGTGGGCGCATGGCTTTTGCGCCTGACAGAGAAGCTCGATGTCATGACGGCGCTGTTGCAATCGCGCGGCACGGCGGAATTTTTCACCCATTCCAAGACGCTGTTCGGGGAGCCGACGCAGCTTATGATCGATCGCAAAACGCGGGTGATTGATTTGGCGCGCCATGTGGACGGAACCCTGGACGGGCTGGATTTTGACAAGCTGGTCATCGAAGGGTTTCAGCGCGAATTCGGCGCGGCGGAATTCGCAGACAGCCTCGCGCCTTTGCTGGCGGAACACCTGGGCGATGCCGCGCCGCGAATTGAAATCGTCAAAGGATTATCCGCTAAAGCGCTGGCGGGATCAAAGCGCATCCGCGTGCGCGAAGGGGCGGTCTTCACACCGCGCGACATCGACCAACTGTTGCAGCACGAAGCCCTCGTCCATACGGCCACTACGCTAAACGGACGCGCACAAAAGGGCTTTCCTGTATTGGGCCGCGCCCATGCAGGGACGACGGAAATCCAAGAAGGCCTCGCCGTGTTTGCCGAGATGATCAGCGGGGCGATGGATCCGCGCCGTTTCCGCCGCCTTTCTGATCGCGTCCTCGCCGCGCAAATGAGCATTGACGGCGCGGATTTCAAAGAGGTGTTTGATTTCTATTTGCCGCGATCTTTGGGCGCCGAGGCTGCCTATAACAGTACGCGCCGTATCTTTCGCGGCGGGGTGATTGCGGGCGGCGCGCCGTTCACCAAAGATATCGTATATCTCAACGGATTGCTGCGGGTGCATAATTTTATGCGCACAGTGGTTAAGCTCGGCCGCGCCGATTTGATCCGCATATTGTTTACGGGGAAAATGGACCTCGAAGACCTTCCCGCCATCGCCGCCCTCGCAGGCGCAGGGGAGCTAACGCCGCCGAAATATATGCCCGCGTGGGCGAAAGATTTGCGCTTCCTCGTGTCATACTTGGCCTATTCAGGTTTCCTAAATCAGGTCAAAATGCCAGGCTTCCAAAGCTATTACGAAGACGCGCTGAAAGATGTCCCTGTGGTGTGGGATTTTACGTCATCATGAGTGGGCAAATGATAACGACAGAACGCCTCATCCTTCGTCCGCGAACGCTCGCGGATATCGACGCCTGTATCGCGATGGATTGCGATCCTGAAGTCACGAAATTTATCGAAGGTCCGTGGAATGGCGGAGTGGAGCATCGCGCTTTCCTGACGGAGCGCATGACGACGGCGTTTGAGTCGCCGCTCGGTTATTGGGCGATTACGCGCAGGGAAGCGGAGGATGAATTTTTAGGCTGGGTGATGATGCTCCCCGAAGGTGATGACATCGAAATTGGCTGGCGCCTGACGCGCCAAACATGGGGCCAAGGCATCGCCACCGAAGCCGTACGCGGCGCGCTAATGCGCCTCACTGAACACCGCCTCAAAGTCGACATCATCGCCGCCATCCATCCCGAAAACACAGGCTCCATCCGCGTCGCCGAAAAAGTCGGCATGGGATTTGAGAAGGAAGAGTTAATCGACGGTGTTTTGGAAAAATTCTATCGATTGCGAATAGTTTAAACGTAAAGCTCACGGCCTCCGTCCCGACATTAAAATAGCGATATAGACTTTGTCGGGACAAAATTGTGATTGATTTTTGATTTAAATTCGTTCCTCTTAACGTGTGTTAAATCAAAGCGGTGTGTTCCCATGAAGAAAGTGAAATCAAAGAAATCGGAAAACCTTGAAGTTCGGATTTCGTATGAAACGAAACTGGCGCTGCACCGTAAGGCTAAGGAGGACGGTCGCAGTGTTAGCTCTGTTGTTCGAAGCTTGATTGAGGGCTATCTTGTCGCGCCAGCTGAACGTCCGAAACAAAGAAATTCCAGCCAGATCTTGTCCCGCCTAAAGGCTTTAATAGGTGCGCCAAAAATTATCCTTACCAGTCTTATTGCGGCGGCGGGAATGAGTTTGGTTTTCATGCCAGCCGCGACGGCCGATGAAATTGCAATGGATATTTCAGGCGAAATTGTACGACCCGTTGATGGGGGTACAAGAACTAAACGTATGAAGACGTCCCTCATCATAACCGAAGGCGTGACCTATTATTTGCCAATGGGGCAGCCAAATTATGATCTTAAAAAACATATGACGCCCAAAAAATTCAGAATGGACAGATCTTTGGCGTCAGCCTGGAAAATTTAAAATCAACGAGCCATCAAAAACGCGTCATGATAAATCTTACGGTTATTGATATTAAAGACGGCGTTTCCACCATTATTGCACAACCGAAACTACAGACCTCTTTAGATAAACAAGCGAGGTTTCAAATGGGAGTCGAAGGTATCGATATGATCGATTTTACATTTCATCCCAAAACTAAACAGTAAGGAATAAAATTGAGGCAAGATGGTGCCTAATCAATCACCTTGGAATCCCGCTTCCAAAACCCTTTTACCGATATGGCGCGGGGCTTTGAGACTGACGCTAAAACTAATAGTCCTGCGAAGATGCCTAGGTTCTTGACGAAGTTTTGTGTTTCGCGCGGCGCTCTTAGCTCGTCCATGTTCCAAAAGTCGTGCATCATCAGATTAATCACGATGACCAAAACCGCGCAGCCTAGGGCGGAGATCCGCACGTAGCTCCCGAGGATGAGGAGGATGCCCGCTATGATTTGCGCGGCCCCCGCGATGGGTAGCATCAGCTCAGGCGAGGGGATGTCCGTCGCCGCCATAGACGCGACGTGCATATCCCACGCGGCGAATTTCATCACGCCTGGCAATAGGAAATAAATTCCGAGCAATGTACGGCCTACGCCCATTAAAATCGTGTTGGTCATTGTGTGCCCTTTTTTGACTTTGTCTTCTATTTCGTGCACGAAAAAGAAAGACGCTGCAAACGGTTTGACGCTCTTGTAGCCATGCTATAGCTTTTCCTCAAGGCCTGCATTTGGGCGGGCCAAAATCCAACCACACACGGAGACACTATGTTCAGCCACGTTATGCTCGGCACTGATGATATCAACGCCTCAAAGACTTTTTATGATGCTGCGCTTGCCCCGTTGGGGTGCAGTGAGGGCCGCGTCGACCCAAAGGGCCGCGCCATGTATATGAATGGCGGCAGTATTTTCCTGCTGACCAACCCCATTGACGGACAGCCGACGAGTAATGCCAATGGCAGTACCATCGGTTTTGCCGCTGGCTCCCCCGAAGAGGCAGACGCGTTTCACAAAGCAGGTTTGGAGGCCGGCGGTACGGCGATCGAAGATCCACCCGGTTGGCGCGAAGGCGCGGGCATGAAGCTTTATCTGGCCTATTTGCGTGACCCAGCGGGAAATAAAATTTGCGCGATGCATATCGGTAAATAGTAGGGTCGGCAAATAGTACGATTTTACTCAGATGACTTTACTTAGGCGATTTCGCCTGAGTAGTTTTTTAAAAGGCGGAGCGCATAATGCAGACATTCATGAAAGACAGTGACGTCGTCGCGCGGGTGCTCGGCCATGTCGAAAACCGCACCACCGACCGAGGCACGGATGTCTGGCGGGAGCCCGTGGAGAACTACCGCAGCGAGGCACGCTACGCGGCGGAGCTAGAGATGATGCGCTCTGTGCCGACGCCGTTTTGTCCGTCTACGGCGCTGACCAAGGCGGGGGATTATATTGCCCGCCGCGCGGCAGGGACGCCTCTGATTGTGGTGCGCGGCCATGACGGCAAAGTGCGCGCCTTTATCAATGCCTGCCGCCACCGAGGGACGGAGCTTGTCGACGGCAAAGGTTGCGCGGGGGCGTTTGTGTGCCCCTATCATGGATGGTCATATGGGCTGGATGGGGCGCTGCTGGGGATACCCCACGAAGACGGTTTTCCTGATTTTAATAAGCTCGAAAATGGCCTCGCCGAAGTCACCGCCATTGAACACGACGGCATCATTTTTATCGTGCAGCAAGACCCGAGCGTGGACGCCTCTGCGGCGAAGGATATGCTGCAGGGTCTGCCGCAGGTTTTAAAGGACGATCAGATTATTTTTGATGTCTCAGAAATGATCGTTGAGGCGAATTGGAAGCTCCATTTGGAGAGCTTCATTGAGGGCTACCACATCAAGCCCGCCCATAAGGAAACGTTCTATCCGTTTGGGTATGACAATCTAAATGTGATCGAATTTTGCGGCCCGCATTCGCGCGTGACCTATCCGTTTCGGCGCATTGAAACCCTGAAAGGCGTGCCGCCCGCCGAGCAAAAGGTCTTTGATAAGTTGACCTATGTGACGCATTTTTTCCCGAATGTAATCCTCGCTGAACTGACGCATCACCGCACGCTGGGGATCATTGAACCGCTAAGCGTTGGGCGCACGAAAATCACGAGCTACCACATCACAAAATCAACGGATGAGGCGGGCAAAGACCGCGCCCTCGAAGATGCGAAACGCGACATCGCCTTTGTGAACACCACAGGCCAACAAGAAGACATCGCCGTCGTCACAGGCATCCAAAACAGCCTCCACGCCAAAGCCAATGACGTCTTCACCTTCGGCCATTTCGAACCCGCGATTGTGCACTTCCATCAGGAGATGGGGAAGCTGTTGGGAGAGAGATAATATGAGCAATGTATCTTGCTATGGCTCGTACATAGATGAGAATTGTGTTGCGTTGTTCCCCGAAATGCTCGCGCTTTACGGGCAAAAGTTATTGAGTGAAGCCAGTAAAATAGGTTCGTATATATTTTTTGAAGATTACTTTAATGAGTTTATCGAAAAGCATAAAGATGATGATCTTTTACTCTCCAGAGCTGCTGCTTACATAGAGAGCATGGCTAAGTCAGATGATGTGAATGTTCAAAATTTAACTGAAATCGGTGTTTTATCAGGCTTGGTTAATCGAGAAGTTTATGGAATGGCAAAATATTTAAAGCCGTATTCCAAAAAACTTCTCAATAAAGCGTCATCGCATACTAAAGTTGATAGAAATATTTGGTTCTCTTGATATCCATCATTTGCAAGCGATTTTAATTACCCCTCACGCCTCGATAAAAACGCCAGCCGTTCAAACAGATGCACGTCTTGCTCGTTTTTGAGGAGGGCGCCGTGGAGGGGTGGGATGAGTTTCTTGGGGTCTTTTTCTTTTAAGGACTCCGGGTCGATATCTTCGACGAGGAGGAGCTTGAGCCAATCGAGCAATTCCGATGTGCTTGGTTTTTTCTTTAGGCCCGGCATATCGCGCACTTCGTAGAAACGCTTCATCGCGGCAGATAAGAGGCGCGATTTAATCCCCGGATAGTGAACCTCAACGATTTTCGCCATCGTCTCGTCATCGGGGAATTGGATGTAGTGGAAGAAACAGCGGCGCAGAAACGCGTCGGGCAGATCTTTTTCATTATTTGAGGTGATGATGATAATCGGGCGCTGCTTGGCGACAATCGTTTCGCCTGTTTCATAGACAAAGAATTGCATTTTATCGAGTTCATGCAGCAAATCATTCGGGAATTCGATATCGGCTTTGTCGATCTCGTCAATGAGCAAGATTGGACGCTGTTCGGAGGTGAAAGCCTCCCACATTTTCCCGCGCTTAATATAGTTATTGATGTCATGCACGCGGTCATCACCAAGCTGGCTGTCCCGCAGGCGCGCAACGGCGTCATACTCATAGAGGCCTTGCTGCGCTTTGGTTGTCGATTTGATATTCCATTCAATCAGCGGCGCGCCGAGGCCCTTGGCGATCTCATGCGCGAGGACGGTTTTACCCGTGCCAGGTTCGCCCTTAATCAAGAGCGGACGCTCTAGGGTGATCGCGGCATTGACCGCCATCATCAGGTCTTGGGTGGCGACGTAATCTTTGGTGCCTTCAAATTTCATCGGGGTCTCTTTTCGCGTGCATTGAATATATCTAGGCGCTGTCTATCTGCGCGCGCACGGCTGTTCAAGAGGGGGGCGGCAATTTAACTTTGCGGGGTGAAATTTTCGTGACTTGCCGAGGTTCGCAACTCACTATATATCGCCGAAATAATAATGCGCGAATCATGCGCGGCTGAGTTTTTTATGGGGGCCGTTATGGCGACGAAAAAGAAAGCTAAAGCAGTTGTTGTTCCAGACGGCTATGCGCCCTCGGATGACGAAGAATTTATGAATCCCGTTCAGACGCTCTATTTTAAAAACAAGCTTTTGGCGTGGAAAGAAGATTTGGTTGAGCAAACCAAAGAGACGATCAACTACCTTCAGGGCGAGAATGTATCGCATCCTGATCCTGTGGATACGGCGGCGGCCAATGCGGATCGCCAACTGGAGCTACGGTCTCGGGATCGCCTGCGTAAGTTGTCCGCTCAGATTGATAAAGCCCTGCGCCGCGTTGAAAACGGCACATATGGCTATTGCGAGGAAACAGGTGATCCGATCCGTGTTGGCCGTCTTGACGCCCGCCCCATCGCCAAAATGTCCCTCGAAGCGCAAGAGATGCATGAACGCGCTGAGAAAACTCGCAAATAATAGGTAAGTTAAAATAGTTTTCTTACGAGAAATATTTTGCGCGCTTTAATCACCGTTCAACAAGATCAACTTTCTGTCTCAACAAAGCAGACGTTAGGACGTTTCCTTTTAAGACTACACTTCATATCCCAAAAACCTCATTGTTTGAACAAAGGAATTGATGAGGCCATGTGCGAGGATTAAGGGTAAAATATTTTTCCGTCCAAACCAAATATAAAAAAACCCAAATGTCAGGCCTATCCCGCCCGTTACGACAGCCCCGTTCAGGCCTTGATAGTAATAATGACGATATCCAAAAAAGATTGCGGCTAGCATAACGGCAACGACATCTGTCAATCGATTGCCGCCAAGGAAAAGGCTTGTTTTCGTGATAACGAATGCCCGAAAAAGCAGCTCTTCAAACGTGGAGCCATGTGTCCAAACAAGAAGCATGATGATTAAGTAAGCGACCGGATTGCCCTCAATATGATCGAAACGACCACTTGTGCCAATGTCCTCAAAAAAATGATCCGCAACTGTATTGAAAATGGCGACTGTGCCAAAAAATGCAATTAACGTAAAAAGCGTGAGCCCGAGGGTTTTCGGCCAGCTTACTGGCATCTTTAAACCTAAATTTTTCCAATTGGCATCTCGCCGCTTAAGTAAAAAGGTTGCGACTATCATGGCAGAGAACGTTGAAATCGGCCCCGCGTAAACCACCGTTATAGGGATCATCAATTGTTTGATTGAGACAAGAACAAAGAGAACGATTGCAAGGTCGAGAAGAGCGGATTTATCCAAAACTTGTGTCTTCATTTGTATGTTACTCCAATCGTAAAGCTAACTATTTAAATACCTTACGCGAATAGGAGCGGAAATTTATAGAACGATCGTGCGTTAATTTCGTACGGATGTGAGCCAAGTTTTGGGTGTCATGCCATAGGTTTTTTTGAATTGTCGTCCAGAATGACTTTGGTCGGAAAAGCCACAATTTACAGCCGTCCTCGCCAAGGTGTCTCCAGAGAGCAACATTGAGCGGGCTTGTTCTAATCTTCGTAGGGTTTTGTATCTGTAAGGACTTGTTCCAAACGCGGCTCGAAAGTCTCTGGATAACTGCCATCGATCTTGCCTTGAAACATGCTCAAGGTCATCCAATGTTAGATCGTCATCAAGAGTTTCATCTATGTAACGGCGGGCGATTTCGGCCGCTTTATAATTAAAGATCTGCTTCGTGGAATGTTGCCCCGATAAAGTGCTCAGGGTTGTTGCCAGATCATAGATCGCATCTTGGCATTGAAGATTGCTCAAAGGCGTTTCAAAGTCACAGAGCAAGGGTGTCAGTATCGCCCATAGCCGCGTGTCAAAAGATACTCCGCCTTTGATAAAAGGGAGAGCTTGGCCTCTCAAAACCCCCTGTATCGCGGAGGGGCGTATGTATAACGTTTTATATCTGAAGCCTTCATTCGTACCAGCGCGGCCATCATGCAATTCGTCCGGGTGTAAAATAACCATTTGACCAGGTTGGGAATGCATAGTCGCGCCCCGATAATCAAATGTTTGGATGCCATGAAGCGTTACGCCGACGGCATAAGTGTCATGGCGGTGCGGTGTATAGGCCGCCCCATGAAAAGAGCCTTCCAGACGATCCAGAAATCCTGGAGCTCGTGATACCCAGTTTTTTTCCATTTTTTAGACGTGCTCAACGTGACCTATTCAAATCTTATATCTGTGCTTAGTTTTATTCGCAGTCATTGAGGCGCCGACTTGTTTGATTTGGATGTTCTGCGTCCAATAAATATACCGAGTTTGCTAAATGGCACGCTCAGCCTATCGCGTTTTTCTAATGCCGCCGCCTTAATTAAGGCGGCGGTTATTGGGCGGGGCCCAAGTTTTATTTGCTCGCGACCCATGCGTCGACGCGTTCTTCTAGGATGCTAAGCGGGACGGGGCCGGAGGCTAGGACGACTTCGTGATATTCGCCGAGGTCAAACTTTTCGCCAAGCTTTTCTTTGGCTTCTTCGCGAAGGTGCTGAATTTTGATCATGCCGATCTTATAGGCTGTCGCTTGGCCGGGCATAACGATGTAGCGCTCTGTGGCTTTGACGATATCGGACAGGGCGTTGGGCGTGTTCTCTACGTGATAATCAATGACTTGCTCGCGCGTCCATTTTTTATCGTGAAGGCCCGTATCAACGACGAGGCGAACCGCGCGCCAAAGCTCCATGGAAAGTCGTCCGAAATCGGAATAGGGATTAGAATAAAAACCCATCTCTTTGGGGAGGAATTCTGAGTACAGACCCCAGCCTTCGGTATAGGCCGTCACGCCGCCATATTTGCGGAATTTAGGCACGTTCTCTAGCTCTTGCGAAATCGAGAGCTGCATGTGGTGGCCCGGAATGCCTTCGTGATAGGCGAGGGCTTCCATTTGGTATTTCGGCATGGCTTTGATGTCATAGAGATTGGCGTAGTAAATGCCGGGGCGAGAGCCATCGGGCGCGGGGCGATTATAGAACGCTTTGCCCGCAGATTTCTCGCGGAAGGCCTCAACGCGGCGCACATCAAGCTCGGCTTTAGGTAGGCGCTTGAACACTTCGGGGAGGCGCTCTTTCATCGTGTTAATCATATCGGTGGCATCGGCCAAATAGGCGTCGCGGCCCGCATCGCTATCTTCATATGTGAACTGCGGATCGGTGAGCAAATATTTGAAAAACTCTTGCAGCGTGCCTTCAAATCCAACCTTTGTCATAATGGCGCGCATTTCATTTTGAATGCGTTCAACTTCGGCAAGGCCAAGGTCGTGAATTTCATCCGCGCTCATATCGGTCGTCGTAATCATGCCTAGGCGGTATTTATAAAAGGCCTCACCATCAGGAAGTTTCCAAACGCCGTCATCTGTAGTGGACGTTGCTTTTTGTGTTTCCATCACAGAGATAAGGTTCTCATAGGCCGGAAGCACAGAGGTCATAAGCGCGCTTACCGCGTCGGCCGTAAGCTGTTTTTGTGTTTCCGCATCAAGCTCTAGTGATGCAATTTTTTTCTGGATGTCGCCCAAGAGCAAGCTTGGCTCTTCCGTGTCTTCAAAGGGCGCGCCTGTGATAATGTTTTGGGCGTCGCGAATAACGTGATCGAAGACAAATGTCGGCGGGATTATGCCTTTCTCGGCAGAGACTTTGGCGCGCGCCACATAGCCGTCCATCGCGTCTTTCATGCCTTCGAGGCGGGCAATGTAATCGCGCGCATCTTGTTCGTCGGCAACGCGGTGGAAGTTAAGCATAAAGGTGGCCATGCCGCTTTGGCGTCCGCCCATTTGGTTGAACGGATAGCCATGGTAAAACCACTTGTCGCTATCGATGCCATTTTTCAGGTCACGCTCAAATAAGCGGTAAGAGAGCTGATGATCTTCGTCCATTTTCGCCATGTCAAACGTGCTGCTAAGCTCAGCAAGGGTGGCTTTGGCGGCCTCAACTTGCGCCAGCGCAAATTCACGGCTGGGATCATTCCATTCTGTCGTGCGCTTTTTAATGCCCAAAAACGCCATGGACTCTGGGTAGTTCGCAACTTCGCTTTGGAATTGTTCTTCGAGCCAATTGTCAAAGCGCTTGTTCTCTGCGTCTTGAGAAACTTCGGCGGCGGGCGCGGCCATCGTCTCTTGCGCGGCTTCCATAGCGGTTTTGCCGTCATTCTGACAGCCGGATAGAATTAACGCCGTGCTGGCGAGTAAAAGAAGTTTTTTCATCTTATTCCCCTCTGGTCTTGCTGGCGGTCCAATCCGCGACAAGTTCTTCTAAGATAGTGAGCGGAACAGAACCGCTCGCGAGTATAACGTCGTGAAATTCTCTTATATCGAATTTCTCGCCAAGTTCTAGCTCCGCATTTTTGCGAAGTTCTTGGATTTTAAGCATGCCAATTTTATAGGCCGTAGCCTGACCAGGCCAGACGATATAGCGGTCAATTTCCGCGCGGACGTCGCCTTCGGGATTTGGGATATTATCAAGATAATATTGCACGGCCTCTTCGCGCGTCCACTTTTTGGCGTGAATACCTGTGTCTACGACAAGGCGCGCGGCGCGGAAAATCTCCATAGAGAGTCGCCCGAAATCCATATAGGGATCTGTGTAAAGGCCAAGTTCCTTGGGCACGCTTTCGGAATAAAGCGCCCAGCCTTCAACATAACTCGTGTGTCCGCCAAGCGTTCGAAATTTGGGAAGGCCTTGAAGCTCCATCGCTATGGCGATCTGCATATGATGCCCCGGAATGCCTTCATGATAGGCGAGGGCCTGCATGAGATATTTAGGCTGATCTTTAATGTCGCGCAGATTGATATAATATGTACCGGGGCGGGAGCCATCTAGCGCGGGTTGATCATAAAACGCGCCAAAGGCGGTGTCTTCGCGAAAGGCCTCAACGCGTTTAACGATCATATCGGCTTGGGGCTTGGTGATAAACAAATCATCAAGCTGCGCTTTCATCTCGTTAATCATCGCCGTGGCATCGGCAATATAGGCGGCGCGTCCGGCGTCATCGTCAGAATAGACAAATTTGGGATCTGTGCGCAGGTGATCGTAAAAAGCCTTTAAGTCGCCTTCAAAGCCCACTTGGGTCATGATGGCGCGCATTTCGTCTTGGATGCGAGCAACCTCTTTTAGGCCAATTTCATGAATTTCATCTGCGGTTAGATCGGTTGTAGTATAGTGCTTCAGGCGGGCTTGATAAAACTCGGCCCCCTTGGGGAGCTTCCACGCCCCGTCATCTGCGCTGCTGCTTTCTTTGTGGCGCGTGAAGAGATCGATCAGATTTTCATAGGCTGGCCCGACATGTTCGGTTAACGCCGCATTTGCGTCTTGGATAAGCGCAGTTCTCTCGTCATTACTGAGTTCAATACGTTCAATCTTGGATTTGAAATCTGCCAATAGTGGGCTGTCTTCACCATCGGTAAACGGGCGGCCTTTGATGATGTTTTCTGCTGTGGGCGTGATTTTGTCATAAACAAATTTGGGGAGGGAAACGCCGGCTTCAAATTGTGCTTCGGCTTTATCCGCCATTTGCCCAAGATAGGCATCAAATTCAGATAGGCGGGCAATGTAATCTTCGGCGTCAAATAGGCTGTCGATGGCGTGAAAGTTGATCATGAATGTCGGCAGATCAGAATGCGGGCCACTCATATGTTCAAAAATATATTGATGATCGCTATAGGCGTGGGACGAAAGCTGATCTTCGGCGTCATGTTCAAACAGGCGGTAAGAAAGCGCGGTCTGCGCGTCGAGGCGATTGAGGTCAAAACGCTCGCGCATCTCAAACAGCCATTGCTGCGTTAGGGCCGCGTCTTCGTCATTCGCCATTTGTGAGACGTCGTCAAGAAAACTCGCCGCACCTTTCTCTCCGTAATAAGTTTGGAGCATCGGTGAGCGCGTAAGGTCATCTTGAAATCGTTCTTCAAGCCAATCGTTAAGTGCGGCGCTCTCATTGACTATTAACTCCGCTTCACTTGTTTGTTGCGCGCTGGGGGCTTCACAGGCTGATAAAAGAAAAGCGGCTGTTAAGCATGAGGATATCAGGAGAGTTGTGATGCGCATAGTTGTCCCTTTTCTTTATATCTTAAGGGGCAAAACAAAAATTAAAAGCTCAGCTTTTACACATATTCAAGAAATTCGGTTCTTTGAGGGGGGATAGATTAGAATATTATGCTGGAAAGTAATTTCTATGAGAATATATTTTCAAATATGCCTAGACTTCGTCCATGACATCTATGATTCGCGCAGACAAAGAGGAAACGCTTGACGCTATGCCTGAGGGTATTCGTGAAACACGCAGCGTTTATGGTGTTGTTGTTGCATCTGCTTTTTTTGTAATCGCAGGGTTTGCAGTTCTTGCCTCTTTATATGCCAGAAATTTTGGTCTTCCAATTTTGCTCTTACATATTGCTATCTTGGCAATTTCGGTATTGTGCATGCTGTTTGTTTTATCACAACAGGCGAAAAGCCAAAATATTCAAGATGATGTGAAGCATTATTATCAAGACGCTTTCGAAAATCTTGCAGAGGCCAGTTTAATTACGCATGGCGGGCGACCTGTCAAAGCAAATGCTGCCTATATGGCTCTCGCAGAGCATTTTGGCGCGATTGGCGTAAGTGGTAATCCGCCTACAGTTGATCGATTATTCGTAAGCCAAAGTGAAGAGGCGGCTCCGGCTATTTTTCGGCTTTCGCATGTATCGGAAAACACGGAACGAACAGAAGAGACGATAGATGTCATCGACCCGCATCGGCAGCTCCTGCGGTATAAGATCAGCGTTAAATGTCTGGGTGACGCGCAGTTCTGGCAAGTCAGCGCCGTGCAAGACACAGCCGAACCTAGCGTGCTTACACAGGCGCCTATCGGGTTGTTTACGGCCAATGATGAGGGGCATATCTTGGCGGCCAATTCAACCTTGCTGCGGTGGATCGGTAATGAGGCCGACACGCCGCCAAAGTTCTTGCAAGAATTTATCGAAAACCCTGAAATGTTATTGGAGACGCCCAAGTCTTCGGGACGGATAATGCGCGGGGATACGCGCCTGATTTCCTCCAAAGGGTTGGTTTCGCCGATTGTAATGACGGGTAGCTGGCAAGAGCTGGCGACGGGACGCTTTGTGGTGAATGTCGCCCTTTATGGACATACGGGAATTTCTCGCGACAATGCCGCTGCGCAAGAAGAGTCCCAAGCCACGCAAATGCCGTCTGCGCATATGGCCACTGGCCCCGCCGCCGAAGCCCGCGCCGCCTTTTACGAAGACAGCTTTAACGCTGCGCCTATGGGTATATTGAACTTACGCGGAAATGTGATCGGGCAGTCCATCATTCAATATAACAATCCATCATTTGCCAAAATTTGCGGCGGTACGTTGCGCAAGCAAATGCAGTTCTCGGCTGTTTTTGCCTTGCCATCAACGCCGTCTATGGGCGGGGAGAGCGGCGGAGATAAAAACTTCCTGAATTTATCCTCAGGGCAATGCGATTCTGGACGGGCCTATGAAGCCATATTGCGGGGCCGCGAAAATATTCCGGTCAATATTTACTTCGTCCAAGATATGCATAATCCAGATATTTGCTGGGCCTATGTACTGGATATCAGCGCGCGTAAATCGCTTGAGGATCAACTCGTTCAGAGTCAAAAAATGCAGGCCATCGGGCAGCTCGCGGCGGGCGTGGCACATGACTTTAATAATCTCCTCACCGCGATCCGCCTTAACACGGATGAGCTATTGGGTCGCCATCCCGTCGGCGATCCATCCTATCCAGAGCTGCAAAAAATCAATGGCACGGTTAGCCGCGCAGCGGGCCTTGTGAAAAAGCTTCTCGCGTTCTCTCGCCGTCAAACCCGCCGCGCCGAAGTGTTGAACGTTACAGAAACGCTCTCTGATATGGTGGTGACGCTTAAACAAACGATTGGCGAGCGGATTAAACTTAATGTTGTCCATGGCCGCGCTTTGCCGTCTATCATGGCCGATAAAACGCAGATTGATACGATCTTGATGAACCTTTGCGTCAACGCCCGCGACGCGATGGGCGACCAAGGCGGGGCAATTACGATCTCCAGCACGGATATGTTCTTCCGCGATATGGGCGACGATGAACCTATTGCCGCCCTGCAGCAAACTGGCCGAGATCATTTCATCCGTATCTCTGTGAAGGATACAGGCACAGGCATGACCGATGAGGTGAAGGCCAAAATCTTTGAACCGTTCTTTACGACCAAAGACGTCGGCAAGGGCACAGGTCTTGGCCTTGCCACGGTCTACGGCATTGTCGAGCAGTCTGGCGGCGTCATGGACGTACAAAGCCGGCTAGGGCAGGGCGCGACCTTCCGCCTTTACTTCCCTGTTGCCGACATCGAGAACATGCCAGAGGCAAGTGCGCCCACGCCTAAGCCGGCCTCCGCGCCGCGTCCGCCGTCTGATTTGGCAGGGCAGGGCACGATCTTGTTTGTTGAAGATGAGGCGTCTGTGCGCACTATTGCGGCCAAAACACTTCGCAAGCGGGGTTATAAAGTTATTGAGGCCGAGGACGGCGAAGAGGCTTATGAAATCCTCGAGGACGGCGAAGAGGTTTTCGATTTGATGATCTCCGATGTTGTCATGCCAGGCATGGACGGGCCGAGCCTTCTTAAGAAAGGCCGGGCTTTGTTGGGTGATGCGAGAATCGTTTTCATATCGGGATACGCGCAAGAAGAATTTTCTGACCTTCTCTCCGAAGAACCTGACGTTACCTTCCTCCCCAAGCCCTTCACACTCGCACAATTGGCCGAAAAGGTGAAAGCAGAAATTGGCGAAAGTGAAGCTTAAGTGTCTGTAATTAATACATATATGAAATATATGTTCCAATTTTGTTCTTTTTTCTTGATGGATCGGAACAAAAAGAGTACATCATCTTTACGGCAGTCCATTCGCAGCCGTAATTTCAATGTGATAATCGAAGGGCTCCGATTATCCTCGCTGGAGTTAAATCATGGCCAGAAAATCAAGCACACCTCTTACTGTCGTGGGTAAAGCCACAGATAAAAATAAATCCGCTGCTCTCGAAGCGGCACTCGGTCAAATCGACCGTGCCTTCGGAAAAGGCTCAGTCATGAAAATGGGCCAAAAGGCTGCAATGGATGTTGCGGCTGTTTCAACGGGGTCTATTGGCCTTGATATCGCGCTCGGCATAGGCGGCCTGCCCAAAGGCCGTATCATCGAAATTTACGGACCAGAAAGCTCAGGCAAGACGACATTGTCTTTGCACTGCGTGGCGGAAATTCAAAAAGAAGGCGGCGTTGCGGCCTTTATTGACGCGGAACACGCGCTTGACCCAACTTATGCGGCCAAGCTCGGCGTAGACGTCAATGAGCTATTGATCGCGCAGCCGGACACGGGTGAGCAGGGGCTTGAAATCGCCGATACATTGGTGCGCTCTGGCGCGGTTGATGTTCTTGTGATCGATTCGGTTGCGGCGCTAACGCCTCGCGCGGAACTTGAAGGTGATATGGGCGATAGCCTTCCCGGTCTTCAAGCTCGCTTGATGAGCCAAGCTTTGCGGAAACTCACGGGTTCGATTTCAAAATCTGGCTGCATGGTGATCTTCATCAACCAAATCCGCATGAAAATCGGTGTGATGTACGGTTCACCTGAGACAACAACGGGCGGTAACGCGCTTAAGTTCTATTCTTCTGTACGTCTTGATATTCGTCGTATTGGCGCGATTAAATATCGTGACGAAGTTGTCGGCAATCAAACCCGCGTAAAGGTCGTGAAAAATAAAGTCGCGCCGCCGTTTCGCCAAGTTGAGTTTGATATTATGTATGGCGAAGGCATTTCCAAGACAGGCGAACTTATTGATCTGGGTGTTACCGCTGGTATTATCGAAAAGTCTGGCTCTTGGTATTCATATGGCGAAGAACGTATTGGGCAAGGCCGCGAAAATGTACGTAAATTCCTTAAAGATAATCCGGATATTGCCGATACGATTGAGCATAATATCCGTGCTGAACGCGGCCTTATCGAAGATGAGCTCCTCGTTGCACCAGAAAAAGACGCAGAAGGCGAAGACCCTGAAGCCAAAGCCAGCGCATAAATCGCTTGCTCACGGCTCGTTTAGAGCTGTTTAAATCAAATATATTTCAAATGAGCGCTTGGCACTGCCGAGCGCTCTTTCTATATCACGCCTATAGAATTTGGCGGATGATGACCTTCCGCCGTTGCAAGGACGTCGGACATGACCAGCTTACGCGATATCAGAAAACATTTCCTGACCTATTTCGAAGGTCAAGATCACAAGATCGCGCCATCTAGCGCGCTTGTCCCTGATAATGATCCTACGCTCCTGTTCACCAATGCGGGTATGGTGCAGTTCAAAGATTATTTCACAGGTTCGACAACGCCGGAGCACCGCCGCGCTGTGACGTCCCAAAAATGCGTACGGGCTGGCGGGAAACATAATGATTTGGATAATGTCGGTTACACCGCGCGTCACCACACATTTTTTGAAATGCTGGGGAACTTCTCATTCGGGGATTACTTTAAAGCTGACGCTATTGAATGGGCCTGGAACCTCATCACTAAAGATTTTGCGCTAGAAAAAGATAAGCTCCTCGTAACTGTTTACCATACAGATGACGAAGCTTTTGATCTTTGGAAAAAAATTGCAGGACTTAGTGATGATAAAATCATCCGTATCCCAACATCTGATAACTTCTGGGCGATGGGCGATACAGGTCCTTGCGGGCCGTGTTCCGAAATTTTCTTCGATCACGGCGATCATATCCCTGGCGGCCCTCCCGGTAGTCCCGATGAAGACGGCGACCGCTTCATTGAAATCTGGAACCTTGTTTTCATGCAGTTCCAAAAATACGCTGACGGCCGTCAAGAAGATTTGCCTAAGCCCTCAATCGATACGGGCATGGGCCTTGAACGTCTAGCGGCTGTCCTTCAAGGTCAGCACGATAATTACGATATAGATTTGTTCAAAAACCTAATCGGCGCCTCTGTCGATTTGACAGGCGTCAAGGCCGAAGGTGACGCCAAATTCTCACATCGTGTCATCGCTGATCACCTGCGATCATGTTCGTTCCTCATGGCGGATGGCGTCTCGCCGTCCAATGAAGGACGCGGATATGTGCTTCGCCGCATTATGCGCCGCGCCATGCGTCACGCGCATATTTTGGGCGCCAAAGATCCGCTCATGCACCGCTTAGTGCCATCTCTGATGTCCGAAATGGGCGATGCTTATCCTGAACTCGGCCGCGCGCAAGCCTCCATTGAGGCCACATTTGAGCAAGAAGAGGAACGCTTCCGCCGTACACTCGGGCGCGGTACGGCCTTACTGGATGATGCTGTGGCCGATATGAAATCAGGCGATACGCTGGATGGTGAAACCGCGTTTAAACTCTATGATACATATGGTTTCCCGCTTGACCTGACGCAAGAAGCTTTGCGTTCCAAGGGGATCACAGTCGATCAAGGTGGTTTTGATACGGCAATGGCGCGCCAAAAAGAAATGGCGAAATCTGCCGGTTTTAAATCGGGCGACATGGGCACAGATGATATCTGGCTCGCTGCGCGAGATCTTCACGGCGCAAACGAATTTACAGGCTATGAGGATTTAGACGAAAGCTCCCTGATCCATACGCTTGTTGTAGGCGGAGAAAACGTACCAACCGCGCAAGATTGCGACGTTATGTTCGTAACGCCTAAGACGCCATTTTACGCTGAAAGCGGCGGCCAAGCAGGCGACAAAGGCCGTGTTACATTTGAAAACGGCGCAGCTATCGCGATCACCGATGTTCAGAAAAAAGCGGGCGATTTGCATGTGCATATTGGGACGCTAACAGGTAAAATCGGTGTTGGCGACATGGCGAATTTATCTGTCGATGCAGATAACCGTGAACGCACGAAACGCAATCACTCTGCGGCGCATTTGATGCACGAAGCTTTGCGCCGCGTACTTGGCCCGCATGTCACGCAAAAGGGGCAAATGGTCGACGGCGAACGCATTCGTTTTGATATTTCCCATGGCGGCGCAGTGACGCGAGAAGAATTGAAAACTGTCGAAAATCAAGTCAATCAAGTAATTTTGCAAAACGCCTCGACCGGTATGGAAATCATGAGTCCCGACGCGGCGATGGAAGCGGGCGCGATGGCTTTGTTCGGCGAAAAATATGGCGACGAAGTGCGGGTATTATCGCTCGGTGCGCCGATTGATGATGATCCCAAAGCCTACTCCGTAGAGCTTTGTGGCGGCACACATGTGGACCGAACAGGAGATATTGCTTTGTTTAAAATTCTCTCAGAAGGTGCGGTTGCGGCGGGTATTCGCCGCGTCGAGGCGGTCACGGGCGCAGAGGCGCGTACTTACCTTGAGGGACAGGCGAGCATTGCCCGCACGCTCGCGGATACACTGAAAGCCAAACCCGAAGACGTCCCCGCGCGCGTAAGTGCATTAATTGCAGAGCGCAAACAACTTGAGAAAGATTTATCCGAAGCCAAAAAGCAGCTCGCTATGGGCGGCGGCGGAGGTGCGGCGAGCGCTGAGGATATTGGCGGCGTACAAGTCATGGCGAAACTACTGGACGGCGTATCAGGCAAAGATTTGCGCTCTATGCTCAATGAGCAGCTCCAAGCGCTCGGTTCTGGGATTGTGGCATTCGTGGCGACGAATGAAGACAAGGTCGCCGTGGCGGTGGCTGTGTCTGATGATCTGACGGATAAATATTCGGCGGCGACCATCGTCAACGCGGGCGCTGAGAAAGTTGGCGGGCGCGGCGGCGGTAAGCCTGGCATGGCGCAAGCGGGCGGCACGAACGTCGCGGGAGCAACGGATGCACTCTCTGCGATTAAAGCGGCGATTGAGGCGGCAACCTAATGAGCAGCGCGCATCATCACTTCAACTATATAGAATTACCAGCAACAGATGTTGCCGCAATGAAGGCGTTCTACACGAAAGTTTTCGGCTGGAGCTATGAAGATTACGGTCCGAGCTACGCCGCCATTATAGGCGCAGGCGTAGACGGCGGATTTGACGGCAATGCGGGCGCGAGAAAACCCTCAGATCAAGGTGCGTTAGTCGTACTCTATTCCGATGATATCGCAGCCAGCGAGCAGGCTGTGATCGCCGCAGGCGGGCGGGTCAGTGTTCCTATATTTGATTTTCCGGGCGGGAAGCGGTTTCACTTTGTAGACCCAAGCGGCAATGAACTTGCGATTTGGACGGCTGGTGAAGAATAATCTCTTCGTCATTGTTTCGCCTTTATAGCGGATTATCTGCGCCTTATGTCTTTCATTCCTTATGATTTCCTTCATGCAAAACGCGCAGAGTGGCATGACAAATACGTCAACGGGATTGTCTCGCTTTGCGTATTTGAATTCATCAGTTTCGGTATAAAGCAAGCTTGGGCCTGCCTCTTTGGCGGGCTGATGCTGGCGATGTTACTGGCGACTTTCCTTTGGTATCCAGAGGGCGCGGCGTTGCACCGCTATGATTTTATTACATTGATGGCAATCTTAATTCAACTAAGTCTTTTGTTGCTGAAATTGGAAACGTTAGAGGAAGCTCGGATTATTCTGTTATTTCATATTGTCGGCACGGCGATGGAAATTTTTAAAACCCATATGGGGTCGTGGGTTTACCCAGAACCCAGCGTGCTAAATATTGCGGGCGTTCCCATGTTTAGTGGGTTTATGTATGCCTGTGTGGGGAGTTATATCGCGCGCGTATGGCGGATATTTGATTTCCAATTTAACCGCTTTCCGCCATTGAAATGGCAAATTCTCTTAGCTGTATTGGTTTATATAAATTTCTTTTCCCATCATTATTTGCCCGACATCAGGCTGGCATTATTCGCAGGGTCATTCGCGCTTTATGGCGGCTCTTTCATATGGTTTAAAGCGGATGAGACGCACCGCACCATGCCGCTCGTGTTAGGGCTTTTCCTTGTGGCAATGTTTATTTGGTTCGCAGAAAACTTGGCGACGTTTGCCCGGGCGTGGACCTATCCCGGACAGCAAGATGGCTGGCATATGGTGTCGTTTGGGAAATTAGGGGCGTGGTATTTATTAATGTTGATTAGCTTTGTGATGGTCGCCTATATGCATCGTCCGGCTAAAATATATTCTAAAAACAAGGCCTAGCCTAGGTCACGCGCCAGTCGGGAAAACGCCGCGCGTCGCCCGCCGTATAGAGGCGAATACGATTGCCAGACGGATCTAGGATATCAGCCTCTCGCCATGCGTAAGATTTCATTTCCGCTGGTGCGAGCGGTTTTAGGTTTTTATCCGCAATAAACCTGTCGATGTCATCAAGTTCGAAATAAACGAGGGGCCAATCTTGTGGCGCTTGCCAATTTTCATCAACGCTATGGAGGGATAATGTGGCCGGTTCTCCGCCATCAGGCGGCGACGGGAATTCAAAACGCACATAACGCGGCGCGCTATCGACAATTAGAGTGAGGCCGAGCGCCTCATAAAATAAAACGCTCGCGGCCATATTCGTGGCCCCGAGCGTGATTTGATTTAGGCGAATGCCTGACATATTGGGCAGGTGCCTTATGCCATTTTACGCTCAAAATTCTCTGCAATGGCTTCGAGGTAACCCGTTGTTGAGAGCCAGCCTTGCTGATCGCCGACAAGAAGCGCCAAGTCTTTAGTCATCTGACCGCCTTCGACGGTTGAAATAACCGTTTTTTCAAGACCAGTAGCGAAGTTGATAAGCGCTTCATTGTCGTCCAAACGGCCACGGTGCGCGAGTCCGCGTGTCCACGCAAAGATAGACGCCGTCGAGTTTGTCGAGGTGCTCTCGCCTTTTTGGTGGTTACGGTAGTGACGTGTCACTGTGCCGTGGGCCGCTTCGGCTTCCATTGTTTTCCCGTCTGGCGTCAGAAGGAATGATGTCATCAGGCCGAGTGAGCCAAAACCTTGGGCCACTGTGTCGGACTGTACGTCGCCGTCATAGTTTTTACAGGCCCAGATATATCCGCCAGACCATTTCATCGCCGCTGCGACCATATCGTCGATTAGACGGTGCTGATATTCGCCGCCAAATTCAGCGAATTTCTCGGCATATTCTGTGTCATAAATTTCTTGGAAGATATCTTTGAAACGTCCGTCATAGGCTTTCAGGATTGTGTTTTTCGTCGACATGTAAACAGGCCATTTGCGCTGTACGCCGTAAGACAGGCAAGCGCGGGCGAAATCACGAATGGATTCGTCGAGATTATACATGCCCATGATGACGCCGCTGTCGGGGAAATCGAAGATTTCTTTCTCGATGACGTCGCCGTTTTCGCCTTCCCATTTGATCGTGGCTTTACCTTTGCCAGGGATCAGGAAGTCTGTGGCTTTATACTGGTCACCAAAGGCGTGACGACCGATAACGATAGGCTGCGTCCAGCCCGGCACAAGGCGCGGCACATTGGAGCAGATGATAGGTTCACGGAAGACAACGCCGCCGAGAATGTTACGGATTGTGCCGTTGGGCGAACGCCACATTTTCTTCAGGCCAAATTCTTCAACGCGCTGCTCGTCAGGCGTGATGGTCGCGCATTTAATGCCGACATTATATTTCTTCACGGCATTGGCGGCGTCGATTGTGATTTGGTCATCGGTCGCGTCGCGGCTCTGGATAGAGAGATCATAATCGAGAAGTTCGATGTCCAGATAGGGCTCGATGAGACGTTCTTTAATCATATCCCAGATGATGCGGGTCATCTCGTCGCCATTCATATCGACAACCGGATTATTTACCTTGATTTTAGCCATAATTACCTCTGTAACGCGTGTTCATATTGCTGTTTGGGCGGGGTGTAACACCGTCGGCAGCAAAGGAAAAGGGCTACGGGCCTAAAAGATGAGTGAATTGGCGAGTGATGAGCGACGGTAAGACAACAAAAGACCAACTTGGCAATGTGGCGGTACGCGCGATAGAGCCGGGGTCGATCCCTGCGGTGATTTTGGTGCGCCCGCAGCTTGGCGAAAATATTGGCGGGGCGTGCCGCGCGATGCTTAATTTCGGACTGACGGATTTACGTCTGGTGGCCCCGCGCGATGGTTGGCCCAATCCAGCGGCGGATGCCATGGCAGCGGGCGCGCGGCCTGTGCTGGAGAACGCCAAAGTCTTCCCAACCACAGAGGCGGCGGTGGCGGATTTGAAATATGTACTGGCGGCGACGGCGCGCAGGCGAGAGCTTGAGATTCCCGTCATGGGCACAGGCGAGGCGGGCGGCTCTATGCGCGCAGCCATCGCCAGCGGACGTCCGAGCGGGATTTTATTCGGCCCAGAGAAAGCGGGCCTGACAAATGATGACGTCACATTGGCGGACGCGATTTTGACCTATCCGATCAATCCTGCCTTTCAGTCGCTAAACCTCGCGCAAGCGGTGGGTGTGTTCGCTTATATTTGGGCATCATCCGAATCGACCGCGCCGCCTGCTCTGTTTGATGACATGGCGCAAATGCCCGCTGACCGCCAAGACCTAACGAATATGTTTGAGCATTTAGAGGATGAGCTGTCCGAGGCGGGGTTCTTTTTCCCAGAGAGCAAAAAGGCGCTAATGCGGCGCAATATTCGCGCGCCGTTTACGCGGGCAAAAATGACAGAACAAGAAGTGCGCACCATGCGCGGCATCATCAAAGCGCTCGCGAAAGGGCGTGGTAAAGCGCGCGTAAGCGCAACGGAAGAGGATAAAGGCGAATGAAATTTATTGGATATATAGGCATATTTTTGGCCATTTTTGCGGGCTATAATATGATGCACCCCGGACTGATTTTGGTTTTCGCCTTTGTTGTGACGCTCTCTTACGTGAAAGCGCGCCGCAATATTGATAATGAAGCCGCTCGTGTCGCGAGGCCTAACCCCTTTGTGGATGGGGCTTATTTGTTTGTGGTGCAGCTTTTGGTGATTTTCGTCGCCTATTGCGTTGGCTATTTCGCAGCTTCATCCGCAGGCGATTCGTTCCTAGCCTTCCTAAAAGGCGGACGTTAGGCGCGAATAGGCTTAGGCCGCTTGAGCGCGTTGAAGGAAAATAGCGCGACAGCCGTCCAGATACAGCCAAAGCACAAGGCATGGGCGAGGGTGAAGGTCTCGCCTAAATAGAGCGCACACATAAATTGCATCGTCGGCGCGATATATTGCAATATCCCCAGCGTCGAGAGTTTAAGTCCGCGCGCAGCAACAGTGAACGCGAGCAGCGGCAATACGGTGATCGGACCTGCCGCGAGGAGCCAGACTGTAATATTGGTTTCGCTCCCAAAGATAATTTCCTCTTGGCCCCATATGTGATGCAAATATAGAAGCGCGGGCAAAATCAAGAAAACCGTTTCGATTAAAAGCCCCGGAATAGAGCCGACCTCGACCTGTTTTCGGATGACGCCGTAAGCGGTGAAACTGCTTGCGAGGATAAGCGATATCCACGGGAAAACGCCACCGTAAAACGTCAGAATGGCAACGCCTATTGCCGCCAGTAATACGGCGAAAATTTGCAATTTTTGCAATTTCTCTCCAAAGGCTGCAACGCCGACGATTACATACATCAACGGATTGATGTAATAGCCAAGGCTCGCTTGCAGGATAAAACCATTATTGACGGCCCAAATATAAAGGCCCCAATTAATCGCAATCATGAGGGAGGACAGCGCCAGAAGGCCGAGAACCTTGGGGGTTTTGATCGCGCGAATAAGGTCGCCGATTTGCCGCCTCGCCAAAATTAAAAGCAGCGCAAAAGGAACGGACCAGATAATGCGGTGGGACAAAATTTCAACCGCGCCAGCGGCCTCGATAACCTTGAAGTAGAGCGGGAAAATGCCCCAGATGATATAGGCGGCAAGGCCTGCCATAAAGGCTCTGCGGTGGCCGTCATCGGGCTGTGTGTGCGGCGCGCTGTTCATACAATCCGCTTGTCACGCGCGAGCCGTTTTGCATAGCAAAATCGAAAGTGTTTGCGAGCTTAATATACAGATTAAAACCGCTTGACTTCGAGTGGCGCTCCTTTAATAGCCAGCGCAGGTCTTTCGGGGCCATATGGGTTGGTGTGGTGCCGCCATTGTAATCGCTGCTCAAATTGGTTGAGCGAGCCGGGCCACGTCGAAGTAAAGAGACTGTCTATGTCTAAACGTCATTCCGCCAAGTATAAACTTGACCGCCGTATGGGCGAAAACATCTGGGGCCGTTCTAAGTCGCCAGTAAACAAGCGTCCATATCCTCCGGGCCAGCACGGCCAAGGCCGTAAAAGCAAGCTTTCTGATTTCGGTACACAGCTCCGTGCCAAGCAGAAACTTAAAGGTTACTACGGTAACATCACTGAGAAACAGTTCCGCAACATTTATGCAGAAGCTACACGTCAGCGCGGGGATGCCTCTGAAAACTTGATCGGCCTTCTAGAGCGCCGTCTTGACGCTGTTGTTTACCGTTCGAAATTCGTGCCAACTGTTTTTGCAGCGCGTCAGTTCGTTAATCACGGTCATATCCTTGTGAACGGCAAAAAAGTGAACATCCCATCTTACCGTTGTAAAGAAGGCGACGTTATCGAAGTTCGCTCTAAGTCACGCACAATGGCCTTGGTTCTTGAGGCTCTTGAAAGCCCAGAGCGCGATATTCCTGAATATCTTTCATTGGATCCAAAAGCGATGAAAGCGACGTTTGTTCGTACGCCAAGCTTTGACGAAGTGCCTTACCCGGCCACAATGGAACCAAATCTCGTGGTCGAGTTCTACTCACGCTAGATTTAAAAACACTGCATTAAAAAAGCCGGGCTGTTATGCAGCTCGGCTTTTTCTTTGGCTGATTGAAAAAAGGGCACGCCTGAGGTGTGCCCTTGTGATTCTTTCGAGGTGTATTTCTTTCGAGGTTGGTTAAGCGGTGCCTTTAGGCGGCATCAAGCGCAATGCCGCTTTCTTCCATGAGCGTGCGAAGCTCGCCTGTTTCGAACATCTCTTTCATAATATCACAGCCGCCGACAAATTCGCCTTTGACGAAGACTTGCGGAATAGTTGGCCAATTATTGAAATCTTTAATGCCTTGGCGAATTTCGGGGTCTTCCAGCACGTTAAACGCGCCGTAATCCACGCCGATATAATCCATGATTTGAACCACAGTGGATGAAAATCCGCATTGCGGAAACGTCGGTGTGCCCTTCATGAAAACCACAACATCATTTTCAGATGTCAATTTTTTGATACGGTCAAATGTTTCAGACATAATATTACCTTGTTACTCAATATTACTTTGGTGCTTAGCTTTTAGCTAAGAATGGGTGGGCGTAAAATCAAGAGGGCGTGCGTGTTTCAAGCGCCAGCGCATGTAATACGCCGCCCATATTTCCTTTTAGAGCTGCGTAGACGAGTTGGTGCTGCTTTACGCGGTTGATACCTTCGAAGGCTTTGCTGGTCACAACGGCCTTCCAGTGATCATTATCACCGGCAAGATCCGTTAGCTCCACCGTAGCATCCGGTAGAGCGTCTTTGATCATGTCGATAATGTCTTGGCCTTCCATCGCCATGACGTTAGCCCGCCATGTAATTAGGGAGCCAGCCTTCGTGCTGCTCTGTGAGGGCGTCTAGGCTGACATCAAAAGCGCCTTCGGCTTTAATACGCTCGCCGCCAACTTTGCCAACAATCTGGGCGGTTACGCCTTTAGCAGCAGCTGTACTTACGACAGGGTTTACGCTGTTTTCATCAACGGCTAAGAGGTAACGGGCTTGGTCTTCACCAAAGTACCAACCATGCTTAGCGCCTCCTGTAGGGCTTGTAAGCTCAAAACCTTGGCCTGATGCGAATGCGAGCTCGCAAGCAGCAATCGCAAGCCCTCCATCAGACAAATCATGTACAGCGGTTACGCGGCGGTTACGAATAAGCCAACGGACATAATTGCCGTTTTGTTTTTCTACTTCTAGGTCAACAGGCGGCGGAGCTCCGTCTTCACGGCTTAAAATTTCACGAAGATAGATGGAAGAGCCAAGCCAGCCTTCTGTATCGCCAATTAACACAAGTGTGTCTCCTTCTTTGGCGCCGGATAGCGTCGTGAAGAAGTTCAAATCAGGGATCAGGCCAACGCCGCCCACAGCTGGGGTTGGCGGAATAGCCACGCCATTGGTTTCATTGTAAAGTGAAACATTGCCAGAGACGACGGGGTAATCAAAGGCGCGGCAAGCTTCGTTCATGCCCTCGATACAGCCCACAAATTGGCCCATGATCTCTGGACGCTCAGGGTTGCCGAAGTTTAGGCAATCGGTGATCGCGATGGGATCTGCGCCAACGCAGGTTAGATTTCGCCATGTTTCAGCTACGCACTGTTTGCCGCCTTCATAGGGGTCCGCGTAGCAATAACGCGGCGTGACGTCTGTTGTGATCGCGACAGCTTTGTTTGTGTCGTGAATACGCACAATCGCAGCATCGCCTTTGCTTTGACTGCTATCAATTGTGTCGGCCATAACGTGGCGGTCATATTGTTCCCAAATCCAACGCTTAGACGCGATGTCAGGGCAGCTTATGATCTTAAACAGGGCGTCATTATAGTCCTGTGTTTCGAAGATATCATTCATTTCAAGAACGTTACGTGGCGGAGTTGGGGTATGCGGGCGATCATAATTAGGCGCATCATCACCTAGTGGGCCGATTGGAATGTCGCAGACAGTTTTTTTCTTATGTTTTAAAACAAGATGTCCAGAGCTTGTAGTTGAGCCGATTTCAGCGACATCAAGTTCCCATTTTTGGAAGGTGTCAAAAGCCAGCTGTTCTTTGCCAGGTTTAATCACCATAAGCATGCGCTCTTGGGATTCTGAGAGCATCATTTCATAGGGTGTCATGCCGGGTTCGCGCTGCGGGACTTTGTCGAGATCGATCTCAACGCCCACGCCGCCTTTGTCTGCCATCTCAATTGAGCTAGAGGTCAAGCCCGCCGCGCCCATATCTTGGATCGCGATGATGGCGTCTGTGGCCATAAGTTCAAGACAGGCTTCAATGAGGAGCTTCTCTGTGAAGGGGTCGCCAACCTGTACAGTAGGGCGCTTTTCTTCCGAATCGTCATCAAATTCAGCTGACGCCATCGTCGCGCCGTGAATGCCGTCACGGCCTGTTTTAGAGCCGACATAAAAGATCGGATTGCCGACGCCTTTGGCCGCTGAGTAGAAAACATTATCTGTCCGCGCGAGGCCGACGCACATGGCGTTGACCAAGATGTTGCCATTATAGCCTTTGTGGAAGTTCGTCTCGCCGCCGACAGTCGGTACGCCAACACAGTTGCCGTAACCGCCAATGCCCGCAACAACGCCGTCAACAAGCGTGCGGGTTTTGTGATGATCTGGTTCGCCGAAACGTAGTGCGTTCATAAGCGCGATAGGGCGCGCCCCCATTGTAAAGACGTCGCGCATAATACCGCCAACGCCTGTCGCCGCGCCTTGATAGGGCTCGATGTAAGACGGGTGGTTGTGACTTTCCATTTTAAAGATGATCGCGTCACCGTCGCCAATGTCGATCACGCCTGCGTTCTCGCCGGGACCTTGGATGACTTTGTCACCTGTGGTTAGGAATTTTGAGAGGTGACGGCGTGAGGATTTATAAGAGCAATGCTCTGACCACATGACAGAAAAAATACCGAGCTCTGTCATGTTGGGTTCGCGGCCTAATCGGTCGAGTATAATCGCATATTCGTCTTCAGAGAGACCATGTTCCGCGACAATTTCTGGCGTGATTTTCATGTTATTCTGCTTTGTGTCTAGAGTGACTCTAAGATGGATTTAAATATGCCAATGCCGTCAGTGCCGCCATGCATAGGATCAACAGCGCGTTCCGGGTGGGGCATCATGCCAAAGACATTTCCAGCTTCGTTGCAAATGCCAGCAATATCGCGGGCGGAGCCGTTTGGATTGTCGACATATTTGAACAAGACCTGGCCTGTTTTTTCAAGGCGGTCGAGCGTTTTGTCATCTGCGAAATAATTGCCATCATGATGGGCGACGGGGAAGGTGACTTCGCTGCCGGCGCCATAATTAGCAGTAAAGCGACTGTCTGAATGCATAACGTTGAGGCGCTGTGGCTTACATACGAATTTCAGGCTTTGGTTACGCATGAGCGCTCCGGGGAGAAGGCCTGTTTCTGTCAAAATTTGAAATCCATTGCAAAAGCCAGCAACCGGGAGGCCATTTTGCGCGCGGGCAACGATATCTTTGACGATAGGCGAGCGGGCGGCCATTGCGCCAGAGCGCAAATAATCACCATATGAAAACCCGCCGGGGATAACGACAAAGTCGATACCCGCAGGAAGTTCCGTTTCGCGGTGCCAGATCATTTCCGTATTGCGGCCCGTGATTTTCTCTAGGGCATAGGCCGCATCGCGGTCACAATTCGAAGCGGGGAAGACAATAACGGCTGCGCGCATTATTCCGTCTCGATTTTAATATCGTAGCTCTCGATCACAGTGTTTGCGAGTAGCTTTTCGCACATGGACGTCACGTCCACCATGGCCGCAGATTCGTTATCGTGATCCAGATCTAATTCGATGATTTTGCCTTGGCGAGCCCCTTGGACATGTGAAAAACCAAGATCACCTAGTGAGCGAGCAATAGCGCGGCCTTGTGGGTCGAGAACGCCTGCCTTCAGGCCAATATGAACAATGGCTTTCATGATTATTCCTTGTCTTTTACAATTGAGAGTACAGGGGTCGCCGTACCATTTTCTTTTAGGATGCCAAGGCGCGTGGCAACTTCGGCATAGGCTTCGGTAACGTCGCCAAGGTCACGCCGGAAACGGTCCTTGTCGAGCTTCTTATTGGTTTCGCGGTCCCAGAGACGGCAGCTATCGGGGCTGATTTCATCGGCGAGAACGATTTGATGTCCCCTGCCTTCAACAGGCAGGCGCCCAAATTCGATTTTAAAGTCGATGAGCCTAATGCCGATGCCGCTAAATAATCCGCACATGAAGTCATTAATCCGTAGAGCATAGTCCGTAAGATCTTCAAGTTCGTCCGGGCTCGCCCAATCGAAAGCGGCAATATGTTCTTCGGAAACAAGCGGGTCGCCTAGGTCGTCGCGTTTCAAGCAAAATTCGACAATCGGGCGAGGGAGGCGTTCGCCTTCTTCAATGCCAAGGCGTTTGCTCATTGTGCCTGCCGCAATATTGCGCACAATTACTTCCAGAGGGACGATTTCGACTTTTTTACAGAGCTGCTCGCGCATGTTTAGACGCTTGATGAAATGCGTTGGAATGCCAATTTCCTCAAGGCGGATCATCATATATTCGCTGATGCGGTTATTTAAAACGCCTTTACCATCGAGGATAGCTTTCTTTTCGGCATTAAAGGCTGTGGCATCGTCTTTGAAATATTGCACGATTGTGCCGGGTTCTGGGCCTTCATAAAGAATTTTGGCCTTGCCTTCATATATTTTTGTACGGCGACTCATACGGGGCCTCATAGGCTGTGCGACTCATCCTAGGCGAGTCTAGTAAAGTGGGCGCATGCCTAGCCTAATTTTTCGCGCGCAGCAATGCTTGGCTTGCGCCTTTCATGGCAAAACTGTCACAGCTTTTTATGGTTTTTCCATTGTGCAGCGGGCTTGCAATTCTTACATGTAGTTTGAAGAATTTTGAAACCTAGAGGAAGTATATGTCTATCTTAGATGATCATAAAAATATGGCAGAGGGTAAATTCGTCCTTGATGCCCAAAAAGAATTCAAAAGCGAAGCCAAGCGCAATAAAATGCTTGGGCTATGGGCGGCAGCTTTGATGAATAAAAATGATGCCGAAGCTGAAACATACGCTACGAGCGTTATTGTGGCCGATATGGAAGAGGCGGGCGATGACGATGTATTCCGCAAGCTGCGCGGTGATCTGACGGATGCGGGCGTTGATATGAGCGATAGCGGGATACGCGATAAAATGGCGGAATGCCTCGCGGCGGCGCGCGCCGAAATTTACGGGCACGAAGCCTAAATTTATTTGATATACACAGTGCGCGCAGTAGATCTGCGCGCCATTAAACATGTAACAGATATTATCTGTTTGTGTCAGGGCAGGTAATATCCGTTGTTGGCTTGTTTGCCATGGCATAGGTTTTTAAATTACGAATATGCGTTGTCATCGACTGTGTATCGTAAAGCATATTTACGCAACCCAATGTACGTTTTGTATCTGCATCAATGATAGCCGCGAAGCCTGTCACGCCCAGCCATCCATTATATTGAGCAACGATTTCACGGTTGAAGGCTTTGTGTGCGCCTGCTTCTGAAAGGGCAGGATTTGATATGTCTATATTCACATATTCAATATTCGGATCCCCGAGTGTATTGAGAGCTTGTTTGATTTTTGGTTCGACAATTTTACAAGGACTACACCAGCTTGCGCTGAACATTACAACATAAACATCTGGTTTTGTACCGAGAGCGTTTGCGAACGTTGAGTGCCCTATAAAAAGGGTTGTTCCAATGGCCGCCACTAGTCTCAGAACAGATTTTATATATGTCATAAATATTACCATAGACGTGATAGGGGTCGGGCCACCATCTTTTTACACTTAAATTACAACCAAGCCGTTGTCTTGTAGGCAAGTTTGCCGTGTTCTAAGTTAACGCAACGCTTTTAAAAAAACTGGCCGCATGAGCGGCCGAGTTTATTTTATGTCATTCAGCCCTAAAGGCCCGTATCAACATTATGTGCTGCGGGGCACTTTGTTGTTTTTGTTATTGTTGATGCGTTTGACATACGCGGTTGTCCTGATGCACTAGCGGCATATTTACGAAGCTCTTTAGCCATTTCGCCTGCATCAAAAGAGCTGTTTACGCAGCCGAGGACGCGTTTAGATTTAGCATCGACGATTGCCGCAAACCCAGGAAGACCAACCCATTTATTAAAAACAGGTACGATGTCACGGTCAAAGGCTTCATGCGCGCCTTTTTCCCATTTTGCTGCTGTTGACGTATCAATGACTACTTCTTCAATATTAGCTCCTGCCATAGCAATGGCGGATGGAAGTTGTGCATCAAGAACGGTACTTTCTGCATTGTCATCAGCACGGAACTTTACGACATATACATCGGGTGAGTTAGCAAATGCAGCTGATCCAAAATTAGCTGCCAAAATAACCCCACCGAAAAACATAGTTAGTTTTTTCATCTCTAAATCCTCAGAAATTTGGTGTTTCACATTTATTATTATTATTCGTAAACCCTAGCTCGGATTGGTTTATAAACAACAAAGAGAGCATTAGGAGTGTGTTTAGAATGGTTTCTGAAATAGTTAATTTTTGTTTTAACTATTTGAAATATAAATAAAAAATGCTATTCAAAAAATTTCACTTTCTTCACAATACTAAGTTTTATATCAACTCTATGGCATCCACGCCCGTATTATTAACGAACAGCTAACCATAGATGTCAACAGTTATGCAAGGAAAGGGCCAGAAGGGAAGGCCCGTCTTTGACCAAAACTATAGAGAGTGCGCCTTACGCCATATATTGGCGAAAGGCGTAGTTTGAAGTGTTCCGTTTAATTTGTGAAGTTCTTCGTAAATGTTTGCTGCGGCGTGCCTTTAATAAGGTAGACAAAGCCTCGGCGAATGTCCGCGCCAATGCCGTAAAGGGCCGGCACAAACAACAGAGTTACGAACAGAGCAAACAGAACGCCAAAGGCGAGGCTGATCGCGATAGGAATGAGCCATTGAGCTTGTAGTGAGCGCTCTGTCAAGAGAGGCATAAGGCCAATGAAGGTTGTAAGCGAGGTTAGTAAGATAGGTCTGAAACGGCGTGTCCCTGCTTCTACGAGGGCTTGCGCGCCGTCCATGCCTTGATCCCGAAGCCTGTGTACGTAATCTAGCAAAACCAGATTGTCGTTCACAGCGACCCCTGCGGCAGCAAACATTCCAAGCATCGATAACAAAGACATGGAATGTCCCATCAGCAAATGCCCGAATATCATTCCGCAATAACAAAAGGGAATAGCCGCCAAGAGGATGAGTATCGGTTCCGCATAGGACTTAAATGATACAGCCACGAGGAAGTAAGCCACGCCAATCGCGATTAACATGAAGGTGAAAATTTCTTGCATGAACTCGGCTTCACTTTCCGAGCGGCCAATATTACCGCGTTTTACATCAGGGTGAACGACGTCAAAATCTTTAAAGAAGTTCTCTTTTAGGTCTTCGCGGATTTCGTCAATGCGCTCGGTTACGACTTCGGCGCTTACGATGATTGCGCGTTGGCGTTCGCGGCGCAGAATACGGTTCGTACCTTTTTCAAAACGCAAGTCCGCAACAACATCAAGCGGGAGTTCACGTCCGTCGGAGGTGCGAATGCGAATAGACTTAAGGAAATCTAGCGACTCGCGGTCTGAGCGCGGGTAACGCACATAGACACGCACATCTTCGCCGTCACGTGGAAGGCGCTGCACTTCTTCGCCAAAGAACCCTTGGCGAATTTGGCGAGCAACATCGGCGGTGGTGACGCCCAGGCTTTCTGCGCCGGGCTTAAGGTCAAATTGAACCTCTTCTGATGCGCTCTCCATATCGTTGACGACATTGAACACACCTTCATAGCTCCGCAAGCGGTTCATAAGGTCATCCGCCGCCGCCGTAAGGTCATCAAATTCTTTGGCGTTGAGGACATATTGAATAGGCGGATCATTATCGATGTCTTTGTAATTCACCGCAATGCTCTCAGCGTCGGGCACTTCGCCTATAAGCGCGCGCAAACGTTCAGCCGTTTCTTTGGCCGTAAGGGCGCGGGTTTCTGGCGGGACGAGCTTCACAAGAGCAAGGACCTGGTTGTCGCGTGAGCGCGTGTACCAGTTTTCAATAAGATCGCCATCCTTGGCCTTGATCTCTTCTTCTAGGTTTTTCTCGGCAATTTGGATTTGCTTTAGAACCTCAAGCGTACGCGTGTAAGGCGTGCCTTCGGGGAGCTGTACGGAAATTTCAATTTGATCCGATTCGCTTTCTGGGAAAAAGACGGACTTGACCATTCCATTTGATACAACGCCGACTGTAATAATCATCAGGCCGATAAAAAATGATGCTGTAAGATAGCGATGCTTTAACGCTGCGATGATCGTTGGGCGGTAAACGTTTTCCGCTACCCACATCAAGCTTCGTGAAATTTTATTTTGAAAACGCATGATGCGGCTTTTGGGGTTCACAGGCTTAAGGTGCGCCAAGTGAGCCGGCAGGATCAACAAAGATTCGATCAATGAGAACAGTAATGCCAAGATTACCACAAGGGAAATCGCCCGCGTGAAGGAACTGGTTCCGCCGGATAGATACATCCAAGGCACAAAGAAGATCATCGTCGTTAATACGGCGAAAATCACAGGCTTCATCACCATAGTCGCGCCGTTGACGGCGGCATCAAGGCCCGTTTCGCCTTCTTCAGTTTTGAAGTGGATGGCTTCGCCGACAATGATGGCGTCATCAACAATCACGCCGATCACCAATAAAAAGGCAAAAGTCGAGATCATATTAAAGGACACATCAAACAAGGGGAGGAGGGCCAAGCCGCCAGCAAAAGCTGTGGCGATGCCAACGCTCACCCAAAGAGCGATGATAGGACGGAGAAACAACATCAATGTCAGGCAAACCAAAAGAAGCCCCGTGAAGAAGTTCACGGCAATGGTTTTGATACGTCCGTCATATTGTTCGGAATCGTCTTCCCACGTTGTAATCGACATGCCTTGAGGTAGCCGATCTTCGATGTCTTTTAGATATGCTTTTACATTTTTGGACATTTTTATAATGTCCATATTTGGGCCGCTCATCACTTGAACAAGGATGGTGCGCTGTCCGTTGACAGTTGCCAGCAGATCGACTTCTTCAAACCCGTCAATCACTTTGGCAATGTCTTTGACAAGGATGGTATCTCCGCCTGCGCCTTGCCGGACGACAATGTTTTCAAACTCAACTTTGCTGTCAGCTTGGTTGCGTGTACGTAGCTGCATATTGCCGGTTTGAGTTTTTACGCGCCCTGACGAAGCATTTACGGACGTTGCCCGCACGGCACGCGCGACTTCGTCTATGGTCAATTGATACTGCCGAAGCGCATCTTCAGAGACCTCAATGGAAACCTCCTCGCGGCGTACGCCAAAAAGCTCCACGGCGGGAACATATCCCAATAGGGCGATGTCACGGCGGGTCTTTTCCGCAAAGCGTTTTAAGTCGCGTTCGGCAACGGTGTCGTCGCCTGACACCGCAAGACGGATAACTTCGTCACGGTTACGAAAAACATTAATTTGCGGCTGCTCGGCGGCAGGCGGGAAAGAGTTAATCGCATCGATTTGACGTTTTACATCCGCCATTAATTTGGCTTCATCGACGCTGCTTTTACCGACAACGGTAACAGAGCCTCCGCCTTCGCCCGCAAAGGCCCACATGCGGTCAACGCCGTCAACTTCGGAGAGGGCTTCTTCCATACGCACGATGATTTGTTCTTCAACGTCTTGGGGAGAGGCACCAGGCCATATGACTTGTGTCCATGCCCCTGGAAACTCGACATAGGGGTCAAGCTCGCGTTCAATTTGGACATAGCTTACAAGTCCGCCAATCAGGCAGATTATCATAAGAAGATTCGCTGCGACCGGATTGCTGGCCCACCATTTCACAATCGACTTCATGGTGCGTCTCCTGTGTTTGACGCCGTTTCATCGCCGTCTTTCTCCGAGAGTGTTTTATCGACCGTTTCAATTTTCATACCGTCGGCCACGCCCCGTATGGGCGAAGTGATAACATTGGCCCCAATGTCGAGGCTTTCGCGTTCCAAAATGGCTGTGTCCCGATTTGACGAGAGAACCGCTACGGTTTTAATGCTCAGCGTATTGTCGCTATTGGCGACATAGACTTGGTTTTCTCCACGAAGCGCGGGGCGCGGAATAACAATAATACCCTCTAAAACTTGGCCGTCAATTTTGGCGTTTACGAATAAACCGGGCGCAAGCGGGGTTCCATTATCAGAGCCAGCTCCAAAGGGGTCTCGTACTTCAACATAGGCATATAATACGCGTGTGGTGTTATCAAAGCGGCTATCTGTTCGTACGATTTTACCGGCCCACTCACTATAACGGCCTGCAACGCTGGCTGATAGGGTGACGTTGATGCCGGGGGTTTCCGTGCTGGCTTCAAAGCCAAGACTAAGCCCGGCTTTGCGGAGATCATCATGGGTTAGCGGCAGGCGCACATCCATAATGTCCGTGCCATAAACATCACCGAGTTTCATGCCTGCGGAAACAAATTCGCCTTGATCCATATCGCGCGTTGTTACGCGGCCTGTGAACGGAGCATAGATGGACGTGCGCGCGTGCATAAGCTCGGCTTCAGCAAGCTGTGCTTTTGAGGCTTCAAGCTGTGCTGCGGCTTGTGCCATTTGAGGCTCCCGCAGTGTGAGCGGTGTTGCGGCGGTGAGCGAGCCAAGCTCTGCCCAATCACTGCGCGCGAGCGCGCTTTCAGATTTTTCGCGTGTTAATGTTGTTTCAGCTTGGATAACATTCGCGCGCGCTTGGATAACACGCAGCTTATATTCTGCCGGTTCAATGCGCGCCAGAAGGTCACCTTTCTTGAATTTGCCGCCTTCAATAAAATTAGGTGACACATAAACAAGGCGGCCGCTCACTTGCGGGGTGATGTTAATCTCATTGCGGGGTTGAACCTCACCTTGTGCAGGTACGGTGAGGGTAACTGTATCTTGTGTGGCTACGGCTGTTAAAACAGGGATGGCCTTAATTGTGTTTTCTTTTTCTTCGGGTTCAGGCTTAAGCGCGCCGAGGATGAGATTTGCGCCCACCGCTGCGCCAATGACTAAGACAGGCAATACAAATATAAGAATGCGCCAAATGAACAGGCGTTTTCTGTTCGGCGTAATTTGAGATGCAGCGGCGCTACCGTGTGAATCAGTCATAATCGTCTCCCTGCGGTTGGCACACCGCTATAGAATCTCTTATAACTTGTAATTATCGTTTTTCAATAAATATTTATCGAAAAACAAATTTTTGATAGTTTTAAGTGAAAACGCGCCCGAAAATCGTATCGACGTGCTTCATATGATATTCCATATCAAACAGGCCCTCGATCTCGGCAACAGAGAGGCGCGCGGTGACATCTTCATCCGCTTTTAGGAAATCAAGGAAGGCACCTTCGCCGCGCCATGTGCGCATGGCGTTGCGCTGCACGAGGCGGTAAGCCGTTTCGCGGCTCTCGCCCGCTTGGGTGAGGGCCAACAGAAGACGCTGACTGTTGTGCAGGCCGCCGAGCTTATTGAGGTTCGCCATCATATTGTCTGGATAGACAACGAGGTTCTCAATTACGCCTGCTAATCTGTGCAGGGCGAAATCAAGGTGGACTGTGGTATCAGGGCCAATGCCGCGTTCCACGGAACTGTGCGAGATATCGCGCTCATGCCAAAGGGCGACGTTTTCCATCGCGGGCGTGACGGCCATGCGGACAAGGCGCGCGAGCCCTGTAAGGTTTTCAGTCAGGATCGGGTTGCGCTTATGCGGCATGGCCGAGCTACCCTTTTGCCCCTTAGAGAAAAACTCTTCGACCTCGAGGACTTCTGTGCGCTGCAAGTGACGGATTTCAACCGCGACGCGCTCAATCGAGCTGGCGATCACGCCAAGCGCCGCGAAATAGGCGGCGTGACGATCGCGCGGGATGACTTGTGTGGACACAGGTTCAACCGCGAGGCCCATTTTCTCAGCAACGTGTTCTTCGACTTTCGGGTCGATATTTGCAAACGTGCCAATCGCGCCAGAGATCGCGCAGACGGCGATTTCTTTGCGGGCCGCGATGAGGCGCTCTTTGCCGCGTGCAAATTCCGCATAGGCCTGCGCGAGCTTAACGCCAAAGGTTGTCGGTTCAGCGTGGATGCCGTGGCTACGCCCGATGGTGACAGTGTATTTATGTTCTTCGGCGCGTTTCTTAAGCGCGGCGAGAACGCGGTCCATGCCAACCATCATCAGGTCGGTGGCACGGGTCATTTGAACGGATAAAGTCGTATCGAGAATGTCAGAGCTGGTGAAGCCTTGGTGGACGAAACGCGAATCATCGCCGATGAATTCCGCAAGATGTGTCAGGAAGGCAATGACGTCATGCTTAACTTCGCGCTCGATCTCGTCGATCTTTGCAACGTCAAATTCGGCCGCGCCGCCTTTGTCCCAAATATTCTTGGCCGCAGATTTAGGAATGACGCCCAGCTCGGCGAGGGCGTCACAGCCATGAGCTTCGATCTCAAACCAAATACGATATTTCGTAGCGGCAGACCAAATGGCCATCATTTCTTTGCGGGCGTAACGTTCAATCATGGCTCAGACTCACTCAGTTAAGTTTGAGCGTTGTAAAGGCGATTGCGCCGCTCGCGTCAACCTTCAGAGGCGGATTCATTTCTCGCTTCGGCGATTGCCCAATCTTTGGGGAGGGTTTTTGCCGCAATGAAAAAGGCGATAACTGAAAGAACATAAGGCACCACGAGGGATGTCATGGCCAAACGCAGGGCGTGAACTTCGCCGTGTTGTTCCATCAAATGTTCGCTGGCAATGCCGATATAAGTCGGGCCGCCGCCAAGCGCGATGAGGTTCAAGATTAAGAAGAACAAAGCTGTCGACATGGCGCGCATGTTAATTGGCGCGAGTGTCTGCGCAGCGGCAAAGCTTGGCCCAAGATAAAAACCAGCCGTGACAAGGTAAACACTAATAAGGCCAAGGTGCACTGCAATGCTCTCGGTCCAAAACGCGCCAATTAGACAAGGCACGCCTAAGATTAAAACTGCGCCCGGGACCCAGCCATAAGCGCCGATGTTTTTCTGTGCGAGTTTCTCTGTGATAACCGCGCCGAAATATGTACCTGCACCGTAACCGACAAGGTGAATGATCCCGAGCCACCACATCAGCGTGCTGAATTTTCCTGTGCCTGTGCCAGGCATATATTCGGGCTTGAACCGCGTGATATAATCAACGCCCCAAGCGGAAACGGCATAGCCGCCAAAGCTAACCCAGGCGATGCCCATACACATGGCCCACCAACTTGGAATTTTCGCCAGCGTACCGATAGACTCGCCAATGCTAACGGGTTTTAGGTCTGCGCCCATTTTTTCTTGTTGGCCGCGAACGGGTTCACGTACCAGTACGATTAAGAGCAAAGCGAGCCCTACGCCTGTGATGCCGAGGCAAATTAACGTCCCGCGCCAGCCTAATGTTTCGACAAGCATGCCTGCCAATATGTAAGAAAACGCAATGCCGACAGGAATGCCGAGGGAGTAAAATCCAAGCGCGCTGGCACGTTTTTCTTTGGGGTAAAGATCGGAAATAATAGAGTGCGCGGGCGGGGAGCCGCCAGCTTCGCCAATGCCGACGCCAATGCGCGCCAAGAACATATGTGTGAAATTACCCGCCATCCCCGTCAGCGCCGTAAACGCACTCCATAGCGTGAGCGATACGGTTATGATACGCGTGCGGTTATAACGATCCGCCAGCCACGCGATGGGAATACCGACCGTGGTATAAAGAATGGCGAAGGCAAACCCTTTGAGCCAACCAAGCTGCGCATCTGTAAAACCCATTTCGGCTTTTATGGACGGGGAGAGGATGCCGATGATCTGGCGGTCGATGAAACTGAACATATACATTAACGTCAAAAGGACGAGAACAAGCGTTCTATATCCTGGGCTATTTGTATTTTTCATATCATTCCCCCTTTTTAGCTTCTCACATCAATCCGCGTGATTTGAAGCTAACTATGTTTTCGCGGCCGATAATCAAGTGATCGTGAACAGTCACATTGATGGCTTCGGCGGCTTTTATAATATGGTGTGTCATATCTATGTCGGATTGACTAGGGGTAGGATCGCCTGACGGGTGATTATGCGCCAAAATTATGGCGGTGGCGTCCAGATCCAGCACGCGTTTTAGGATTTCTCGCGGATAGACAGGCGCGCGGTCGATAGTGCCTTGGCCGAGAACTTCATCGGCGATGAGGCGGTTTTTGCGGTCGAGGAACAGCACGCGGAATTGTTCTTTGTTCTCGAATTGCATTTCCGTGCGGCAATATTCCAGTAGCGCCGACCAAGAGGAAAGCACTTCGCGGCCGAGCAGGCTTTCTTGGCCCAATTTGGACGCAGCAGCTTTGAGGAGTTTGAGGTCAATCGCCGTGTTTTCCGATACGCCTTTCATGTCCATTAGGCGAGCGGTGGGCGCAGCGACAACTTCGGCAAAACTCCCAAATGTGGTGATTAGCTCTTTGGCCAGCGGTTTAACATCGCGGCGCGGGATGGAGCGAAACAGGTAAAGTTCGAGGAGTTCATAATCGGCGAGGGCAGAGGGGCCGCCTTCCGCGAAACGTTTACGAAGCCGCGCGCGGTGGCCGTGATAATGGGGTTTGTCTTTGGGCGCGCTCAAGAGCTACACGTAAGGCGGACGATCAAGACCTGCAGGGGAGAGCGTAAATATCTCGCAGCCCTCTTTGGTCACGCCGATAGAATGCTCAAACTGCGCGGTGAGTTTTCGGTCGCGCGTCACAGCCGTCCAGCCATCGGAGAGGATTTTCGTATCGGGCTTGCCGAGGTTAATCATCGGCTCAACGGTAAAGAACATGCCTTCGCGCAGCGTGTCGCCTTCGCCCGGGCGGCCAAAATGCAATATATTCGGCGCGTCATGAAACAGGCGCCCTAGGCCATGCCCGCAGAAATCTTGCACAACCGAACAGCGTTCACCTTCGGCAAAATGCTGAATGGCGTGGCCAATATCGCCCGTTGTATTGCCGGGCTTTACGGCGGCGAGGCCGAGCATCAGGCTGTCATATGTAATGTTAATCAGGCGCTCAGCTTTGCGGTTGATCTCGCCGACAGGATACATACGCGAGGTATCGCCATGCCAGCCGTCAACAATCACGGTGACGTCAATATTTACGATATCGCCATTTTTCATTGGCTTATCATTTGGAATGCCGTGGCAAACAACGTGATTAATCGACGTACAGACTGTGTGCTGATAGCCACGATATCCAAGGCACGCTGGCACGCCGCCATTATCAATGACGAATTCAAAGGCGGCTTTGTCGATCTGCGCGGTGGTTGCGCCGGGCTTGACCATTGGCACAATCATATCCAAACATTGCGCGGCCAGACGGCCTGCTTTGCGCATGCCCTCAAAGTCAGCGGCGGAGTGAAGTTTGATGGCGCCGTCTCGCATGTCGGGCGCTGTGTCTGCGTCAATATAGTTCATAGCGCGCCTATAACAGGGGGCGCATAGAAAGGCCAGATATTTAGCGCATCCTCGCATGTGTATTTAGGGATATGAAATGAGCGAAAAAACAGTCACCGCAGGCGTGATTTTAATCGGCGATGAGCTACTCTCAGGCCGCACGCAGGATACGAATTTGCGCACTATTGCCAAGTTCCTCGCGCCGCTAGGGGTTAGCGTTGGCGAGGCGCGAATTATTCCGGATGATAAAGACACGATTGTCGAGACGGTGCGCAGTTTTTCAGGCCGCTTTGACTACGTCTTCACGACAGGCGGCATCGGCCCAACACATGATGACATCACCGCCGACTGCATAGCCCAAGCGTTTGGCGTCGGCATTAGCGAACGCGAAGACGCGCTGGCGGAACTGCGTGTACGCTATAGCGAAGGCGAACTCAACGCCGCCCGCCGCCGAATGGCGCGTATCCCTGACGGCGCGAGCCTGATTAAAAACCCTGTTAGCCAAGCGCCTGGTTTTCAAACGGAAAACGTCTTCACTATGGCGGGCGTGCCCAGTATTATGAAAGGCATGCTCGCCGATATGGATCACCGCATAGAGGGCGGCGCGAGTGTAAAATCACGCACCGTTCTGGCCGAAGGCATAGGCGAGGGCGATGCCGCCGCGCCGCTCGCTGAGATCGAAAAGGCGCATACAGGTGTCTCAATAGGAAGCTACCCGTTCTTTAATGATGATCTAAGAGGCGTAAACTTCGTCGCCTGCAGCACGGATGACGCACTGCTTGATATCGTAGAGGCTGAATTAAAGGCGTTGGTGGCCTCACTTATATAGGCAAGCAGATTTCGCGATAGCGCCTAATTGTTTGATGAAAGCCTGTTTGAAAGACAGCGCGGCCTTCGCGTAGCTGACAATTTCATATTCAATGCCATTATGATCGTGATAATAAAAACGCCGACCGGGTTCATAATCGCCGTGGGAATGTGTTTTGTATCCTGCCGCCAGAACACGGTTTTCTATCGCCTCCAAATCATCAACGACAATACCAATGTGATTTAGCTCTGATGTGGAGCGCTCATTATCCGGCGGTTTAGCCACGATCGCGATATAGCTGGCCTTTGTGCCAATATGGAAAACGTCGCGATCTTGATAGTTTTTACCTGACCAGCGGATATGCCAGTCAAAAATTTTGCATAACTCAACAGCTGTATGCTGTGCATTGCTTACAGATACATTGATATGTTCAATATTCGCGTGGTGCATTTTGACCTCCTTGATTTGTATTTGATCTCAAGTTACGATCTCAACTTAACTTGAGGTCAAGAGGTTTTTTACAAGATTATGAAACGGGCAAAAAAGGGGTTTTTAATCGGCAAAGTCGCAGAGCGTACGGGCGTGGCGGTCTCCGCGCTCAGGTTCTATGAGGAAAAAGGATTGATAGCGGCGGGCCGTACATTGGGCGGTAAACGCGTGTTTGAAGGCGCGGATATTCGGCGAATATCATTTATCATTATCGCGCAAAAATTGGGCTTCTCTCTGGCGCGTATCAAAGCCGCTCTTGACGGCCTGCCGAATAATAGAACGCCGACGCAAAAAGATTGGGAGAAAATTAGCCATACATTCGGGACAGAAATAGATGAACAGATTGAGGCGCTGACATTGCTTCGGAGTAAGCTCTCAAGCTGTATTGGTTGCGGTTGTCTTTCGCTTAAAAAATGCGCGCTGTATAATAAAGAGGACGAAGCGTCCAAGGGCGGGGCGGGGCCGCGTTTCCTGCTGACCGAAGCCGAAAAGAAGGCCGCCCAAAAAGCGGGCGACAGAAAAGCGTAACGCTAAACCGCGAAACTTGTCCCGCAGCCACAACCTGAAACGGCATTGGGGTTGTGGATTTTGAAGGCTGAACCGATTAGCTCATTTGTATAGTCAATCTCTGAGCCCGCGAGGAACTCTAGACTCATTTCATCGACCACGACGCGCGCGCCGTCTTTTTCAATGACGGTGTCATCGCTTTCGGGCGCGTCGGCGAAATCAAATTTATATTGAAAGCCCGAACAGCCGCCGCCTTCGACGGCCACGCGCATAAAGCGCTCTACGCCTTGCTTGGCCATGATAGCATTGATCTTTTTCGCCGCATTGGCCGAGAGGGTAACTTGTGGTGTAGCGTTTTCCATGAATAGCTATATAGAGGCCCTTGCTTTGATTTGAAAGAGCACTTTGGGCAAGGATATGACATTGGGCAAATTTTCTCCATTTCGGGAACGGGCGATTTATGCCTCAGACCCGCTTAAATGCCGTGGCCGCCGCATAGCGCAGCCTAGCGGTTCTGAACGCAGCCCTTTTCAACGTGATAAAGACCGCATCATTCATGCTTCGGCTTTTCGCCGCCTTAAAGGCAAGACGCAAGTTTTCGTCGCCCATGAGGGTGATTACTACCGTACGCGCCTAACCCACAGCCTTGAAGTCGCGCAAATAGCGCGCTCAATCGCGCGGGTGCTCGGGCTGGATGAAGACCTGGCGGAATGCCTCTCGCTGGCGCATGATTTGGGTCATCCGCCATTCGGCCATTCGGGCGAAGACGCTTTGGCGGACCGCATGAAACCCTATGGCGGCTTTGACCATAACGCGCAAACGCTGCGGATTGTTGAACACCTTGAAGGGCGTTACGCCGAATTCGACGGCTTGAACCTGACATGGGAAACCCTCGAGGGGATCGCCAAGCATAATGGCCCGCTGCTAAATGAAGGCGAAGACGGCTCTATCTTGCCGTGGGCTTTGCGTGCGCTGGATGATTGGCAGCGCCTAGAGCTGCACACTTATGCAGGGCCGGAGGCGCAGGTGGCGGCGCTGGCTGATGATATTGCTTATAATAACCACGATTTTGATGATGGCTTACGGGCGGGATTGTTCACGGTGGAAGAGGTCTCCGAAGTGCCGCTTATTGGCCGCGCTTTTGCGGACGTGCGCCGCCGTTACCCCGGTCTTAGCGAGGACCGCATGATCCACGAAGCCGTGCGGGATCTCATCGGCCTTATGGTGTCCGATGTTCTGGCCGAGAGCCGTAAACGCCTTGGCGATTTAAACCCGCAAAGCGCGGATGATATACGCGCACATGACGCGCCTGTGATTGATTTTAGCGCTGGGTTTTATGAACAAGAAAGACCGCTGCGGGCCTTTCTGTTTGAAAACATGTACCGCCATTATAAAGTAAACCGCATGATGGGGCAGGCCACCCGCGTTGTCGGAGAGCTGTTTGATCTGTTTATTACAGATCCCAATATCCTCCCGACAGAGCTACGCCGCCAATGTGACGGCCCGAAAACAGCGAAGACGGCACGGGTCATTTGCGATCATATTGCGGGCATGACGGATAGTTTTGCAATCGCAGAGCATCGCAAACTTTTCTCTGTTACAGGCTATCTTTAGGAAGCGTTTTCTTCCGCCAGATAAGCATGCTCTATCAATATTTAACTTTGAGGTCTGACCCACACTATTCAGGGCATCTTAAGGGCGTGGATGTGGACGCGGTTTTAAACGGCTGCTCAGAGCTAAAACGGACGTCCTACTTGCAATATGGGAATAGTGATGAGTTTCCCTGGGTGGAAGTTGTGGCTGTGTTTGGGGATGAAAAGGGCAATTACAGGGTGATCGATACGCATCTCTTTGACACGGTGAACCAAATCGAGTTGATTTGCGCTTATGATGGAAGTGAGGCTACGGAAAATCCATACTATAAATTGGCCAAAAAGATTGCCAGCCGCTTCGGTTGGGACGTTTATGATAGTATTACAGAGCAATGTGTTTAGTTTGTTGGCATCAAGTCTTGGCTTTAGTATAGATGTCTCACTGGATATCTTAAGTATAACTTAACCCTTTTTTGGCGAAATTACGCCTCTCAACAGATAAGGCGCGAGATACCCACAATTTCGTCGCATTTTAGCGTAATAAGCCCTGCGAATCGGCTATTATACGTGGCAAGGACTTTAAATGGTACATTCAGACACAGATGGATATAACGAAACAGGTTACGGGGCCGAAGACCCTTTAATCCCGTTTGACGTACGCGACCAATCAGGGCGTCGTGGTATGATGATCTTGGCGGGCGCGATTGTTGCGCTTTTGATCCTAGCGACCGTGTTGTTTTTGACCTACCAGCCTGGTACGCGCGACCGTACGGACCCGCCGCGTATTAAGGCTGAGAACGCACCTTTCAAAGTAGAGCCTGAAAATCCGGGCGGCGCGGAAACGCCAAACCAAGATAAGTCTGTATATGACGTTATGGCAGGCAATAAGGTTGACGAAAAAGTTGTCACAACACCGGGTGCGGAAACGCCCATTAAAATGCCGAAGTCTGCCAATATTGTTGTTGAAAAACCTGAGCCTGCTGCGCCCAAAGTGGCCACGCCTAAACCAGCGGCCTCCACGCCTGCGCCAAAACCTGTAGCGGTTGCCAGCGGCGGCGAACATGTTGTGCAAATTGCGTCGTTGCGTTCGCATGAAGCGGCGATTGATTTATGGGATGAGCTATCGACAAAACATGGCGCTGTTATTCCGCGCGGATTATATTCTGATATTGTCAAAGTCGATTTAGGCAGCAAAGGTATTTATCACCGTCTGCGGGTTGATGGCCTTGCGAATAAGGCTGCGGCCTTGCGTCTTTGTGACCGCCTAAAAGCGCGCGGCCAAGACTGTATTGTGACGTCGCGATAAAGTTATATGGGAATGATGGCTGTCATATTTGGCCTAAGCGGCCCGAAGCTGACAGCCAAAGAGCGTGCTTTTTTCAAAGTTGCTAAGCCTTGGGGCTTTATTCTTTTTGCACGTAATGTGGAAACGCCTGACCAATTACGCGCGCTCTGTGATGAGCTACGAAGCTGCGTCGGTCGTGACGCGCTTATTTTTATTGACCAAGAAGGCGGCCGTGTGCGCCGTATGCGCCCGCCGCATTGGCCGGATTATCCTGCTGCGAGTGTGCTTGCGCGCCTTTACAGCCGTGATAAAACGCAAGGGCTGCGCGCCTGTTATTTGCATCACCGCTTAATGGCCGATGATCTGCGCGATGTTGGTATTACGGCGGATTGCGCGCCTGTGTTGGATATGCCCGTAAAAGGCGCCGACCCGATTATCTCTGACCGCGCTTTTGGCGAGCATGCCCCGCAAATTATTCACATGGCCCATGCCGCAATGGCAGGCCTAATGGAGGGCGGCGTTGCGCCTGTGATTAAACACATCCCTGGGCATGGCCG
>JBMYWT010000003.1:0-78849 GCA_049607665.1 Maricaulaceae bacterium
TCATGAACAGGCCTGACACCAACCAGAGCCCTAATTGAACCCCTATTGCGATGCCCAGCCAGAGATGAATTTTCCTGACAAATCGATTGAATAATGCTGACGTCATCCAGACCTCCCCCTGAGGCAGTGAAAAACCGCCCTCACATAAGAGGGCGGCTTGATAAGGCCTAATGACCGCTGTGATCCATTTTGGCTTTCAGGCAGTCCGCACCGTCAGTGTCGGTATTGCAAATGGCCGTGATACGGTAACTTCCGTCGCGTCCTTTTTTGACCATGAAGCTGACATTGTCGCCGGACTTGTAATCAGACAAATCCACGCTTGAGAGAATGCCAAAGCCCATGGTCATAGCGCCCATGCCGACGCCCGCGATTTCCTGATGGTTAATTGTCGCTTGTTGGCCGTCTTCGCTGATGGAGACAATCACGCCCGTTGTGTGACCTGTGTCGCCTGACATTTTCGAATGACTCATGCCAGAATGATCCATTTGAGAGTGATCCATTTGACCGTGGCTTGAATGTGACTGATCAGGTGAACTTGACGTCGACGAATCTGCTGTACCGCTATTGCAGGCCGCTAACGAAAAAATCGCTACAGAGAGAAGTGTGTGTTTCGTTAAATGTATCATGCTTGAACTCCTTGTTGTGTTGCATGGGTTTGGTGAATGGATTTGGGCAGGCCGCGGCCGACCCAGATGAAATAAATGGCGGGGATCACGATCAGGGTAAGAATGGTGGTCGATATCATGCCGCCCAGCATGGGCAGGGCGATCCGGCGCATAACGTCCGACCCCAAACCATCCGTGATGAAGATGGGAGCAAGTCCCGCCATGACGGTTATCACTGTCATGAGTTTGGGGCGCACCCGTAATGCCGCGCCATGCATCACGCTTTGCAAAAGGGCCTGTTTTGAGCCGGGGCTTTCCTGTCTGACTTGCTGATCAATATAGAGCAGCATCACGACGGCTGTCTCAACCGCAATGCCCCCAAGCGCGATAAAGCCAACCGCGACAGCGACGGATAGGTTATATCCGGCCAAATAGACGGCCCATAAGCCGCCAATCAGGCCGAAGGGTAATGACAGCATGATGATCAGCGTTCGGTCTAAACGTCCGAAATGGAGCATGAGCAATAGGAAAATGAGGCCAATGGCGGCCGGGATGGCGATATTCAGACGCTCCCGCGCCTCGTTAAGCTGTTCATACTGACCGGACCACTCAATCGCATATCCGGGCGGAAGCTGCACAGAATCGGCCACGATATCGCGGGCCTCCGTGACGTAGCCTCCGAGATCGCGTCCACTAATATCCACAAAGACCCATCCCGTCAGACGGGCATTCTCGGACCGGATCATGGGCGGACCCTCGACAAAGGCAATGTCGGCAACTTCGCCCAAGGGAATATGCGCGCCGGTTGCCGTGGGGATCAGAATAGCTTCAAGGTCGCCCACATTTTCACGGAACGCCCGCTCATAGCGCAGCATGATGTCATAGCGCTCACGCCCCTGAACAGACTCGGCCAGGCTCATTCCGCCTAGGGCGGTTTGAATGACGGATTGAAAGGCCCCCATATCGATCTCGCGCCGCGCGAGTTCAGACCGATTGGGTGTGATCTGAAGATATTTTCCGCCCAGCACGCGGTCTGCAAAGGCCGAGCGCGTTCCGGGAATATCCGCCACGACGCCTTCGACCTGACCTGCAATCTTTTCGATTTCGCTCAGGTCATCTCCTGTGATCTTGATCCCGATAGGTGTGCGAATTCCGGTCGAGACCATATCCATACGGATCTTGATCGGATAACCCCAGCTATTGACGAGCCCCGGCATTTGAAGCCGTGCATTCAAATCATCGACAATCCCCTCTGCTGTCATACCCGGTCGCCATTCCGACTTACGCTTAAGCCGAATCCAGCTCTCAATCATGGTGAGCGGCGCAGGGTCTGTGGCTGTGTCCGCCCGGCCTGCCTTGCCAAAAACAGACTCGACTTCGGGGACGGTCTTGATCACCCGATTGGTCTGACCCAAAATCTCGCGCATCTTTGTCGAAGACACGCTGGGAAGTGTCGTTGGCATGTAAAGCAACTCGCCTTCATAGAGCGCGGGCATGAATTCTGTACCGAGCTTTTGGGCAGGCAAGGCTACGCTACCCGTGATAAGTAGCGCGAGAACGACTGTGATCCATTTGAACCGCAGGGCCAGGGCCAAGATAGGCTTATAAGCCCACACAAAAAAGCGATTGAGCGGGTTGGCCTCTTCCGGCCGCATTTTGCCCCGTAGGAGCAAAATCATCAAAACCGGGATCAGCGTGACGGCGAGGATTGCGCCAAAAGTCATAGCGTAGGTTTTGGTGAAAGCGAGCGGTGAGAAAAGACGGTAGCTCTCTCCCGTCAGTGCAAAGACCGGCAGGAAGGAGACGACGATAATCAGAAGGGAGAAAAAGAGGCCGGGCCCGACTTCCTGACAGGCTTCGATCAAAACACGCCGACGGGTCTGGGCGTCAGGCTTGCCTTCAATGTCCGAGAGTTTTCTGACCCCGTTTTCCACCATGACGATAGAGGCATCGACCATGGCCCCGATGGCGATGGCAATGCCCCCTAGCGACATGATGTTCGCGGTGACGCCTTGAGCGGACATGATTGTGAATGCGCCTAGGACCCCAAGCGGCAAGGTGATAACGGCGACGAAGGCCGCTCGGAAATGGAGCAGGAAAATAAAGATCACGATCGCGACGACCAAGCCTTCTTCAATGAGCTTATCTTCCAAATAGGAGACCGCGCCTTCAATTAGAGGCGCACGGTCATAGACGGTCACGATCTCGACACCTTCGGGAAGGCTGCGCTGCAGGTCGGAGAGCTTGCTTTTTACCCGCTCAATAACCTCCAATGCGTTTTCGCCGTCCCGCATGACCACAATTCCGGCAACGGTTTCGCCTTCGCCGTTCAGCTCGACAATGCCGCGCCGGAGTGCAGGGCCTTCGATGATGCGGGCAACATCGGAGAGGAGAACAGGCGTGCCGTCCTGCGCCTTGAGGACGATGTTTTCCAAATCATCGCGGGAGGTCACATAGCCGGACGAGCGGATAACATATTCGGTTTCGCCCTGTTCCAGAACGCGCCCGCCGACTTCACTACTGGACGCACGGATCATGCGACCGACTTGCGCAATGGACAGGTCGAAGGAGCGTAGCTTGTTCGGGTCAATCAGGATTTGATATTCGCGCACAAAACCGCCGACAGAGGCGACTTCGGCCACACCTTCCACCCCTGCCAATTCAAGCTTAAGGAACCAGTCCTGCAAACTCCGAAGCTCGGCCAAGTCCGTTCGTCCCGTTTTATCGACGAGTGCATATTGATAGACCCACCCCACACCCGTCGCGTCAGGCCCGATTTGCGGCACGGCTGTTTCCGGCAGCTCGGCCCCGAGGCGGGAGAGGGCTTCCACGACACGGGAGCGCGCCCAGTAAAGATCGACATCATCTTCGAAAATAACATAGACAAAGCTTGTCCCGAACATGGACGAGCCGCGCACATCCTTCGTCTTGGGAAGTCCCAGTAGGTTTGTTGACAAGGGATAGGTGACAAGGTCTTCCACAATTTCGGGTGCTTGGCCGGGAAATTCTGTCCGAATAATCACCTGCGTGTCTGTCAAATCCGGCACGGCATCCAGCGGCGTTTGCTTGAGTGACATCCAGCCGCCCACAGCGAGCGCGATGGCCAGCACAAGGATGATCAGCGGGTTGGCGACGGACCAGCCGATCAGTTTGGCAATCGTTGACTGCCGGGGATCTTTGCCCGCAAGACTATGTGAGGTCTCGCTCATGGCGTATCACTCATATCAGACATAGGGTCAGGCCATTCAATTTGGCGGGCGTCACCATTGCTGTAAGGGTTGGCCGCTTGTCCGCCCTTTTGCAGCCAAAGGCGGCCTGTCTCGCGGTCGCTATAGAACAAGACTCCTTGTGCGTCATAGTGAGACGGAGCGCCCAGAACAAGCCATGGATCAAGAGCTGTCATCAAGTCGGATAAGGATTTGGCAAGCCCGTCGCCAGAGCGGTTTGTCTTTGCGCTCTCGATTGCAAGCCGCGCATCGCTTAAAATGGGAGACAGTTTCGATCCTTGGAAGCGCGTTTCCAGATCAGACATCAAAGTCAGAGTTGGGTCGAGAAAATAGGGATCAATCTGATAGCCATCAATCAAGGCTTCATGGAAATATAAAGCCGTATCGACCATATGGTCGATCTGAGCGAGCGTTGTCGCGTCAATGGGTAGCTCGGCCAGCGGCGTTGTCTCGTCGAAGACGGGCAAGGCTGTCTCCGAGCGTGCAAAGCCGCTGCGTAAACTGGCTTCCGAATCGAGCATAAATTGACCGCTAGACACAATCTCTTCGCCCAAACTCAGTCCGGCCAGAATTTCCGTGCGTCCATTAGCGCTGCGCCCGATACGCACGCCGCGCGGCTCAAACCGGCCATCACCCAAAGCGAGGATAACATGCGCGCCGCGCGAGTCCCGCAAAATGGCTTGGCTGGGAACGGCGAGAGCTGAGGTGGGTTCATTAGTCTCGCGCGTATCAAAGCGGATATCGGCATAGGCGCCGGGCTTGAGTTTTCCGCCCTCATTATCCAGCGTAATACGCACGCGCGCCGTTCGCGTGGCGCTGTCGATTGTGGGATAGATATAATCGACTTTCCCCGTTAGCGCCTCGCGGGGTAGGCTTTCAAATGTAAGGTTGACAGTTTGGCCCTCAAAGACGACTGAGAGGTCAGATTCTGGCACTGAGGCGATCACCCAGACTTCGTCATAACGCTGGAGGCGAACTATCGGATCGCCGGGTTTGATATAATCGCCGTCTCTCACCATGAGCTCGGTCACAATCCCGGAACTTTCAGAATAAACCGGCACATATTCGATCAACTCTCCCGAGGTCTCGAGCCGCTTGATCAGATTGTCTTGCAAGCCAATGGATCTCAGGCGCTGCCGCACCGAGGCAATTCTTTTATGGTTGCCAATTCGAACGGAGGCCAGATAATCCTTCTGAGCGGCGATCAAATCTGGCGCGTAAATCGAATAAAGTCGTTGTCCGCGCCTCACCACATCACCTTCCGCGCGAACGGTCAAGCCGCTGATCCAGCCTTCGAGACGAGAGGCCGACATGGATTCAAGCCGAGTGTTGGGCTCGACTGTCCCGTAACTGCGCAGGCTCGTATTGAAGTTAAACTGCGCCAGTGGAGTCGTCCGAATCCCCATAGTCTGAATCATCTCAGGTGAAACGGCGACACCGGAACCTTCCGCATTGGTCTTTGCCACAGGCACAAGATCCATCCCGCAAATCGGACAGGTTCCATTGGGATCTGTCGAGATATAATGTGGATGCATGGGGCAGGTATAGCTTGTGGCCTCTTGCGCCTGGTCCATCGGTTCGATCTGGGTTTGACCAGCCTGCATGGCGGCATGATCATGCCCAGATGATAATGGGCTTTGGGCGTCTCTATCGCCCTGACAGGCGGTCAGAAATACAAGGCCGACAATAAAAGGGAGTGTGCGTTTAAACATCATGGCGTCACCAACAGGCTGTTCATCATCACGACCATTTGGTCGCGACGCGACGCCTCTTTCAAAATTTCTGTTTCTAATGTGAGCGTTGCGATTTCTGCGTTCAGAATGGGCGAGAAATCTCCTGAGCCAGCCTCATACTGGATGAGCTGCGCATCCGATTGCTCTTTGATCGCCAGAATTTTGCGCTCCAGCGTTTTGATATTCTTAGAAGCCGCGTCTCGCTTTGCTTCATATTGCATCCATTCTGTGCGGAGCTCTCGGGCGCGGGCTGTGCGGCTGGAGAAGGCGGCTTGGCGGTCTAATTTTGCAGCCTGCAAATTTGGGGTTTGGCGCTTTCCGGACCAGAGCGGAACCGTGAAGGTTACGCCGCCGGAGACCCAATCTTCGCCGTCGAAGTTAGACCTTGGCCCCTGACCGGACTCACGTTGTTGGTAGGTCAGGTTGACGCCCCAATTGGGCTTGAAATCGGCCTCAGCCTTTTGGACATCCGCGTCACTCACGAGGGCCACGGCATCCGCCACACGGACGCCGTGGAATTGCATGGCATTGCCGGTGAGCGGCGTCAGGCGGAGCTCAGGCAAGTCGATCTCCGGCACCACGCCGACCCAATTCACGAGTTCAGCGTCGATGACACGAATGTCTTGGTCGATATTAGTCAGCTCCCGCTCGGCATCAGCCCGCTCAATATCGATTTGGGCAAGACGATAGAGGAGGGGACGCCCGGCCGAAATTTCGATATCGATGATGTCTTTGAGCTCATCATGTTTGTTGAGGCGCTGCTTAGCGAGTTCGCGCTGCCCGTTCAAATAGTCTCTGGAAATCACAAGCGCCAAGACCCGCCCCTCTATCCGGGCATAGCGTTCCTCAGAACCAAGGTCAGATTGATCGGCCAGTCTTAAGGATTTCAGAGAGGCAGCTTTTCGCGCAGACCGGCTTGGCAGCTCCTGCCGCACGCCGACGGCCTTATTCGAAGGCAGATATTCGGAAAAAGATGGATCGAAAAGCGGGACATTATTAAGCCCAAGCGAAACGACAGGGTCAGGCAGGGAGAGGGCGCTCTCTGAGCGTAAGCGATCCGCTGCGGCGGAATAGGCATAGGTCTCTAAGGTCGGATGTTGCCGGATGCGGGCTTTAAGTTCAGCCAGGCTCATCTTTACAGCTCTGACGGGCTGAGATGATGTCTCAGTCTCCCAATCCTCATAATCGTCTGCAAAAGACTGCGTGCTGCCAAGCTGTATCACTTCGGTGTCTTGGACCGTTTCGATGTCGCCCAAATCTGTTTGCGCAGACGCAGGCAGGGCAGGCGTCATCAGCGCAGATCCCAATAGAAGGAACGCGACTGTAAGCATGGCTCTTGGGAGCTTGGGTTTTGAATTCTGACCTTTGTAAAAGGCGGTTGTGAGACGGATAAACATCCGCAAATCTCCATGAACATGCGAAAATCACCGGAAAGCTTTAGTCTTTCCGAGCTTTGACTATGTCTGGAGTTTAAATGAGGAGGCTGTCGGTCGCGAAAAGCGGCTTGTCGACGGGCAAGCTTCGCCGTCGCGGCGGAGCCGTGCTGTCAGGCAGGCCAAGGTCTGCGGGAATAATATTGGCTGAAATTTGCGTGATTGCGATAACGTCTAAATCTGTGGAGGCCGTTATTGCCTGAACACTTTCGCCATGATCAGGCGGGGAAAAGGCGCAATCATCACAGGACGGGCAGAATTTCTCCGGCATTTGATGATCCGTATCGTCTGCCTGAGTGTCAAGTGCCTGTCCTTGGTGACAGGGTGGTAAAGATGAAAGCTCCGCTGACGCGCTGTTAGAACCTTGATCCAGATGGCCTGTGACACAACAGGCCATAACCGGCGTGGCAATGATGAGCCAGGCCGCAAAAAAGGATATGATGGTCGATATGACTCTCATACTTGCGTCCTAGCGCAAAATTGTTAAGAAAGCAAATACCCCTTAGGGGCATATTTTTTCACACTTATGTGAGGAACAGAAATAAGATATGACCGCGCATTCTGATAAAACGATCAACCGCCTCAAGCGGATTGAAGGCCAAGTCCGCGGCATTATCCGTATGCTGGAAGATGACCGCTACTGCATTGATGTTTTAACCCAAATGCAGGCGGTGAAATCTGCTCTGGCGCGGGCAGAAAGTGAAATCCTGAAAGATCACGCGCAAGGCTGCGTCAACGCCGCGATCGAATCCGGTGATCCGAATGCGCAACGGCAAAAAGTGTCCGAACTTGTCGATCTGTTCGACAAACTCAAACGATAGAGATGATGATGAAAGTTAAATTTATTGCTGCAACGCTGCTGACATTGACGGCCCTTTTTATCGCGCACCCTGCGTGGAGCCACACCAAGGTGAAAACCTCGACCTTGGAAGACGGCAACACGGCCTAGTGGCAACAATCGTGTCAAATATGGCCAGAATTCGGAACAATTCCAGAACTTGCGCGGCGCTGACAATACAATCCACAAATATCTTCTGAATTAGACTCTGAATAACCGATTCGCACCCATACGCTCCACCAAAAACGGAAGAATTAGGTGACTTTCAACGACAGTGGTGATGATGTTACAGATGGCTGGACAATCAGTTTTGATGAGTCCCGGTTCTTGAGTGAAAAGAAAAGAGATACACAGCTCGATTATGCCTATCAAATTAAGTTCTATCAGAGAATGGGGCGCTTCCCGAAGCGACAAGATGCAATTAGCACAAAAGCCCTGAATTATTTGAAAGATCAGCTTAAAGTCAGTGGATCGGAGTTGCTTGAGGTTTCCGGTAGAACCGAACGGCGGCGGCGCATTGAAATCAGCGAATACCTTACCCTGAAGCCATTGGGCGAAGAAGACGAAGGCCGCTTAGAAAACTGGTTACATGCAAATACGTCACTTTTGAAACTGTCAGCAGAGGAACTCAAAACGGCGATTAGGGTCAAGGTTTTTAAACTTGGCAACTTACCCCTCACAGAAAGAGAACTCGAACGGCAATGCAATGCGTTTAGAGCAAAGCACGATAACGCGGAATATGTAAACATTTACGCCCGATTGAATGAGCGAAGCCATGAACAGTTATTGAAATCACTGGCAGGCAAGGACTTGCAGCCTAGCTTGGCTGATATTCGCAAACATAACGACAAACCCAACCACAAAACTTTTGACGAAACAGTTCGGCTTGTATCTTTTATTCAAGACCTGGATTTACCGCGTAAATACCTCGAAAGTCTCGATGAAGAGTGGAGCACAGAAATCCGGAAACGGATCAGGCAGCAAGAGCCGTGGGAAATTCGGCGTCATCACGATGAAAAACAAATAGGGATGTACGCGATCTACCTGTGCCGCCGTGAAGAAGAGCTGACCGACGGCCTCATTGATACGCTGGTCAATCTTATACAAGGTCAGCAGCGGCGCGCACGAAACGCCTTTCAAACCAGCGTATCTAAGAACTCCAACAAACTGATAAACCGCGAAAAACTCCTTATGGATATTTTGGCCGCTTCACTGGAAAATCCTCAAGGGTCTGTTGAAGACGTAATTTTCGGTATTGTTTCTAAAACGGATGCTCAATCCCTGATTAAAACACAAACTTTGCTTGAAACAAAAAAGAAGAGCACATTTTTGCACATGCACAAACGCTGGAAGACGACATATCGGCGGTTACTTAAAGTGTTGCTCAATACTATAGAGTTTGAATCTCATAATGCTGAATGCTTGCCACTTCTTAGAGCCTTGGATTGGATACACCTTAATTTCAACCAACGTAAAATTATCATAGGACAAGACGATATTCCAATAAATGGCGTCATTTCCAAATCCTTATTGTCCTCTGTAGCCGATCAAAACGGTGTTGTTGACCGCTACAGTTACGAGCTATCCGTAGTGACAAGTCTACGAGACCGTTTGCGGTCGAGATCGATATGGGTGAAAGTGAGCCGAAAATACAGAAACCCGGATGAAGATACGCCCGAAGACTTTGCCGAGAACGTCGGAAAATATTGCGAGGTATTGGATGTATCTGACGATCCTCGCGGTATGATCGAAAATCTCAAATTTGAGATGGAGTATCAACTTCTCGGCCTTAATGCCGAAATTACCAAGAACCCACATGTGTCAGTGGATTGGGGTCCGGAGCGGCGTTTCAAAATCAAGAAATTGCCCCGATTAGTCGAACCAAAGAATTTGGCGGCCATCAAACGCCAGATTTATTACCAGTGGCCAATGATCAGTTTGATGGACATGCTCAAAGAAACAGCGCTCGATACGAACTTCCTGAAAGTCTTCAAGACAATCGGCGAGTATCAAAACCTGGATCCATCACGTACACGAGAACGGCAGCTGTTGTGCCTTTATGCCTTGGGAAGTAATACGGGGATAAAGCGGACAAGCGCCGCAGTTAATAATGCATCCTACGAACAGCTTTTGCATGTGAACCGCAGGTTTATTGACGCCGAATCGGTTAGGGAGGCTAACCGCATTGTCATCAACTCGATATTATCTACGCGCGACCCTGATATCTGGGGACACTCGAACACGACCTGTGCCTCAGATTCAAAACAGTTCCAAGCGTGGGATAAAAACCCAAGGGCGGAGCAGCATCTAAGATATGGCGATAGCGGATTGATGATCTACTGGCATGTGGAGAATGGCTCTGTTTGCTTATACAGTCAGGCTAAAAAGGTGTCTACGCCCGAGCCGGCCTCGATGATTACGGGGTTTTTAAATCACGCCTCCAATATGAAAATAAGCCGTCAGTTTGTTGACTCCCACGGCCAAACTGAAATCGCGTTTGCGTTTTGCTATTTACTTGGATTTGATCTGGCACCGCGCATCAAGAATATTGCAAATTTTAAGCTCTACCTTCCCGAAGGCGGAATTTTATCCGCTCTTGATGAAATAGGCTGTCTTACACATCGGCCCATAAACTGGGAGCTGATTAGGCAGCAATATAGCGAAATGATCAAATATGCAGTGGCTATGAAGCTGGGGAAATCAGATCCGGACACTATATTACGGCGGTTTTACAGATCAGATGTCATGCATCCAACTCATAAGGGACTTGCGGAGCTTGGCCGTGCTATAAAAACGATCTTTGCATGCCGTTATTTGCGGTCCCTGAAATTCCGTCAGGAAATCCAAAAAGGTTTGAATGTGATGGAGAACTGGAATAGCGCCACCAATTTCATCTTCTTCGGAAAATCAGGTGAGATAAGCACCAACACGGAGGAGGGGCAGGACCTTTCGGTGCAGGCTCTGCATTTATTACAGAATTCGCTAATTTATGTAAATACTCACATGTACCAAAGCGTCTTGTCCAAGCCCGAATGGAGGGATAAAATGACACCTGATGATTTCAGGGGCATCACGCCTTTAATATACGAGCATGTAAATCCCTACGGCAAGATTGAACTCGATCTTGCGAAACGGGTTCAATACGCCGGCTGATTTTAAGAGTTTTCCTGTGCTCAATGTAATACTGGATTTGCTTAGCAAAAGTGGAGAGTGCTTACGCTTACTCTGTCATTATTGCAGATTCTACGCATCATGACTGGCAACTGACGCTAGTTCTGACACCCAGTTCTATTAAATTAATCACGCATTATTCGGTTGGGACGTGCAAAGTAGGCAAGCGAAGCGCGGAAACGTATTTCAGCTGAGGCGTAGCAGACAATAACCGAGCGGCTTAAAATCGCCCAATTACGGCCTCTTGGTATGTCCGCTTCAGGGGACTACCGAATTGGCGGCAAAACCAGACATAAGAAATTGTTAGGTTGATGATGACCGATTTCTGAATAAAACAGTTTCGAATTGACAATCCGCCTTTGGAAATCCGCAAATGTTGAACATTCGACCTGCTACTGCAAATGACACCGATGCCGTTTGGTCGATAATAAGGCCAATTATTCGCGACGGACAAACCTATGCCTTGGACAGAGATCTGACGAAAGACGAAGCCTTGTCCTATTGGATGTCAGCGGACAAATGGACTTTCGTCGCGGAGGAAAATGGCGAGATATTTGGCACCTAGATGCTGAAATAATTGACCGTTTCATGGACGCCTCTCATTGGTGATCAACCAACAATAGAATTATTCATACACGACACTACTGATTCTGCAGGGCGGCTTTACGCAATATAACACCAAAAAAACGGCTCGTCTTTTAGAACAAGCCGCTAAGTTAGGGGATAAAATCCCATTTCTATAGTCTAAAACCGTTTAGTCGCCTGTAGTGTCACAGTCCGCGGTGGATCAATGAATTGAAAATAGTTGTTCCCGAGTAAGTTCCCTAAAGGTACGTCGTTGCCCCACGCTGTTGTCTTTTCATTGGTCAGGTTTTTGCCGATTACGGCTAGGTCCCAACCGCCGTCTTCAGATGACAGTCTGATTTGACCACCAAGTTTGAAAAAGCTTCCTTGAGCCAAGAATGGATCAAGGTCACCGGGAACATCATAACCTGAATTATTATACCCATTCACATCAAAGCGTAAGGCTAGGTCATCATTCAGGGGTACGTCATAACCCGCATTAAAGTTAAAAGTAACATCGGGCGCAAATTGTAGGTTCCGACCAGATAGATCCGTCGATGCTGGACCGCCAAATATGCTCGGCCCATTCACAAACTCATCATATTTTGCATCCAGCAAGCCAACAGCGACGGCAAGGTCAAATTTATCTGTTGGTTGAAGAGTAAGCTCCGCCTCCAGACCTTTGGTGATAGCCGATGCAGCGTTACCGACCACGAATGAGGCGACGCCGTCAAATGTCGAGACTTGAAGGTCTGAGAACTTATTGTGGAATGCCGATACATTCAAACGCCCCATGCCATCAAGAATTGTAGATTTAAAGCCAACTTCGAAAGAATCAACTTCTTCGCGTTGAAATTCTTGGTCTGGCAAACTACCCTGCGCATTGTCCTCATCAAAACCGCCCGCCTTAAAGCCTCTCGCATAACGACCATAAAGCAAGATGTCGCTGTTCACGTCGAATTCAGCAGCGATACTGCCCGTTACTGCATCTTCTTTACGTGACAATCCAGTAAACGTATGAGGACTACCAAGCCCCAAATTGGGGAGCACGATATCCGCAAGTGGAAAAGGTGTGACCGTGTCAAGCTGCGTGTAAAATAGGTTTTTATCAGCGTCTTTCTTATCTTGCGTCCAACGAAGACCACCATTTATCCGAAAATGTTCTGAGACATTGAATGTACCGTCGGCGAATACAGCAAGGCTTTCCGTATCTTGTTGAAAGTCCTGTATACGGGTAACCGTCAGAACCGGACCAGGAACACCTAACCCAACTGTCAAAGCGTTGAATATTTCAGGAATTGATGTTGCGTCAAGATGTGTTGGTTTAAAGAACTCCAAATCTTCTTTACTGTAGTGCGCGCCAATAATGTAATCGAACTTTCCGCCTGTTGGTGATGTAAGCCGGATTTCTTGTCCAAAAGATGAATATTCGGATTGGCGGTCTTGCGTAATGAAACCAACATTCATGGCATCAGAATCGTTGGACTCCATGTACTCATATCCGTTGAACCCGGTTACACTGGTTAGGGTATGCTCGCCGATATCATAACTGGCATTTATAGTGAAGTTATAGGCGTCAGAATCATCATCCTGAGCGGAAAACACTGGTCCCACTCCTCCGTTTGACCCGCGGTAATCAAAATCAAATTCTGCTGCAGGATCGTTACGGGTCTGAACAAGCTGGACAAGAGGTGAAGTGCGGGTGAGTTGGCTTGGACGCCCGGTTACTTTTGTATTGGAGATTTCCCCTTTAACCAGAATATCGAGTTTATCGGTCGGCTCCCATAGCGCGCTGGCACGTAATAAATATTCTTCACGATCTGGGTGAGTTGTACCCGTGAATGAATTTTCAAGATACCCATCTGTTTCATAGTACCTACCCGCAAGGCGAATAGCGAATGTATCGCTTAGGGGTGTTGAGAAAACGCCTTCAACTGTCTTTCCATCATTTTCAACTTCATAGGCTGCGGTTACACGTCCTTCCGTCTCAGACGTCGGGCGGTTACTTGTGATGTTAAACGCACCGGCGATGGTGTTTTTACCAAACAATGTTGACTGTGGTCCTTTCAGAACCTCTATTCTAGCGACATCGAAGAATGGGTTGCGAACCGAACGACCCCGGCCATAATAGACACCGTCAATGAAAGTCCCCACGGATTGCTCGAAACCCTGATTAACACCGGAACCAATACCGCGAATGAATATATTGTCCGCCGCTTGGGCTTCCGAAATGTGCACATTCGGGATCATCGCTGAGACTTCTTCAAGCGATTTGATCGAAGCTTTCTCTAGGGCTTCTCCTCCGACGACCGCTACAGAGAGTGAAACGTCTTGAACGCTTTCTGCCCGCTTCGTCGCAGTAACAATAATTTCGTCCACTTGTGCGCGGGCTGTGTGACCGACCATGGCTAGGCTTGTTGCCGCTAATAATAGTGCTCTCTTAGACATTTTGGGTCCCGGGGTTTGAAGTCCATTGGTACGAAAACGTACGCTAAGGAATTCGCTAATCTCGATCTTGAGGTTTACTTAGAGGTCGCAAATTGCCCTTTGATACATATTTTGCCAGCGAGAATGAGTAATTCCCGAGTACATTGACATGGCGATACAGTAGTGGCGAAAGCCGTTTCAAATCACATTCATTGATTTCCGTGCCCTCACTTTCAATCTGACGCACGGCTTCTTGCATATATATTGTATTCCATAGCGTGACGGCGTTCGTAACAAGCCCCAAAGCTCCTAACTGGTCTTCTTGTCCTTCCCTATAACGTTTTCTGATTTCACCTCGTTGACCATGACAAATCACACGGGCAACCGCGTGACGACCTTCACCGCGATTGAGTTGAGTAAGGATGCGCCGCCGATATTCTTCATTGTCGATGTAGTTCAGTAGATAGAGGGTCTTGTTGATACGGCCGGCTTCAATGATTGCGCGGGCGAGACCAGATGGACGGCTTGTTTTCAAAAGTGAACGTATCAACTCAGAGGCACGTATGCGACCCAACGTCAACGAACCCGCTATTCGCATCATATCGTCCCAATGAGGCTCTACAAGATCCGGCCTACTCTTACCCCGGGCGAGTTTATCAAGGGCCCCGTAATTAGCATTCGGATCAATGCGCCAAAATACGGCTTCCCCCGCATCGGCAAGTCGCGGCGAGAACTGATAACCAAGAAGCCAGAACAATCCAAAAACCATATCGCTTGTGCCGGTCGTATCCGTCATTATCTCGGTTGGGTTTAAGCCCGTTTGATGTTCGAGAAGTCCTTCAAGGACATACATAGAGTCTCGCAATGTGCCGGGAATGACAATCCCGTGAAACCCGGAGTATTGATCCGAGACAAAATTATACCACGTAATGCCCTTATTCGAGCCAAAATACTTTCGGTTAGGTCCAGCGTGCAATGTTTTTATCGGTGTTACAAACCGCATACCATCGGCGGACGCAACATCACCTCCTCCCCAGCTATTAGCCAGATCCAGGGTCGATTGATGATTGACCAGACACGAATTGGCACGAAGCAAGGTTTCCGATCTCAAGTAATTCTGTTTTACCCAACTGAGCCGGTATCGCGTGAGCGCCGGAATTTGTCCCCGGATCAAAGGCTCAAAACCTATATTGCAGGCTTCTGCCAGAAGAACAGCACACATGCTGACATTGAAATCATCTGATTGTGAGTTTGTTTCGCTGACATGGGAGAATTCTGAAACGAAACCCGTGTGAGCATTAATCTCAAGCATGAGCTCCGTTAGGTCAATCTTTGGTAGGCGCTGCTGAACGTTGGTTCGCAACCAACTCAAACTCTCGGGTTCTTCTAGCTTATCCAAATTCGAAAGTGTAAGTGACGGATGTTTTTTGCTATAATCAATTTTAATGGCGTCATTAGCGCTAAAGCGGGCGGCAACCGCTTTATATGTCGCATCAAGCTGCCCGGATAAATCCGCAATAGCCGTTTTCGGATTGCCGTGATGTCCGAGCGATCGGCATATTTGAGTGCGCTGAGCCTGCCATTCTTTATCATCTAGCAGCTTCGTTCGCGGGTCGCCCCAACATTTACTATTATCAACGTATAAATCACGTCGTCTCAATCCATCCTGCAAACGACTCAGGAGGCATAATGTATAACCCTGCTTGTTAACACGCCCCTGTTTGTCAAAGACCAATCTACGCCAAGGTTTTGTAACGAACTTGATAGGCGGTTCTTTAAGCAAGTGAGATCTCGACGGCTTGAGTTCCGCTAGGTAAGTCATCGCAGCATGTATAGACCGTCCTGAAGGCGTTGCTTCAAACTTGATGTGTTCTAATAATGTCGGCAGGAAGCGTTTGACCTTACCATATTGCTCAACCATTTCGTCATGAAAGGTTCCTTTTGCAGGTCTCGCCAACGTATTGACGCTGTCTATCGCAGATTTGAGCAAGTCCTTTGGCAGTCGGGAAAAAATTTCCTGTCTAATGTCTTCATCATGAATAGTGCCATCAAGTAAGACGGAACAGGCTTCGGCAAGTGCCAATGCGGATTTGTCGAGATCCTTCAATGTGCGCAGGCGCTTCTTTTGACCGGTTTTCTTAGCTTCGTTCGCAATATCGGTCATCATGAGATCAAGCACATCGAGAGCGTCGTCCAAAGCTATCGTCTCGAACGAATGAACAAAGGCAATCAGTACAGCTGTCCGTTTTTCATCGGATAATCTCAGAATTTTGTGCATGGAAGACACCGCAGCATACCTTGCCAGTGCGTTAAGCCTAGTGGGCGGAATTCGTGATGTATCGAGTTCCGAAATTTTGAAATCACTTAAATCAAGATGTCGTTTAACAGCGCGGATAAATGCAGGGCCGCTGGCTCTAACGGGACCTTTGCGAAAAGCATCAAAGTTTGAGATGCGAGTTCCTTCCGGTACTGTCAACATTGTATCAAGTTTGTGTTTCTGTTCCAGTGTTGCGAGATCGGAGAGTTGTTTCCAAACACGATTGTCAGCACGTTCGCGTATTGAAGAGATTAAACGGGTCAAGGTCGATGCGCCCGGCAACAGGATTTTTTGTCGAATGAGCCATGCCGTGGCATAATCGAACATCAGGCTTGGGCGCTCATTATTGATCCACGCTCGTGTGTAGAGGTATCGAGTGAGGCGGAAGCCCCACGGCGGCGTTCCAAAATCAATATACCCATTGTATTTGCGAATGATAGCTTTGTGTTCTCGTAGCGTTGTTTCACGAATGGCATAGTCCGCAATTATTGTAGGGTCAGTAATTGCAAGCTGCCTTGCCACGAAACTTATTGCTCCGGGTGGCACACGCGTCATGTCTGTAAGGAATGTTCCAAGAAACCGGACGGTTGTGAGCTGAAGAGCAAATCCAAGCCTATTTTGATCTCCCCGGCGCAGCTTTACATATGCCATGTCTGATGTCGTGAGATAGAAATACCTGGCAAGCTGAATATCATTGGGTTCAGCATAATACTGACCATATTGTTCTTTTTGTGTGTCAGTCAGGAAATCTACGGCCATTATGCCTGTCTATTATATTATAAGTTAGTGGACACCCTACGACCTGTGTTATAGTTTGTCTATTAAATCGGTAATCTCGGATTTAGAGACAAAGTTTCTATAATTCGATTTTGGAGACGCCCTACATGAGATTATTTGGTTATGCCCGCGTCTCCACCAGTCGACAGTCGTTGGATACGCAAATTAAAGCTCTCAAAACAGCCGGTGTAATTGAAAGTCGAATATTCACAGACAAAACTTCCGGGGCTCATGTTGAGCGTGAGGGATTAACGTTGCTCAAGATTAAGGTTGAAGGCGGAGATGTGGTACTGGTTCAGAAGCTAGACAGGCTTGGTCGTGACACGGCTGACATGATCGGATTGATAAAGGATTTCGATAAAATTGGCGTAGCTATAAGATTTTTGGACGACGGCATTAGTACGGAAGGAACAATGGGTAAAATGGTTGTTACGATATTGTCTGCTGTAGCCCAAGCGGAACGGCAACGCATTCTCGAACGTACAAACGAAGGCCGTCTTGAAGCCAAAGCCAATGGTGTCAGATTTGGCAGGAAGCGCACGGTAGATCGTGAAAGAGTGCGTAAATTGTCAGAAAGCGGGTTGGGGGCAGCTACTATTGCAAAAGAGCTAGGTATAGGACGTTCCACGATTTATAAAATACTGAAGGAATCTTGATCCGAATTGCTTATAAGTCGAAACTGGCTCGGGGAAATCCCCTTGGTTTCTCTGGTAAAAGCACGGGAGAAGGCGCTGACATTTTCATACCCAAGAATGAAGGATATTTCGGCGAGTGAATTGGAAGAGTTGATGAGGTAATGTTGCGCAATGTCGCATTTGATCTCGCTAAGTATCTCTCGAAAGCTCAAATTTTCCGCAGCCAGCATACGCTGTACCGTTCGTGGATGAACCCCAACATGTCTCGCGAAAAAATTCAGCCGATTAAACCCGGTTCCTATTTGGGAGCGAATGAAATTTTTTAAACGCGCTTCTAAATATGTACTATTGTCTGTTTCTAAATGCTGTATCAGAATTTTTAAGAGTGCGGGGTTAGAGCTCGGAATAGGAATGCCCAAAGTACTCTTATCGAATACCATGCCAGTGAAATCCGAGTTGAAATATAACGGTGCTCTGAAAAACACCCGATACAAGTCGCTTTTTATTGGGGGACTTTGGGTGAAGTGGAACGATTTTGGCTCCCAGCTTTCACCACAAAACCGTTTCATCGCTTTATACATTATTGCAATTGAAAGCGAGAGATGTTGCGAAATCCGTCTCGGGTACATAACTTTGACATGGCGGGAGAGTATGGCCTCGCCGTTATCAATACGCAAACTCCAATGTGCGGCTTGATTGTAAACGTGCGCATGTCTTTGCGCATTATTGAGCGCATCACCAATATTTCGAGACGACTTGATTATTTCAGTAAGCAAACCGAAGCTAAGAGGTGGTTGAGTAATACCGAGACGAAGACCAAAGTCTTCAGTCTTCGTGTTAACGGCAATATCTTCCAATAGATCTACGACGCTGGCAAACCGTATAACACCTCGATCAGAGTTTAGAGTATTCGGTTGGATATGATTGCGTGCAAGAAACGGCTCTAAATCAATGGCAAGTTCTTTAGCTGTGTCAGTGAGGCCCTTTAGGACACCACTCGAAATGAATGCCGTGTTTTCCTCGCCGCTATATTTGGGTTCGGTGTAAGTCGAATACAATCAATCCGTCTCCGTTTGTTTCACATTGTCGTAAAATGATACGTCACTTTCGAGCCACATACAATACACACTAAATTCAAATAACTCTTATTCGGTTTAACAGGGGAAATGTAATGAAAAAGAATACATGGATATTATTGACGACAGCCTTGGTCGCAGTCGCTCCAAATGCCGCCGCGCAACAGCTCGATGAAATTATTGTAACAGCGACAAAGCGCGCAGAAAACCTGCAAGAGGTTCCTTTATCGATTTCCGTTATTGGCGGAGATGATTTGGCGGAGCAATCCATTGCGAGTCTCGAAGAAACAACGAACTTCATCCCGGGCGTCACAGTAGCAAAAGGTAACGCGGCAGACTCGATCTTCATTCGCGGTATCGGTTCGGGTGTAAACCAAGGCTTTGAGCAATCCGTCGGAACGTTTGTCGACGGCGTTTATTACGGGCGCGCCCGTTCCAGTCGGAACCCGTTTTTCGATCTTGCCCGTGTCGAGGTTCTTAAGGGGCCACAAGCAACGTTATTTGGTAAAAATACCATTGGCGGAGCGTTTAACATAACATCCAATCGTCCCACACAGGAATTTGAAGCGCGTGTCATGGGTGCTTACACACCGGAATTTGATAAGAAAGAAGTTGAGGGTATCATTTCGGGTCCACTTGGTGACAAGGTCGCAGTACGCCTTGGTATTCGTTATTCTGATGCAGACGGTTTCATGGAAAACACGTTGACGGGTAACGATGAACCAGCAACGGATGAGTTAATTCTTCGGGGACAGGTTTTATTTCAACCGTCTGATGATTTAGAAATTTTACTTAAGGCAGAAAGTAACTCCTACGACCGCGTGGGTGATAATTACCAATTGACCAGTGCAAGCGCATTGTTGGGTGCTCTAACGGCAGCTATCGATCCGGGAACTGAAACCAATTTCGATTATGTGCGTTCCGGACCAGGTACAACATCCGACTTCAATTTCGAAGGCGATGAGACGGATGCGAGTAATTTTTCCGCGACCGTAAATTGGGATATTGGTGAACACACACTGACAAGCATCACGAGCTATAATGAATATGAAGCCCTAGCGGGACGTGACACAGATTATTCTAGTCTTAATTTTTTGGCGCAACGTGAAAATCAAGATTACAATGCCTTTGGTCAGGAAATCCGGTTGGCATCACCAACAGGCGGTAATTTTGACTATATTGTCGGCGGATTTTATAGTTCGGAAGAACTTGGAAATACAAAGGCTGTAAATGCAGACTTCACCTCTGTTCCACCAGTAGCAGCTTTTCTGACGGGCGTTGCTGGCGTTCCAGCTGCTGCATTGACAGGGCGTAGAAACCAAGCTTTCACACAAGACACAACAAGCTGGGCTATATTTGGCCAAGGAACGTATCATATCAGCGACACATTCCGCATTACGGGTGGATTGCGGTACACAAAGGATGAGAAAGATTCGACTAAGGAGCTTTTCTACACGCCAATCGGTTCGGATGTTGTCAGTCCTTTACTCTCAGCGGTCTATCCAAATCTTGGTTTGGGTAATGTTCAGGCGCTGAGCAACAGGTCGCGGAGCGAGGATTTTGTTACAGGTGAAGCCATCCTTGAATATGACATGAGTGATGACGTTATGGTCTTCGGACGCTATGCTCGTGGATTTAAAGCTGGCGGCTTTGATGAAGATAATGTTCAAGGCACGGCTGCCAGTGCCGAGTTTGACCGTGAAAAAGTCGATGCTTTCGAAGTGGGGGCGAAAACCTCATTCGGAGACGGAGCCGGACGGTTTAATGTAACCGGGTTCTACAATGACTACCAAGACCTTCAGGTTTCTACATTTGATGGCGTAGCCTCCTTTATTGTGGGGAACGCAGCGACCGCAGAAACTTATGGTCTTGAAGCCGATCTCGCTTATCAGGTCACAGATAATTGGGATATTGCAGCGGCTGCAAGTTGGCTCAACGCGACATATGGTGATTACTTGCCGGGTCCGGCTTTGACTTTGTCTGATGGCACAAGTTCAACAGTGCAAGTTCCAGACCCTAACAATCCGGGAAGCTTTATTACGGTTGCTGGGCAGGACCTTTCCGGACGTCCCTTGCAGTTTGCCCCTGACTTTTCACTAACGGCCCGTACCGGGTACGAAATGGATGTTTCCGCAAATTGGACAGCCCGATTTGAAGCCAATGCGGTCTATAATTCCGGTTATGAAATTCCCGGTGACTTGGAACCACAGCTCGCGCAAGATGATTTCATCAAAGTTGGTGGGCGCATTAGTTTAGTTGATGAAGAAAATGGGTGGTCAGTTGCTGTCATTGGTAAAAACCTGACGAACGAGAAAACAAGTCAGTGGGGTAACGACTTACCGCTTTCCAACTTGTTAGGAACAACAGGAAACAACTTCTTCCGTTATATTGATCCTCCACGGAGTTTTACAATCCAGTTCTCCAAGAACTTTAACTAAGGCGAGGTTCATTAGTCCCGGAGGAAACAAAAACATGGTTGGTCACTTAAAGTTATCCTTGATGATTTTGGCATCCGCTTTTGTTTCCTCTTGCAAGGTTCAAAACACTATAGTCACTCAATTGCCGCAGGTGAAACCGACAGCTCACGTTATTGAGTCTGCGGCAACCGATATGTTTAGCGTTGAAACACGGTGGATGTCTCAACCCATAGATCACGCGCATCCAGAGGGCGAAACCTTTGAGCAACAAATCATTTTGCTAAAGCCTAGGGGCGCTCAAAACGACGCCCCCGTATTTTTCATGCTCGGCAATGAAACTGATTCTACCGAAGAGAAACTCATTGCGCTTTTTAAAAATTATGGATCACCAAAAGATTTCATATTCGTAACTGCCGACCATCGGGGATATGGCCAAAGCATAACCGAAGGTGATCAGAGCGTTCCGGAGTATGTTAAAATTGATCAAGTTCTTGCAGATTACAAAAACCTCATAGATGCCTACCGCTCTGAATTCACGGGGCCGTGGATCGGTGCGGGCTACAGCTATGGCGGTTCTTTGGTCATAGATTTTGCGTCGCGATACCCGGGTACCGTGGATGTCGTTTTATCGTCCTCTGCGGTCATCACCTACGACTTTGCTTTTTCGGAATACGGCGAACATGCCGAAGAGTTACTCGGAAAGACTATCGCGCCTCATTTACAAAGGCACATGTCAGCTCTCTATCCCGCGCAACCATACGGTAAGGCTTGGAAATCCCAAAGCGATGTTATGGCATTGAGTGTCGGGCTGTCGCAGATGCAGGCCATGCAACCCCTAAGACCATTTATATCAGAGATTGCCCCCCTTCCGACCACGGATTTTCTAAAAGCCCTTGATGACAATCTACCGTCCGAAGTTAAAAGTCAGATGGACGCATGGTCGAAAATGAGAGTGCCGCAAGTTCCATCATCTGAAAAAGCTCGTACGGGGGCTTACAATTGGTACACTTGGAAATATCAGCAATGTACGGAGGTGGGTACATTTTTCATAGGAGGGCCGTTTCCATTTTCTGTGCAGGATCACGTTGACGACTGTAAAGCGACTTTTGGTCAAGAGCCTGCATATTTGAACGCTGCCCCTTGGAATGTGTCCGAGAAACTCAAGAAAGTCACAGACCCTATTGTAGTCGTTTCAGGTGGCAGGGATCCATGGGGGCGAGTCGGCGTTCAGCCGGATCACACTTATACGAATATAGACTTTATGTTCTATCCGGACGGGCTACATTGTCCGGATAGATACGAAGCGAAACCGGGACGCGAAGTTTTTGATCGCCTGCGGTCTCATTTGAGCAACAAACTTTAGAGGGCTATATGCGCACGATAACAAAGGTACTTACAACCGGATTACTGTCCTCTTTTTTCTGTGTCGGACACGCCGCTTTTGCCGCGTCTTCATCTGCCGGAGGAGAACCGGGGGAAGAGATAATTTCACAATTTACGTCAATGGGCATTGCACCGATTGACGCACCTCTAAGCGGGTCTGAGGCAGAAGGCCCATTTACAAAGTTGATCATCAAAAATGTCAACTTGATTGACGGAACAGGCGCTCCCGTTCAAGGCGGCGTCAATATTACGATCGCAAACTCACGTATTATCGCCATTGATCATGTCGGGGGAACACGTTCCGGTACAGACGGCGCCGTTAAAATAGCACCGGGAACGAGAGTTATTGATGCAAGCGGACAGTATGTCATGCCCGGATTGATTGACGCGCATTCCCATCTTGGCAATCCATTACACATTTACGGCGGACAGCTTACTGATCCGGAATATGTATTTAAACTTTATCTGGCTCACGGCGTGACGACGGTCCGCGATGTTGGCAGTTTAATGGGGCTCAACTGGGCTGTTCGGCAAAAAACGGCCAGTGCGGCAGGAAATATTTCTGCCCCGCGAATAAAAGCTTACGCCTTATTTCCCGAGAATTTAGCCACAGCACGTGCATCAAAGGACTGGGTCAAAGCCGTTAAACGTAAAGGCGCTGATGGGGTGAAATTTTTAGGAGGATCCCCCACAGCCGTTAAGGCGGCCTTGGAAGAAATACAGTTGCAAGGTATGGGGTCCGCATATCATCACTCTCAGGTTTTTGTCACGCGGCAGAACGCTTTGGATACATCCGCCTGGGGCTTGGATAGTTTAGAGCATTGGTATGGATTGCCCGAGGCCATGTTCTCGGATCGCCGCGTGCAAGACTATCCCCTCGATTATGACTACAATAATGAGCAAGACCGTTTTCGCGAAGCCGGGAAACTTTGGCAGCAAACGGCAAAGCCAGGGTCAGACACATGGAACCAAACCATAGATCAATTAATTGCAAATGATTTAACTCTTAGCCCTACATTTTCAATTTACGAAGTGGCGCGGGATTTGATGCGTGTTAAAGAAGCGGAGTGGCATGATGATTACACTATGCCCTATATGACGCGTATGTTCACCGCTAATCCCAAAGTACATGGCTCTTTCTTTTTTAATTGGCGTTCTGAGGATGAAGTCGCTTGGCGTGAAAACTACCGACTTTGGATGACATTCGTGAATGATTTCAAAAATGCCGGTGGACGGGTTGTGGCTGGATCTGACTCTGGATTTATGTATTCGACGTATGGGTTTGGTTATGTTCGTGAGCTTGAACTTTTGCAGGAAGCCGGATTTCACCCTCTTGAAGTCATTCAATCGGCGACAATGAACGGAGCCGGATTATTGGGCCTCGGCAGTCAAACCGGAACGATCGAGATCGGTAAGAGAGCAGATTTAGTCATCGTGAATGAAAATCCCCTTGCCAATTTCAAAGTTTTATACGGGACAGGCCACGAGAAATACGACTTTGAAACGGGAACGCTAAATAGAACAAAAGGGATCGTTTATACGATCAAGGACGGGATTGTTTACGACTCGGAAAAACTAAGGGCCCAAGTTCGTGATCTTGTTGATGGTCAAATTGCAAAGGAGGGCCTCAAGACTGAATAAGGAATGTAAACCTCCAACATCAAAATCGAAACAATTTGAACACTTAATCCTGGAAAACGCAAATGAAGACATACATACGTACTTTTATAAATATTCTTGTGGTTGGTTTTTTGGCCGCATGCGCGGCCCCTATACAAGAAAACTCCGTGCATGTGCGTCTCTCGACCGACATGGGAAATATTCTTATTGAAGTTAACGAAACTGCGGCCCCGGAAACCTCGGCGTATTTCTTAGATTTTGTTGACCAAGGCGCGTTTGATGACACTGCGATATACCGGGTCGGTTTCTTAGCGGACAGTCCAAACACGCCGAAGTTTATTGAAGGGGGAATGCTCTCACCATTCGTGCAAAATTCCGCTATCCGATCAATGGCGGATACGAATTTGCCGTTACTCGAGGTTTTGGAAGATACACAGACAACAGGTCTAAAAGTTGAACGCGGAGTGGTCTTTCTCGGTCGCAACATTCTGGGAAATGGCGAAGCTTTGCCGGACTTCGTGATTGCTTTAGATCATATACCTGAATTCGAACATGGCGGTCAACGATCACCTGATGGAAAAGGGTTTCCAGTTTTTGCTAAAGTGGTTGAAGGCATGGAGGTCGTCGATCAAATAGCGCTTCAAGCCCGGGATGGACAAACACATTTTCCGTTTCTTCAAGGGCAAGTCCTGACCGAACCCATCGTCATTAGTATCGCTAGAGTCACAAAATGAAAATTCTAAAATTTACTACCATCTTCGTTGCATCCTTGATCGTCTTTGGGTGTCAAAGCCCCGCCTCCAACCACACTGACCCCGCACAAACTATATATTTTGGCGGCGATATTGTAACCATGCGCGGCGCGGTTCCCGAATATGTTGAAGCCGTGGTTGAACAAGACGGACGCATCATATTCGTGGGTGCCGAAGCCGAGGCATTTCGGCTGTATGACAAAACTGCCGCCCTGTCCGACTTAAAAGGGGATACCTTGCTTCCGGGCTTTATCGACGGACATGGTCATGTTTACATGACCGGTTTTATGTCTTTATTTGCCAACATCCTTCCTCCACCTGATGGGCCAGCCAGTGATTTTGACTCTCTCATTGAGACAACACAGGCTTGGGTGGATACCGATAATGGACAATATATTATTGAGAAATTTGGTTGGATTATTGGTAACGGTTATGATGATTCACAACTTGCGGAGAAAGATCACCCCGCAGCTTACATATTAGACCGTATCTCTACCGAATATCCTGTGCTGGTAATTCATCAATCCGGCCATCTTGCTTCCGTGAATAGCAAGGCTTTGGAGATAATTGGTTATACGAAAGAGACCGAAAACCCCGCAGGAGGCATCATTCGAAGAGATGATGATGGCACACCGACAGGCGTTCTGGAGGAAACCGCATTCTTTAACGCTATTATGCCGATCCTCATGGTCAATGACCCTGAACTCATGGCTAAAGCTATACAAAAAGGGCAGGAAGAGTACGCCAAAAACGGTTATACGACGGCCCAAGATGGCCGTACAACTCCTGACGCATCACTTGCGTTCGCAACCGCTGCACGCAAAGACAGGCTCTTCATTGATGTCGTCTCGTACCCGGATATTATTTGGAATAGTAAAGCGGTCACGCCAGAATTTTATAGCGACGAGCGCCGTTACAATAATCATTACAGGGTTGGCGGCGTTAAGCTTACGTTGGACGGTTCACCCCAAGGAAAAACAGCTTGGCTTAGTCATCCTTATCATGTGCCGCCTACTGGCCAGGCAAACGATTATGTTGGTTACCCAATTATGAGCGCAGAAGACGCCACAAAGCACGTTACAACTGCGTTTGAAAATCGTTGGCAAATATTATGTCACGCGAATGGCGACGCAGCTATTGATCAATATATAACGGCTTTAAAAGCGGCACAGAACATTCATGATTATGATGATCACAGAACGGTGCTTATCCACGGCCAGACACTTCGGAAAGACCAAATTCCTGAATTAGTTGTTCTTGGCGTTCATCCCTCTCTCTTTCCAATGCATACATTTTATTGGGGGGATTGGCATGCAGAATCTGTATTGGGACAAGAACGTGCTAATTATATTTCGCCAACCCGTGATGTTATAGATGCCGGGTTGACCATAACATCACACCACGATGCACCAGTCACTTTTCCAAACTCAATGCGGGTGCTTGATGCAACTGTTAACCGCGTGACCCGTAGCGGAAAAGTCTTAGGACCAAATCAACGATTGACGCCGTACGAAGGCTTGAAAACGCTGACTGAATGGGCGGCTATTCAGTATTATGAGGAAGACCGAAAAGGAACCTTGACTGAAGGGAAATTGGCCGATTTCGTTATCCTATCAGCCAATCCACTCAAAGTAGACTCCCGTGACATAAAAGACATCAAGATCATTACGACCCTAAAAGAGGGCGACATAGTTTACAATCGCACGCATTGAAGACTTGCAGACCGTTCTATAATAGTAATTGTACTTTAATGAGGTAGTATTTTCATCACGTCGTTAGAGCTCATATATAATGTTTAATTCCTTAGCGTACGTTTTCGTACGAATGGACTTCAAACCCCGTCCCCTGTTTGAACTATTTGATAGCTGCGAATATAAGGAAGGAGAGATTGGGGACTTGATTTACAATTCCCTTTTATTGACTTTAAATGACGAATATGGGTCGAATTTTTGACAAAAAATGACTACTTCATACTTTGTTATCAAGTTTGCCGGTGAGTTTGAGGCTATTAAGGCTACATCACTATAAAACGGCAACTCAAGTTATAAGAACGTTCAGTCATGAAACAATCGATTCGTCATCAACTCCTAAATCGCCCTTACGTTAGTGGGCTGGCAGTTATTATTGTCAGCCTCAGTCTAACATCATGTGTGGGTGGCAATGTTTCAAATGTTGATCAGCCTGTAGAATGCGCAAACATATCGATAAACACAAACCTCGAAGTATCGGAAATCGACCCGACTATATACTTTGCAGAAAATGGTGCAGAGGATCCATTTAAAGGCGTTTACTCTGAATTCCGAAAGAAACGTGCTTTGGACATGGAGAATTTGAGTGGACCTGAAGCCGCTGCATCGAGATCGCCTGTTCACGTATCCAGTGAAATTCCTTGGAGTAATTTGACAGACATTATTAAACTTGCCGCTCATGAGGGATCATTGGCGCCTACCGAAAAGGTACAGCAACTGGGCGGGGCTGTTAAAATGCGATTGGCATTGGATCATCCCGACATCAAAATTGTTCAGCTAATGATTGGACCTGGCGGCGTGTTGCCAGCCCATGCAGGCGGAGCGCCTGGAATCTACATTGTTATCGAAGGTAAGGGAAATATTGCGATTGAGCAGCAATCATGGGCGGTAACCCCTGGGACCACGGCGAAAGTTGAACCCTATGATGTTCGCAGATTATCAGCCTCTAAGGATGGCCCACTTAAGGTCATCTGGATAAGATGGGCGCCTGGCGGGGATCAAAAATATCGATCAGCCGGTTATTACCTGACCGGAGCAAATCAGCACGTTCAGCCCAAATCTGCAAATATGCCGGAAGATTATCAATTCTACGGTCAGGACCACTCTCCTAGCAACTCTTCCGCTGTAAATTCAGAATGGATGTCTCCTATCGAAGGCAGCCCATTGGAGGCAATGGCCGATGGTTTGGCGATTGCCCGGGAGAAAGTGACAAATGAGAGGAATCTTTATTCCGCTGTTTCCACCGTTTCGCATGAGGGCGAAATTAGTTGGCTCAATAAAGAGAAGTTGGAAACGGCTAACTTTTTTTGGGCCAAAGACATTAAGCAGTTAGGTGAACTTCTGACGCGTTGGTCTGAAGTATTCCGATATAAGGGAATATTTCAAGCGTCCAGGCCAGATGGAGGATGGGACTTTAATATTTCGCAAATGGCGTGGGGACCTCATGCAAGATATGTCGAACATAGCCATTCCATTCCCGAGTTTTACTATATGTTGAGTGGTCCGGTTGAGCATTGGATCGGTGACAACAAATTCGTGGCAATGCCGGGAGACATTTTTGTAACCGACTCTTTTGAACCTCATCAATCGCGAGGCATTAAGGATGATCTGATATTCCGCAACATTAGTGCAAGTTGGGCGCCTAATGGGGACCGTGCGGTATTCGAACGCCCGTTTTATCTTGTAGGCGAAGTACCGGATCAAGTCAGCTCTGCGGACTTAGGAATTAACCCGAGCTTTCACTAATAATTGTGTGACTAGGAAAATTGGAGAGAAAAATGAGTAATAGAAATTTCATTTCAGCATTGTTGGCTTGTTTCGTACTATTTTTGGCGGCATGCCAAAAAAGCGAAACTGCGGATCAACCCTCTCAAACTAACAGTATCGCACCTGCGACTATCTTTGTTGCTGATAAGATTATTACAATGGAGGAAGACAATCCAACTGCTGGAGCTGTCGCTGTCCGAAACGGAAAAATTGTGGCAATCGGAAACGACGCGGCGGATGTCCAATCCCGCATAGAAGGCCCGACAAAAATTGACACGACTTATGAAGATCAGGTGCTAATGCCTGGTCTAATTGATCCGCATCTACATCCAGTCATGGCAGCGGTTTTGCTTCCTATGGAGTTCATAACGGCTGAGGATTGGAACTTGCCACGCGGTGATTATTTAGGAGTGCGCACGCCTGAAGGCTATCACAAACGGCTTAATTCAGCGATTGAAGAATTTGACGCCGAAAACGCAAAAGAGACTCCGTTTTTCACTTGGGGTTGGCACCATCTCTGGCACGGGCCAATCACGCGGCAAATGCTCAACGAAATTGACCCGACAAGGCCTATTTTTGTTTGGCACCGCTCTTTCCACGAGATCATCACTAATGACGCTGGAATGGCTTATATGGGTTATGATACTGAGGAGAAGTTTGACGCCGCAATCAAAGAGGCGAAAGCCGATCCTGGCCATGCAAATTATGAGCATGGGATGATATCTGAGTCCGCTGGTCCGGTCGGGCTTAACAAGCTCTCGCCGCTTTTATTATCCAATGAACATTTGGCGGGTGGGTTTGCCGAACTCAAACAAATGATCCGGCAAGCAGGTGTGACAACAATCGCAGATATGTCTACGGGTGTGTTCACAGATTTCGATACTGAAGCTAAAATAATGGCGGGCGCTTTTGAAAATGACGATGTGCCAGCTAGAGTTCTGCTTGTACCCGTCGCCCACGGCATGGCGTTTAGAACCGGGTCTGTCGAAGCCGCAATTGCGTCCATGGAGAAACGCGTGGAGAACTGGCCTTATAAAAAGCTCCTGCTCAACAACCGTGTAAAACTCCTGTCCGATGGAGCATTCTTCTCTCAATATATGCAAATGAATCCTCCGGGTTATCTTGATGGGCATGAGGGAAAGTGGATTGTGGAACCAAAAGAAATGAACCGGTTGGGCAAGGCTTTTTGGAATGCCGGATACTCCATCCATACACATGTGAATGGAGATATGGGATTGGACGTTGTACTGGATTCTCTGGAAGCCTTACAAGCGGAAGGCACTGAGGAAAACCAGCGCTATACATTAGAGCATTTAGGATTTTCTACTGAGGAGCAAAATCTTCGCATCGCTAAACTTGGCGCTGCGGTATCGGCTCAACCCAATTATCTCTATATGTTAAGCGATATTTATTCGGAGATGGGCCTGGGGCCTGAACGCGCCCACGCGATAAGCCGCCTTGGCAGTCTCGAACGCAATAACGTCCGTGTTGCGTTTCATTCCGACTTAACCATGGCGCCTGTTGATCCCCTATTTTTGGCATGGATCGCAACCAATCGTGAAAACATGGAAGGTGACGTTGTCAGACCTGATGAAAAAATGTCCTTGGATGCTGGCCTGCGCGCCGTGACCATCGACGCGGCCTATGTTCTCGGCATGGAAGATGAAGTCGGCTCCATCGCGGTCGGGAAACGAGCTGACTTTACGGCCTTGCGACAAGATCCTTACGAAGCCGGAGTGCAGAACCTCAATAAACTGGAAGTGTCCGGCACGGTCTTTAATGGTAAAAAATACTAGGGATTGAGCATTTTCTGTTCGCAGTAAAATTAGGTGACGATAGCAAGTCCCAAGGCCAACAATGTTGCAATGACCGGTATGGCCACGGTCACAACAGCAACATCCTTATAAGCTTCCTTGTGGGTTAAACCCGTTATAGTCAGCATAGCGATTACTGCTCCGCAATGCGGAAGGGAATCAAATCCGCCGCTCGCCATAGCGACCAGCCTGTGTAGTTCCTCGGGCTCAACGCCCATGGCTATGTAGGAATCTGCCATTGTCGACATAAATATCTGTAACCCGCCCGACGCAGAGCCAGTGATGGAAGCTACAGTGCTTATGGCAGCTACCATTGAAATCAGTGGATGAACGTCGGCGTTTATGACGGCTGACGTGAAAGTCGTAAATCCAGCCGTCTTGACCACAACTCCGCCAAAGCCAATGACGGCTGCAGTGGCCATTAAGGGCATGATTGAATCCTGCGTGCCATCCCCTAGGACCTTTAATGGCTGATGGCGGACGGCTGGAAACAAAATCAAGGCCACAAGGCTTGCCAATATTAAGGCAATCGAAGGCCACAAGATCGGTTGTGAGTTTGCAAACTCCACGATTGATGGCGCGTTCTCGGGGTTCGCTAAGGATATGAGGCGCGGCGTAAGGATTGTTGCAATGACAAGAACGAGAGGTATCAGCGAGACGAGCCAATGTGGCAGCTCCTTCTCAATTGATTTTAAATCTGGAATATTATCATGTGCGCCAGGCGTGAACCCTTCACCGGCTTTATGGGCTTTGACACGTTGGCGCTCCAGATACCAGACACCTAGAACGAACATGACTGCACCCCCGAAAAGACCAAGCCATGCCCCTGCAAAAAGGTCCGTTCCGAGTGCGACGGAAGGAATAACGTTGTGGATAGATGGGGTTCCGGGAAGCGCGGTAAGTGTGAACGTTCCCGCGCCCAGTGCCAGCGCAGCACAAAATAGACGTTTTGGAATATCAGCTTCTTTTAATAACCGAAGTCCCAACGGATACATGGCGAAAATCACAACGAAAACAACAACGCCGCCATAAGTCAGCAACGCGCAAGAGACGACTGTTATCCATAACGCGCTATGCGACCCAAACCGTTTCACCAGCGCCATCGCGATACTTGTTGCAGCATGGCTTTCGCCCATGACGCGGCCAAACACGGCCCCAGCTGCAAATAGCAGGAAGAAACGGCCTGCAAAAGTGAACGCGCCTAAATCTCCAAAAGTATAAGCTTGGCTCAGGCTTTGCGCTAATGGCAAAGCGTTCGTCGCAATCACTACAAGTGAACATATGACCGAGGCAAAAATAATATTCACGCCGCGCAAGGCTAACCAAATGAGAAGACCCAATCCTGCCAATAATCCAATTATACCAATCATTTGCCACTACCTTTTCTTACACAATCTCCACACATGTAATGCTTTATCGACTTCGCACTTGATTGAAGTTCGCAATCGGCATAAATAAAAATCAAGTTTATGTGAGTATTGGTCAAGTTGATAAGTTGAGACGGGATATTGAACAGAAGTCTAAAGAATGAATGATTTAAGGATTAGCCGGATGCGCGCAGGGAGTCTGGAAGGATTCAGGGATTTGGTGTTTCTTTTGGGCGGTGATCCCAATCAAATCCTGAAAGATATTGGACTGGAACCCAAGATCCTAGACAACTCTAATACAATGATCTCAACAAGATCATTTCGCCTAGCGCTTAATCACGCTTCAAGAGCAACTAATACACCACGATTTGGCCTGCAATTGTCTCAACGTCAGACCTTTGAAAAGTTAGGTCCTGTTGGTTATCTCATGCGTCAAGCACCAACTCTTGACGTTTCTATTAATCGATTGATCCGATTTTTAAGAACGCATGACTCGGGGACCATAGCCTCCGTTGAAACAGATGGCGATATCTCACTTTGGCATCATTCTTTACTTGGCGTGACGGGCGAGTCAGTCATCCAGCAATCTGACTTGGCAATCGGCTTAGCAAACAAATTCATGCGCACGACAATAGGAGATGACTGGAATGCCGACGCCGTGTATTTTGAACACCAGCGTCCAGATGATTATCGTATTTATGAACGTTTATTTCGATGTAAGGTATTCTTTGAGCAACCGATAACGGCTCTTGAGTTCCCAACAAAGCTTCTCCAACAAAGCCTCAAAAATGCAGACCCCGGCCTCTATCAAATCTTGCATGATTACGTTGACCGTATTGATCAAGGCATAGACGATGATTTTGTCGGCCAGGTTCGCCAGACCATACAAACTCACCTAGCCAATGGCACACCCCGACTAGATGACATAGCTAGCGAACTCGGCCTTGGACGCCATATTCTCGCTCGGCGTCTAAAACAGGAAGGATCCAGTTTTCAGCGCCTGCTTGATGACATCCGTTTTAACCTCGCCCGCAGATATTTGAAGGATACGGATGTACCATTAGTTGAGATTAGCGCAGCTTTGGGATTTGCGGAGCCCGCTGTGCTTTCCAGAGCATTTAGACGGAAGGCTGGTATGTCTCCTCGCGCTTGGCGGAAAAAGGAACGGGCCCGAGTCAAAACCGACTCAACAGTTTCAGCGGCCCGATAGCTCAACTACTCACGAAATCTGTTACTTCTCCGGATTGGAGAAAGGACGTGATATTCGAGAGGCCCCGTTTGACGATATCTATTCTACATTCTGAAGTGGCAGAGCCAATATGCGGTGTGAGAACGACTTGTTCGAGTTCTAACAAACCGGGATGAATATCTGGTTCAAACTCAAAAACATCAAGGCCACAAGCCCCGATTTGGCCTGATTCCAACGCATTGACCAAAGCTGATTCATCTACCAATGCCCCCCTGCCAGTATTAACAAGAACCGCGCCATGTTTCGTGTCATTAAGCGTGGACTCATTTATCAAGTGCCGCGTTTTTTTGGTCAACGGAGTATGAAGTGATATGAAATCAGACGCCCTGAGGAGCTGGCGAATATCCTCAATCCGCTCGACGCCCAACTCCGTTTCGGCATCGGGTTTTGGGGATCGGTTCCAATAAAGAATCTTCATCCCAAAGCCGCTGGCGCGGCGAGCGACCGCCTGGCCAATATTTCCAAACCCGATAATCCCTAACGTCTTGCCGTGTACCCTGTTCCCGATCGATCCCATTGGCTTCGATTCTGACCATAAGCCCGCTCTGGCAAAACGTTCGTTTTGGCCGATCCTTCTCGCCGCTGAGAGTAATAATGAGAACGCCAAATCAGCTGTATCTTCAGTAACGACAGGCGTGTTTGAAACTAAAATATTGCGGGCTTTTGCGGTTGCCAAATCGATATTGTCGGTTCCGACGCCTAGATTAGCAATTAGGCCAACGGATGTTGGTAAGCGGTTTATTAGTTTAGCATCAACCTGATCCAATGCGGTGCTACAAAGGACGCGAGCATCATCCGGAATGGAACTGTTGCTAATCTCAACAAAATGGACAGTTTCGCCGTCAACTTGAATTTCGGGCAAAGGAAGAGCGCGGGATATCAATACTGTGTGTGGCATTTAGCTTGCTCTATGTTAGATCAATCGAATTCCGCCCAAATCAGCGCTAGACGCAAAGGCAGCATAAGCTTTCAGCGCTTTCGAAACATGGCGTGTACGTTGTCCCGCGGGTTGCCAGCCATCGCTTTTCGCATCCATAGCGCTACGCCGCTTGGCCAACACAGCATCAGTAATGTCGATGCGCAAAATTCTCTTCGGGATATCAATCACAATTGTATCGCCTTCTTCTACAAGAGCGAGTGCTCCCCCGGCAGCGCATTCAGGTGAAATATGACCGATGGAAAGACCAGACGTTGCGCCTGAAAAGCGCCCATCTGTAATCAAAGCGCAGCTTTCTGCGAGCCCCATAGCTTTGAGCATCGTTGTCGGCATCAGCATTTCCTGCATGCCGGGGCCACCTTTTGGGCCTTCGTAACGAATGACCACCACGTCTCCCGGTTTGATTTTTCGGCCGCCAATAGCCTTTATTGCCGGATCCTGACTATCAAAAACACGCGCCCGTCCTGAAAATTCAAACATGTGCTCCTTGGTCGAGCCGGTTTTCACGATACATCCATCTTCTGCGATATTACCATAAAGCACGGCCAAGCCGCCTTCCTGATTATGAGCGTGAGAAATGTCCCGAAGGCAACCATTTTCTCGGTCCATGTCGAGTGTGCCGCGTGTATCGTGGGAATAAGCTTGCGTACCTGTTATCCCAGAAGCGTCAGCGCTGTACCAATCCCGCACATCTTTGTCATCGGTGCGCATGATATCCCATTTAGCCAACACATCGCCTAGCGTGCCCCCCGGTTCAGCAATATGACGGACAGACGTATCAATCTTTCCGGCGCGTTCCAGCTCTCCGAGAATGCCTATAACCCCGCCAGATTTATGTACGTCTTCCATAAAATAATCCGGTGTCGCGGGAGCGACTTTACATAAAAACGGTATCGAACGAGAAAGCGCATCAATATCTGCCATCGTAAACTCGACCTCTGCTTCGTGCGCAAGTGCAAGCAAATGCAAGATGGTATTCGTGGAGCCGCCCATGGCGATATCCATAGTCATCGCATTCTTGAATGAGGCCCGAGTCGCTATTTGTCGCGGAAGAACAGTTTCATCACCTTCTTCATAGTGACGTTTAGTCAGCTTAACTATATCATGTGCAGCTTTTTCAAAGAGACGCTTTCGGTCGGAGTGCGTTGCTACAAGCGAACCATTGCCCGGCAGAGCCAGCCCTAGCGCTTCCGCAAGGCAATTCATTGAATTGGCGGTAAACATCCCTGAGCAAGATCCACAGGTCGGGCAAGCATGTTCTTCGACCTCTTCGAGTTGCCCTCCAAGATGGGTAGGATCCAAAGAAGCAATCACACTGTCAGTAGCGTCCATGCGCCGGGTCTCGCCATTGACCTTAATCCGCCCAGCCTCCATTGGGCCCCCGGAAACATATATAACCGGAATATTTAACCTCAGTCCCGCCATCAACATTCCAGGTGTAATTTTATCGCAGTTTGACAAGCAGATCAGCGCGTCAGCGCAATGCCCATTCACCATGTATTCGATTGAATCCGCAATGAGATCGCGACTGGGTAGCGAATAGAGCATGCCGTCATGTCCCATCGCGATTCCATCATCAATCGCAATCGTATTGAACTCACGCGGAATACCGCCAGCTTTCCAGATGGCATCATAAACAATGCGGCCAACACCGTTTAGATGCACATGACCTGGAACGAATTCGGTAAAACTGTTAGCAACTGCAATAATAGGCTTCCCAAAATCAGATGTCTTGACACCGCTGGCCCTAAAAAGGGCTCGCGCGCCGGCCGCAAGAGGGCCATTTGTTACTGTTTTGGATCTATAGGCCATAGCGAGTTACCTTCAATTCAATCGTACATTCCAAGGCTAGGGATATGCCTATTTTTTATCGGTGAATTGACCCGGAATCATGTTTCCTGCCAAGTTAGGTCAATTATGAGCGTTCTAAGTCAATTATATCGACCCTGAATGCCTTACTCTGCGAATGCAGGGAATTCTGAATGGAGGAAATTGTCATGAATGGAGCCGAAACTCTAATTAGCACGCTTAACGCCAACAATGTCGATGTGTGTTTCGCAAATCCTGGTACGTCAGAAATGCAATTGGTCGCGGCCATTGATAAAGAAAAAGATATGCGAGCCGTTCTTTGCCTTTTTGAAGGGGTTGTGACGGGCGCAGCTGACGGTTACGGACGCATGACTGATAAGCCCGCTCTAACGCTCCTCCATCTTGGCCCGGGACTTGGCAACGGAACTGCAAATTTGCACAATGCTCGCCGAGCATTTTCACCCGTATTAAATATGATTGGCGACCACGCCACCTATCATCTTGAATATGACGCGCCTCTCACTGCTGACGTGGAAGGTTTTGCAAAACCGGTTTCTGATTGGGTTGGAACTTCGACCAGCGAAAACAATCTCGCCGAAACGGGGCTTGAAGCGCTAACCGAATCTCTTCGATACCCTGGCCGTGTGGCTAGTTTTATCGCGCCCGCCGATCATGCTTGGAATGCTGCTGATACGCCAAATTTGAAATTGATCCCGCCTGAAACCCCTGTTGCAGAGGCGGATGTGATAAAAGAATCTGGTACAGCTCTTTCTATTGATTCCCCAGCTGCTCTCTATCTAGGCGGGCGGGCACTGCGCGAAGACGCTCTGCACCAGGCTGGCCGTATTGCGGCTAAAACGGGTGCACGGATCATTTGCGAAACCTTTACGGCCCGCCTTCAGCGTGGTGCCGGGCGTGTTCCGGTGGAGCGATTGCCGTATTTTGGGGAACAAGCCAGCGATTTTCTAAAAGACTTTGAGGCAATGGTATGTGTGGGTGCAAAACCGCCCGTTTCGTTTTTCGCCTATCCGGGTAAACCTAGCTGGCTAACACCTGAATCGACAAATTTAGTTCAACTGGCAGATACTGATACCGATGCCTTGGATGCCCTCACACGGCTTGCCGATGCCCTCAATGCTCCCGCAGACCCCAAGAAATTACAGCCCGCAGCTATGCCACCTGTCGAGGACGGCAAACTCAATCCGCTAGATTTGGGCAAAGTTCTTTGCGCACATATGCCAGAGGACGCAATCGTATCAGATGAAGCTGCAACGTCTGGCCTCTTCATCTTCCCGGCAACGGCTGGCGCTGCTAAGCATGATTGGCTCATGCTAACCGGCGGGGCTATCGGTCAGGGTTTACCCGCTGCGCTTGGCGCCGCAATAGCATGTCCGGATCGCAAAGTAATTGCGCTCCAGGCTGACGGATCAGCCATGTACACGAATCAAGCACTTTGGACCATGGCCAGGGAAAACCTCGATGTTACAACGATCATTCTCAACAATGGCAGCTATGCGATCTTAAAAATCGAGTTAGAGCGCGTGGGAGTCACAGATCCCGGCGAAAAAGCCTTATCTCTTCTAGATCTCACAAAACCCGCAATTGATTGGACGGCGATTTCTACAGGCATGGGTGTGCCAGCAGAGCGGGTTGATACTGTTGAGGCGTTCAGGGATTCCCTCATAAAAGCGCTCGGCGCAAAAGGACCTCGCTTGATCGAGGCTATTATTTAATATCTCCGCATAAGCGGATAACTTGAAAATTCAAAGAAAAGCAATCCTGATGACAAATATTATAAAATCCAAGGCCGCCATTGCTTGGGGGGCTGGCCAGCCAATGTCGATCGAAGAAATCGACGTGATGCCTCCTCAAAAGGGTGAAGTCCGCGTACGCATTATTGCGAGCGGTGTCTGCCACACCGACGCATTCACACTATCTGGGGATGACCCGGAGGGCATCTTCCCGGTTGTTCTTGGCCATGAAGGCGGCGGAATTGTCGAATCCATTGGCGAAGGCGTGACGAGCGTGGACGTTGGGGATCATGTGATTCCGCTCTACACGCCTGAATGTCGCGAATGTAAGTTTTGCAAATCGGGCAAGACTAATCTGTGTCAGAAAATCCGTGAAACGCAGGGCAAAGGCCTGATGCCTGATGGTACGAGCCGTTTCCAAAAAGACGGAAAGCCAATCTATCACTATATGGGATGCTCGACATTTTCCGAATACACAGTTTTGCCAGAAATTTCGCTTGCCAAGGTGAACCCCAAAGCGTCGCTCAAAGAAGTTTGTCTTTTGGGGTGCGGAGTTACAACAGGCATAGGCGCGGTTATGAATACCGCCAAAGTCGAGGAAGGGGCAACTGTTGCTATTTTCGGAATTGGTGGCATTGGGTTATCAGCTGTCATTGGAGCGACTATGGCCAAGGCAAGCCGAATTATTGTTATCGATATAAACGAGAGTAAATTTGATTTGGCCCGCAAGCTTGGTGCAACTGATTTCATCAATCCGAAGAATTACGATAAACCAGTCCAAGACGTAATCGTTGAATTGACTGATGGCGGGGTAGATTACTCGTTTGAATGTATTGGCAACGTCAATGTTATGCGTTCAGCACTGGAGTGTTGCCACAAAGGTTGGGGCGAGTCTGTTGTCATAGGCGTTGCAGGAGCAGGACAGGAAATTTCGACCCGTCCCTTCCAACTTGTTACCGGACGTGTGTGGCGAGGTTCTGCTTTTGGCGGTGTCAAAGGCAAAACCGAGCTTCCCGAATACGTCGAACGATACTTAAAAGGTGAGTTCAATTTGAACGATTTCATAACCCACACAATGGGGCTTGAGGACATAAACAAAGCGTTTGATTTAATGCATGAAGGCAAAAGCATCCGTTCTGTCATCCATTTTGTTAGTTGAAATTTTCGATTTGCGCCAATGATTGTTTGTGAAAATAAAATAACCAGGATTGAATTTATATCTGCACGGTTTCGCAATGGCGCCAAACAGATGTTTGTTGCAGCAGCAAGCCCTTTTGTGAGGTACTCGGTGATTACAATAATGAGTAGGACAGGTTTCAGAGCGTGGATTAAAAGGTTTATATTGCTTCTTAGCCTTATGCTCGCGGCTTGTTCCAACACAGATAAAGACCCAAGCATGGAAATAACCTTCGTTACCGACTTAGGCAATATCGTCATATTGCTAGACGAAAACATTGCCCCCAACACATCAGCTTTTTTTCTTAAGCAGTTAGAAAGTGGCACGTTTGAAAGTACATCAATTTACCGCGCGGGATGTCCGTTTTATCCTGTGTGTTGCGACGACCCGTTGAAATAACACCATAGAGCGAAAGAAAAAGGGGGGACTGACCACGCAACTTCTCCAGGCCATGTTTCAGTAATCGATGTTTTTCATGACATGGATTAGACGCTTTGATGATCGGCGGTCGTAACGCCTAGTAGTTGAGCTATCCGAGTGATTGGCTATATCCTGAGCGTCATCCAGCTTGCCGCCGTCTTCTAAAAAGCGGGTAATACCGGTTGCACGAAACGTATGGTTCTTAACACCTTTGCCAATGCCAAGAGCTTCTGCGCGGCGTGCGATCATGCGTCTTGAATTACCGCGGTCATAACGTTTACCTGTGAGGTGACCCGTCCGGTTGGCTGATTGGAAGAGGGGAGTCTTTGGGTCAGTTAGGCCGCAATACTCTATATATGTGTTGATATATTCTTGTGCAGCACCTGAAATAGGGACGCTGTGGCTCTTTGAGCCTTTTTCGATCATATTGAGCCACATGACGCCGTCATTCATTTTATAGTCACCGACATTGGTCGAGAGCGCGCCGCCAATACGGGCGAAGGTATAAGCCATAAGCGCAATCAAAGCCCGGTCGCGAAGATCGGTCTGTTTCGCCGGTTCCGTTTCATCCTCGGGGTCCGAAGGGATCGATATGAGCAGTTCGCGGACGTCCGACTTTGTGATGACCGCTGTTTTTCCTTTGCGCGACCGAACGAACGCATAGTTCACCGATGCGGCGGGATTAGAGGTGAGGGGCCCGCTATCAATTAAGTATTGAAAGAGGCTCTTGATCGCGTGATAATGATTTGGCGCAGACGCCATCATCTGAAGGGTTTTTGTCCTGTGATCGAGATAGGTGCGAACATGCTCGGGTTCTATGTCAACCAGTTCCTGTAAGTCCAAATTGTCACAAAACCTGAAGAACTGAGTTAAAGCGGATCTGTATGTGCTGCGCGTGTCGTCTGACTTGATGGACAGATGTAAAAAGGCGTTGTAAAGACGAATGAGCTCTTGGCCTGATCGCATAAGTACCATTGGCGGCTCTAGACCTGTGACATCAGGGACAGTAGCCGTATTTTCTACGCGGGCTGTAACGAGCGGTTCTATGGACTGAATTTTCGTCTTCATGCACTGATAATGGCATATCAGTGCATAATAATTACTTAAGAAAAACGCTCGAATCGTTCCCTTCCTGTTCTGAAAAGTGACGCTTTCGGGCACGAGTGTTACCACTAGGCCAGTATAAAGTGCCTGTTCTCACCTTGTTCCAAATTTTGGCCATATTTGACACGATTGTTGCCACTAGGCCAACACCTATCAGACCTTGCCGGATGTGATTGATCTCGTCTTTGCCCAAAAAGGGGTAAGCTCACGGAAAATGTAAAAAACGGGAAGTTTATTGGAACGTAACAAGAACGATTGAGGTTTAATTTGTTAGGAAATTATTATATGTAGAAATGTAGATTTCTACATATGAAACCCGTTTTATCATCAGTCTCATCCGAAACAAATGAAGATGTTTTCGTCGCGCCCGATGTCACGCAAGGCCTTGCGCCAATGACTCTAATTAAGTCTGGCACCGCGTTTGTGAGACTTTACAACGCATTTCTTCACCTGTCCATCCGCTCAGACGATAGCCGGCAGACATACCGTTCGGCTTTGTCGTTGTTCTTACGTTGGCTGGATAGTGAAAACATCCATGAGATGATCGATATTGAGCCGGAGCATATTCGTAACTACCTAGATTATCGCACGAAAGATCTGGGTCGCGTCGCGAGCGCTCGGTTGCACTACAGTGCCATTAAAGCGCTTTTTCAATATATGGTCGATGAAGGTGCCCTCGCCTCAAATCCGGCCGCGTCGGTCAAATATGCGTTCGTTGAAAATAGAAAAGGAAGAACCCCCGCGATTGCGGCGGACGATGTTCGCGCAATACTTCTCTCTGTTCCCGATGATCCAGATTGTCCTGAGAGACCGGCAAAAGCCACCGATCTACGCGATAAAGCGCTCATTGGCCTTATGGCCTACACTTTCGTGCGTATTGGCGGCGCGCTTTCAACGAATGTCGAAGACTATTCATATGAGAACGGTGAAATGTGGCTCAACATGGTTGAGAAAGGCGCTAAAGCACACCGTCTACCAATCACCGGTGCGGCTCGGGACTGGCTTGATGCTTACATTGAACATTGCAGTTTAAAAGCGACCGGTGCGGATCCCCGCGCTCCCCTCTTCCAATCCGCCAATAGAAACGCTGAACTTAATGGTAATCGTTATCATCGGAACAATGCTTGGGCAATGGTTTCAAGGCGGGCCAAAGCGGCCGGTATTGCAGGGAACACAAAAAATCATACGTTTCGAGCGACAGGTATCACACGATTTTTAGAAACTGGCGGCCGTCTGGATGACGCGCAAGACATTGCAAACCATGCCAATGTTGAGACCACACGAAGATACGACCGTCGCGATGAAACCCGGCTCATCGAGGTCTTGAAGCAGGTTGATTACTAAGAGCAATGAGTCAATTTTTTATAGTGCATCATTTGTGCTGAGCCGGAAATAGTATCTAGAGCGGCGTGAGCAAATTGGGAAGCATTTTTGGGAATGCTGGAATTACTTCAAAGCCGCTAAATAGGTTCTCAAATAAACTCACCCCGCTCTAGCTTCCGACAGACGGTTGCCTGTCGGAAGTATTCCATCAGTCAGCTAAAGCCGGCGCGTTCTTATGCAACGCCTCAACCATGGAATCGTGCCCGCCGGGTTTTGGCGCGAACCATATATGCAGCGCGGGCATGACCAAGAGCGTCAGTAAAGTTGACGTGACCAAGCCACCAATAACGACGGTGGCTAATGGCCGCTGCACCTCGGCACCGACACCTGTGGCGAGCAATAAAGGCGCTAGCCCCAAAGCCGTTGTCAGGGCCGTCATCAGAACAGGACGAGCCCGCAATCCCGCCGCATCTATGGCCAGTGCGTCACTGTCTTGCCCGGCGCGGGCGAAATCATCCATAAAGCTGACCAGCACCATGCCGTTGCCAAGCGCAATGCCAAACAGGGCAATAAACCCAACGGTTGCCGGAACGGAAACTGGCAGGCCTGTGAGCCAAAGCGCCAAGGCTCCGCCCGTCAAAGCCAGCGGAATATTGAGTAGGATCAGGACCGCCGATTTCATCCGGCCAAAAGTGATGAGCAAAATAAAGAACACAATCGCCAACGTGATCGGGATGACGACCGCAAATCTTGCATTGGCTTGTTGCTGCAATTCAAATTGGCCGCCCCAGACAAGGCGGTAACCCGGCGGGAGCTCAAGTTGCTCATCCGTCAAGGCTTGTGCGTCCTGCACGAATGACCCGATATCACGCCCCCGCACATTTGATTGCACCGTGATAAAACGCTCGCCTTCCTCCCGCGTGATCTGGCGAGGGCCGATAACGGTTTCAATTTTGGCAACGGTCTCCAAAGGCACCCGAGCGCCCGCCGAGGATTTTAAAATAATCCGGTTTATGGCCTCCGGCGTATTTCTATCTTCGGCTTGGAAGCGCACAACGATCGGGAATTGCCGCACGCCCTCAAACAGCGCGCCCGCCTCAGCGCCGCCAACAGAGGCCCGCAGCGCGTCCAGCGCATCTTCAACATCAAGGCCGTAACGGCCCAAGGCGGCGCGGTCCATAGTCACAACAAGCTGCGGTGCGCCGGTGATTTGATCAGCCTGGACTTCTGCCGCGCCGTCGACTTTTAGTAACAAACTTTGCAGCAGTTTGGACTGTTCCAGCAGAACATCAGAATCAGGACCAAATATTTTAACCGCTAATTCTGCGCGGGTTCCGGTCAAAAGTTCATCCACGGACATAGCAATGGGTTGTCCGATATTAACGACAATTCCGGGATAGCTTTCAAGGTTCTCGGAGATCTCCATGCGCAAATCCTCCGGCGATAGTCCAGCCCGCCATTGGTCTTGAGGTTTAAGCTCGACGAAGCTTTCGGCGCTATTGGTCGGATCGGCATGCGCCCCGACTTCGCCGCGTCCGATACGGGTGACAATGGATTTTATCTCCGGAAACGCCTCCAGCAGACGTTTTTCAACACGCGTCGTTGTCGCTGACGCTTCTGTCAACGATATTGACGGAGCCATGGTCATGCGCAGCAATATGTCGCCTTCTTCCAGGGCGGGCGTAAATTCCGAGCCCAGCCGTGAACCGGCTAAGCCGCCTGCGAGCAAAAGTACGCCTGCGAGCAAAATAGCCGCAAACCGTCGCTTCACAAAGAGGCTTGAGGCCTTGCTGACAAAGCCGACAAGACGGTCAGGTTTTTCGCCCTTTTGCTTTGACGAACGCCGCATCACGGCTCCGGCTATAGCCGGGGCGATAAGCGCCGCGTAAAAAAGCGAGCCTGTCATGGCGAGCGCTGCAGACGCGGCCAGAGGCCGGAATGTCTTACCTTCGACGCCTTGCAGCGAGAACAAGGGCAAGAAGACGACAATCACGACAATGACGGCGGCGATGAGCGGCGCTATCACCTCAGCTGATGATCGCGCAACGACGGTGCGGGTATCATCGCCTCCGCCGGACTCTCGCAAGCCTCTGTCAACATTCTCGGTAATAACAATGGCCCCGTCCACCATCATGCCGATGGCAATCGCCACGCCGCCGAGGGACATCAGATTGGCTCCGATGCCTAAGAGGTGCATGGCGATGAAGGCAAAGCCGACAGAGAACGGAATAGACAGCACAACCACCAAGCTGGGCCGCCAGCCGCCTAAAAAGATGAAGACGACAATCGCGACCAATAAAGCGCCTTGCCATAAGGCCGTTGTGACCGTGGCGGAGGCTTTATTCACAAGATTGCCCTGATCGTAATAAGGAATGGCCGTGACCCCTTCCGGCAATGTCGTATTGATTTCATCAAAGCGCGATTGGACACGGGCAATCACATCGGATGTGTTGGTGCCGTAGAGTTTTAATACAAGCCCTGCGACGACTTCGCCTTCGCCATTGGCCGTGGCAAGACCTTGCCGCACGCCGCCGCCGATAATGATTTCGCCGAGATCCCGCACGCGGATCGGACGGCCGTCATCGACATTTACAACGATTTCTGACAAATCCTCAACGGAGCGCGCGAGACCGACGCCGCGAACGGTATATTGCTCGGCGCCGATTTCAAGAAATTGCGCGCCTTCGGTTTTATTGCCGCGCTCCAGCGCGGTCATGACGTCCCCGATTTGTATATCATAGGCGAGCAAGGCGTCCGGATCGAGGCGGACCTGATATTGCTTTTCAAAACCGCCCAGCGACAGAATTTCGGTCACGCCCGGGACGGTTTGAAGCTGATATTTAATAATCCAGTCCTGGATTTCTCGCATCTCGACGAGATTTCGGTTGCCCGTCGCTTCATCCAGTCTGAAGTAAAGAATGATTCCAAGACCCGTGGATATAGGCCCCATTTGCGGGTCGCCAAACCCGTCAGGGATATTGCCGCGCGCTTCGGATAACCTTTCCCCGACCACTTGCCGGGCAAAGTAAACATCCGTGCCGTCTTCAAAGTAGATGTTAACAACGGATAATCCAAAATTGGAGACCGAGCGCATATTTTTAAGTCTCGGCAAGCCCGCCATGGCGCTTTCAATTGGATAGGTGACGTAGCGTTCTACCTCTTCAGGCGCGAGCCCTTCAGTCTCCGTGAAGACCTGAACCAGTGATGGTGTCACATCGGGAAAGGCGTCAACGGGCAGTGCGCGAAAGGCGTATATACCGCCAAGTGTGATGGCGAGCGCAGCAATCGCGGCTAAAAGCCGTCCGCCCGCAATACGGTGCATAAATTTAAACATATCTATGGCCCCTAATGTCCGTGATCATCGCCAAAGGCGGCTTTTTCGAGCTGCGCTTTAAGTGTGAACGCGCCGTCCGAGACAAAACTGTCCCCTGCATTCAGGCCGGAGCGGATTTCGACAAAACCACCTGATTCTGATCCGGTCATGACGGATTTCGGCGCAAACCCGCCGTCAACAGGCACGAAGACTGATCGCTTATTTTCAACTGTCTGCACGGCGTTGAGGGGGACTCGGAGAACGGGTTCCGACTGCCCTACCCTGATATTGGCCGTCACAAATTGCCCCGGTCGCAAATTGCCTTTGGGATTATCTAAAATAACCCGCGCGGTAGCGGTTCTGGATGTCTCATTGATGATCGGCAGAATGAAAGCGACTGTGGATTCCGCTAAGACAATGCCGTCATCGGATTTGAGCACAACCGGCGCCTGTTCCCTAATCCGGCTGATGTCTTGCTTATAAACACCGATATCCGCCCACACGACGCTGTCATCCGCGATTGTGAACAGGGTTTGCGATCCAGCATCGCTTGCGGACACTGTCTCGCCCAATGTCACGCCGCGCCTGACGATTGTCCCGCTAATCGGAGCGCTTAAATAAGCGTTCGCATTGTCTCCGTCATCGGCGGTCGCGACTTTGGCTAAAGCGGCATCACTCACGCCCGCTGCATGAAGTTCATTCTCAGCGGCGTCTTTTGCCGCCTTGAGGGCTTCATAATTGGCGCGGGCCGCTTGAACATCTGCTTCCGCTGTGATTTTATCGGCAAACAGTTTTTCTTCGCGTTCCAAAGCCTTCTCGGCCAAAGCAGATTGTGTCTGGGCTTTAAGCCACACGGCTTTCAGACCAGCGAGTTCGCGGCTTGAAATCAACGCGAGCGTATCGCCGCGCTTCACAACATCGCCTTCGCTCGCATAGAGCTTCGCAATGATACCGCTGACACGCGGCGAGATATTGGCAACGCGGTCCGCGTCAAATCTGATTTCCGCAGGCAAACTTATTGATTGCCCAAGCGGCCCCAGTTCTGCTTGCGACACAAGTATTCCTGCCTCACGTGCAGCCTCGCCGGAAAGTTTAACGATGTCTACGCCTTCCTTAGCATGATCATTTTCGTCACTGTGATTGTCGGCGGATGGATGAGACGGGTCTGATATGACGGGGCCGGTGTCTTTCGCGGTTCCGGCATCCCCGCCGCAGGCGGTTAATAGCATTATTGCCGCGACTATCGCCGTATTGAGAAGTAAAAAGCGTTTCATTGGATGTCTCCATTAAAGGGGGCGGCACCTGTTAGGCTGCGTAATTTCATGTCTTGTATATTGACCGTGCGTTCCGCATCGATAATCGCCAGCCTGGCTTCAATCAGCGCTTTACGTGTATTCAGCGTCGTCGTGAGGTCAAATTTACCGGCTCTATATCCCTGCACGGAGGCGTCATAGGCCGAACGGGCTTCACGCAGAGCGTCCCTACTTAGAAGACTGAGCTGTTTTTGCGCTGATATGAGCTGCGCCCGGGCCACATTCTGTTGCGAGATGAGTTCGCGCTCAACCGCTTGGCGGTTAAGGAGTTCGGCCTGATGCCGATAGCCCGCAGCTTTCACCGCGTCACGGTTTTTATCAAATATCGGAAACGGAACACTGACGCCAAAGAGTAAAGCAGTGTCATTGCCCTGTTCAAATCGTCTAAATCCGGCGCTCAAGGTCACATCCGGCATCGCCTGAGATTTTGCCAAGTCTTGATTGGCCTCACTCAGAACGGTTTGCGCATTCGCCATATCCAGCAATGGATGAGCCGCTATTCCGACCTCAATCCCGGTTCCGGCGGCCGTAGACGTTGGAGTTCGTGCAACCGGGGCGGAGAACCGAGGATTCGTTTCCCCCCACATCGCCGCGAGTTCGTAGCGCAGCCTATCTGTCCGCGCTTTCGCGCCGTGAGCAGCCGCCCGAAGCGCGGTCGCATCAGCGCTCGCGCGGGAAAACTCAGGCGGTGCGGCCGCTCCGGCATTAACCCTCTTGGAGACGGTTTCAACGAGAGTCTGAGCCAATAGCGCCGACTCATTTGCAAACTCTGCGACCTGCAAAGCGGCCTCTAATTCGTAAAAGAGTATCCCGGCTTCGAGTTGAACCTGCCTCAGAGTAACATCGCACTCCGCATTCGCCAACACGGCGTTTGCATTGGCAGCCGCCCGGCGAAGCCTGCGCTTGTCACCCAACTCTAAAGTCTGTGCAAATGAGACCGTGGTTTCAGATTGGTCAAATCCTGAAAGCGCTCCGGATCCTGCAAAGTTTTCAAACTCGACACCAATGACAGGATTGAGCCTGCGCCCGGCCTGGTCCACTTCAGCTTGCCGCGCTTGCGTTTCGAGAGCGGCCCTCCTGACCTGTGGAGAGGCATTGGTAATTTCTGCCATAACGGCACGCAATGTTAGCGGCGCGCCCGGCACAATGGCCGAGGCCGTGGAAGCGGGCTCACCGCAGGGAGCCGCGACCGCCGCGCCCGAGAAGGCGGCGACGATCAGGACGCAGAGTGCGCCCCGGTGTAATTTTGGCATTGTAATTTTTCCTCGTGATTACCTTAAAGACGTGCCAAGTTTGAACCTGGCAAGGGCTAAAGGTTAGTCACGTGGAGGACGGAAAAGTCCCAAAGGGCCAGCACGGGGCGACGCATCAAGAGTGGTCAGGTTATAGCCGGCGCGATCTGACAAGGCGAATTTAGCTGAAACAGACTGGAGAGTCGTGGCATGAATATGGCAACTCCCACAATTATGAGCATGATGATCGTGAGGCGGTTTATTGGGGTGATCAGGTTCTTGATCCGGTGAGACTTGAACCGTCACTCCGTCATCTTGACAGGCGATTTCCTCCGGTTCAACAAGATGAATATCCGGCGTGACCGTTGCAACACTCACCATAATCGCCACACAGACGGTCAGCCAAATTCTGGCAGATGATATGAAGCGTGTTACAAACATTGCGTTTAGTTAGCACCTACAGTCACTGGAGGGTCAAGAGAATAATACGCTTCATTACCTGATAGGGGTAAATTCTTTGTGTGTGCCGTGTTCGTCCAGGCATTGATTATGGTTTGAGAGCGTTTGTAACACTTTACAGTTGGCAATTTCTCCGCCTTCACAATTGGAAATCATATTTTTAAGTTCCGCTTCCAAGGCTTCAAGTTGATTAAGCCGCCGCCGCACATCGGCAAGCTGACTTCGGGCTATCCGGTCAACTTTTGCGCAGTCTGTACCGGGGCTTTCCTGCAGGGCGATAAGTTCGCGAATAGCCTCAATTGGAAAACCAAGGTCTCTGGCATGACGAATAAAGTTTAAACGCTCGACCGCCGCCTCGTCATATATGCGTTGACCACTACTTGTTCTGTCAGGTTCCCGAATAAGGCCGATAGATTCATAGTACCGAATGGTCGTGACTTTCACGCCGCTTTCTTGTGACAGGATACCAATCGTTTTCCGGCTCATAATTTTTCTCTTGCCTCTACAGTCGCTGTAGACTGTAAGTTATTCTCAATTCAGCGCAAGAGGATTGAATTCGCATGAGTGATTGTTGCGACGATAAAGTTTTTGACGGCATGTCCGAGGTCTATAAACGCGCCCTGATAGCCGTCATCGTTATCAACGCTCTTATGTTCTTCGTAGAAATAACAGCGGGGCTGCTGTCTGGGTCTCAAGCGCTTTTGGCCGACGCCCTTGATTTTGCCGGAGATAGCGCGACTTACACAATGAGTCTTCTGGTCATTGGAGCTTCCCTGCGCACACGCGCCATGGCCTCCATATTTAAAGGCGGCAGTCTGGCGCTTATAGCTATCGTGATTCTGGTAACGTCCGGAATCCGCTTTTTCGGAGACACCGTTCCCGTTGCTGAGACAATGGGCATTATTGGATTTCTGGCTCTCTTGGCTAACCTCACAAGTTTGTTGATTTTGATGCGCTGGCGCGACGGCGATTCCAATGTGCGTTCAGTTTGGCTTTGCTCGCGGAATGACGCCATAGGCAATGTAGGTGTTATCATCGCCGGTATCGTGGTCGCCATGACGGGCGCGGCTTGGCCGGACCTTTTTGTCGCTATTCTTCTTGCCTCATTATTTTTGCGCTCTTCATTCTTAATCATGTCACAGGCGCGCACTGAACTTCAATCCGGCGAGATTATCCGAAATCATTGAGAAAGCAGAACCGGTTATGAAAGCAGATTTGAAAGAAGCCTTTGAGAGAGAGATGTCGTCGGCCCGCAAGCACTTTGTCGATGGCAAACTCGATCACGCATTTCACGCGTTAGAGCGGGCCCATATATTGGGGCAACGATATTTCTTGAAACACATCATTACCCATTGGTGGATGCTCAAGATCGCGTTGAAGCGAGCACACGCTAAAGAGATGGTCGGGCAAATTCTCCGTCTGATGGCTGTCGTACCGGGTTACTTATTTGGGTGGGTTCCTAAAGGGAATACTGGCGGGGCAGATGTGTCAGCCGTAAAACCTATGCCAATCCCTGAAGAATTTTCTGAACTGCTTTCAGATTATGACGTTTGGCGGGACGTTCGTCGTCGTTTGCTTGTCTATTTTTTTGTTCTTTTGCTCCCTATTGGATGGCTCATTTGGACAGACACACAACGCGCCAAAGATGCACATGAGTTAGAGCAAACATGGAAAACGCAACACATAGAGCCCTTACCGGGTTTTGGAAGCACCAAGGCTCTCAGCGTTATACCTTTGGTCAATTGGCATGCAGCGCAAGGAAATTTAAAAACAGAGGCGGGCGTCTCATATTTAATACAGACAGATACAGAAACGATCTTGTTTGACCTTGGATATAACCAAAGGTCAGAAAGCCCCTCTCCTCTTGAACACAATATGAAAGCCCTCGACATCGATTTGAGAGATGTTGATGTCATATTCTTGAGCCATACCCATAGAGATCATGTTGGCGGCAAGTCCTGGGCTGACGCTCAGTCTTTTTCGACAGGAACTACGCAACCTGATCTCACCGGGATGTCTGTTTTTGCGCCGGCTCCAAGATCCTATCCGGGTCTGGACGTACAGACCATACAAAGGCCAACGATTATTGGAAACGGGGTTGCATCTACCGGCCCGATACCCAGACGGCTATTCATGGGGAGAATTGATGAGCAGGCATTGGTTGTAAACTTGGAAGGCAAGGGCCTTGTCGTCGTCGTAGGGTGTGGTCACCAAACACTTTCAAAACTGCTTGAACGCGTTGAAAGTGCATTTGATGATCCCATTTACGCCATAATCGGTGATCTACATTATCCCGTCCCTGAAGGGCGGATTAGAATTGCAGGATTTGATGCTCAACAGCGACTCGCCTCGGGTAATGGATTTTTCTCGCCAATAAATCAGACAGATGTTCTCAAGGATATTGATGTTCTTGTTTCCAAGCTAGGGTTTCTCGGGTTGGGCGGGCATGACACGAACGACAAGGTATTTTCTATCCTTGAAGATCGAATGGGAGCCAGATTCACTCAGCTCCGTGTGGGCGAGGCTGTTAAGTTAGGCGACCAGAGTGTTGAGTGATACCAGACGAGCTGAAAAGAATTATTCATGAAATTACGTTATCCTCCCATACTGCAAGCCCTCGTTGCCGGTCTCGTAGCATGGTGTCTGAAGCTCTTATTTCCAAAACTGGATGTGACCTTACCATGGTCGGAATTGATTGCCGTGACGATTGGCCTTGCGGGCGTTTTAATCACGGTAAAGGCCGTTGGTGTTTTCTCGGCAAACCAGACGACTATAAACCCGATCGAACCTGAAAAAGTAAGCGCACTCGTAACTGATGGGCTTTATCGGTATTCACGTAACCCGATGTATTTGGGTTTATTGCTGGTCGTAATAGGTTTCGCCATCTTCTTACAAAACCTATCATCCATCCTTGGCGTCGTCTTATTCATTTTTTCGATGACGCAATTTCAAATCAAACCAGAAGAACGGGTCATGTCGGACAAGTTTGGACAGAACTATAAAGATTACAAAGCCCGTGTTCGAAGGTGGTTATAGACATGATTGACGCCCCGGAAGCTATACATGCAGGCTTGATAGGTATCTCGGGCTTTGCAATCTGTCTGATATTTGCCTTATCGACTGCATCTCTAACGAAGGATAATTTTCAATTTTTCCCCCCACCCGGTAAATCCTCATGGCAGCACATAACCTTTATTTGGCTGTTCCGCCTTTACCTGTATCCGCTAGCCGGACTTACACTCTTAGAATTCGAACCTTCAGCAAGCGTTTCTGATTTTCTGCGATACGTGTTGGGTGGATTATTGTTGTTGATCGGATTTGGGCTGGCGTTTCGCATCACATTTCATATGGGTTGGAGAAATGCATTTGGTGAAAACCGAGGATTAAAAACGGACGGATGGTTCAGTAAAAGCCGAAATCCGATCTACGTAGCAACTTGGGTTGGATTACTCGGATGGGCTATTCTAGCGAGTTCCAGCATCGTTTCCGGCCTCTTATCATTGTGGGCTCTGATGTATCTTGTAGCCCCGCTTGTCGAGGAGCCTTGGCTTGAGCAGCAATACGGCAATGCATATCGAGAATATAAGAAGCGGGTCCCACGGTTTTTCTGATGGAAAATAACAGATCAAACAGGTTTGCTGGATTTGTCACGCTATTCTTGGGACTGCTTTTAATTGGGTTAGGGCTAACAACACTCGTCCATCCGCAAATTATGGAACGGTACGGGCTGAATGCGGACTCGCTTCATGCTATAATGTCGATCCGCGCTCTTATTGGCGGCGCGGAAATCGGATTGGGCCTTCTGATGATGGCTGGCGGAAAGCTTGGCATCTCAATCCGATCCCGACTTTGGACGGGGTTGTTCCTGTTTTCGGGGATTGTTGCGGCAAGGCTGATTAGTCTTTTTTTAGCCGATGCTGCCATCCCGGAATTGATCTACCGAGAGTTCATTGCGGAGGTAATAATTGTCGGTGTCATCTGTACAGGGCTAAAAAAGTAGCTCATTCCAATCCCATTCAGGATATTGCTACCGTCGACTCTAACGCCTCGTCTAATGGTTTGGTAGACGCTTTTCGCCGTTATACGCAACAAACCTCCATTACGTTTTTTTCACACTATTCCCCTTGCATATATTCGCTATACATATTATATGGATGTCATGATTACAAAAAACGATGATATGTTGGGCACCCTCATCCACGACGTAGCGCACAATTTACGATCTGTGATTGATAAGGAACTTGCGCCTTACAATCTCACACGCGTGAAATGGTTGGCCCTTGGTATCATCCGTAAAAATCCAGGAATTTCGCAGTCCGGTCTGGCTGAGAAGATGGAACTGGGCGTCGCAACGGTCGGTCGACTGGTCGACAGAATGGAGGAGCGCGATTTCGTAGAGCGTGTTCCCAACCCCGAAGACCGCCGAGCGAATGATCTGCACCTTACAAATACATCAAAAGCGCTGATCTCCGAGCTTGATTTCCTGGCTGATAATCTGAAAGCAACGGCGCTCGTCGGAATTCCTGACGCGGATGTAGAAACGGCCAACCGCGTTTTAGGCCAAATCAAAACCAATTTACGAGCGAAACTACTGTCATTTGCAGCGGCAACTTTGATGACGGGTCAGAAAATAATGTCCAGCCCCGAAGTGTCACTTCTAACAACCGTAGCCGCTTGAATAAGAAGAATAGGAGGTTTCCATGCCACTGAAATCACTTGTATCACTTCATGATTATCCACTGGTCACATGTTTGCCAGAAGAGTTCTTGGACGAGATTGTCGATCATATGATCGAGAGCGAACGGAATGCAGTGCTCGTTCAAGAACCGGGAAACAAAACTGTCGGTATTTTGACTGACCACGATCTTCTAAGGGCCTTGCACTCATGTCAAACTAAAGCGGGTAAACTTGAGAACGAACAAGCCAGAGACTGGATGACCGAGCAAGTCATCATGACGGATGTATCAACCAAGCTTGGTGAGGCCCTGCGCTTGCTTGGAAAGTATCAAATCCACCATCTGGTTTTAACTGACAAAGGCTTACCTGTGGGTGTTGTGAACATCCGGGACATTCTAACCAAAATTCATGATGACGATGTGCTGGAGATGAATGTTCTCCGCGACATGGCTATCTTCTCTCACGGCGCGGCAGCATAACGACAAGGAGCATTCGTTCAAAGCAGCGCCCTCCCAGGCAGCCCGTTCCCAGTCCGGACGGGCTGCCGCTAAATTCCAAGGAAAAATACGATGAAATTTTTAAACGCATTCACATGGACCTTCCTCTTAATTCTACTCACAGGCATCTTTGTCATCGGAACTGAGTGGGCACTTGCCGATCTCGTTCACGCGCCGAAAATTCTTGAACGTGGCGTGGAAGGCCTGTCGCTTGCCGGGCTGGGTTACCTGTTCTGGATCATCTTTAAGCAAGCGTATGAAGCTGAAAAAACCGGCTACCAAGACCTCACTTAATCCCTCCGAACGTGAGACTCTCACGTGGTTTCTGGGTAACCGGCGTCTCCTTTGGCCGGTTGCCCAGATTTAGGTCCAAGTCCACCCACTCACCTGGTTCCATTGACATCCGAAGCACCAATTGAGCGATATCATGTCGTATTTGATTGAGGAAACTTACCATGCATGTCCTCGCCCTTGTTCGCCCGTTCCAGTCGAACTCAGACGTGATTGAATATGATCGTCCTGTCGCGACGTGGCTCAAAACATGCACACTTCTCGTCGTCGCAATGATCGTTTTAGGTGGGGCCACACGGCTCACCAACTCAGGTCTATCCATCACGGAATGGAAACCCCTTTCCGGTTTTCTACCGCCCCTGTCTTATGAAGCTTGGATGTCTGAGTTTGAAAAATACAAACTCATTCCCGAATTTACGGCTGAAAACCCCGATATGACGCTGAGCGGTTTCAAGTCGATCTATATGTGGGAATGGGCGCATAGGCTATTGGGGCGTGTTATTGGGATAGTCTACTTCGTGCCTCTTTATTATTTTGGCATGAATAATCGACTACCTAAAGCCATCAGCCCTCAACTTTGGCTGCTAATGATCCTGATCTTGTTGCAGGCCATACTTGGATGGGTGATGGTATACAGCGGTCTTATAGAAAACCGTGTTGATGTAACCCAGCAAACCCTTGCCGCCCATTTAGGCGTGGCCTTTGTGATACTTGGGTTATTTTTTCATTGCTTTAAGCAAGTCACGGCATCTGAAACGAATGGATCTGATGTTTCAGAAATTAAACCCCCATTGGGGACCAAAATGCATGCCTGGCTTATTGTACTGCTTGTACTTGTGCAGGTCATTGCTGGAGCCTTGGTAGCCGGGACGCATGCAGGTCTCACATATAACACCTGGCCATTGATGAATGGTCAATTTATTCCGAGCGGCTATACCTCGCTTGAACCAGCCTATCTCAATGTCTTTGAGAATGTCGCGGCTATCCAGTTTAACCACCGGGTTCTAGCCTACTTGGTCGTCGTCCTTGTCATCAGTTTCTATATTCGCGCCCGCAAATTTGAGGGCTTGCGTAAGTCTGCATTCTTCCTGCTATTTGTGACATGTTGCCAGGTCGTGTTAGGGATCATAACGCTCTTACTGACCGTCCCCATGTCGCTAGCCCTGATGCATCAATTTCTGGCGATCACGGTCTTTTTGGCCGCCGTGGACGCGGCGGTATTTCCGAAACAGTATGTTGAGACCACAAAAAAGTCAGCTGATTGAACGGGAGACTGAAGTGAAAGCATTCATATCTGCCTTTTTATTTGCCGGGATTCCGGTTGTTTTTATCGGCATAGCGCTCTTGCGTTTTGAAACCGTTGAAGCCGAAGCCTTTCATATTTCACAACTGATTATGCGTCCAGTGTTCTCGTTTACAATTCTTGGCTTAAGTGTGATGTTCATTGTTATGTTCCGTCACGCCTACGCGGTCGAGAAATACATTAAGGACAAAAAGTCAAATCCCGAAGCTAAAAAGAGGAAGTAATGGTGGGATACAATTAGTTGGGCATTTCATTAGTCTCAGCTACACGAGCAATACGTACACAATTATTCAACCCTATTATACTGAAAGAGCATCAATGATGGGACAGCTTGGATTATTATTGTGACGACATTCTTTTGCGATTGACGACAACCTCTTCTCCAGCTTTCTAAGGTCCGCAATCTTTGCCCTGATACTGGTTAAGTGGCGCTCGGTCAGAGTGAACACTTCACTGCAGTTTGGCGCGTTGCTCTCAGTTCCAATCAGCTCTCTAATTTCCGAAAGAGAAAAGCCTAATTCGCGTCCTCTTTTAATAAATCGGAGCTGTTTCACCTGATCCATGGTATATATTCGGTGCCCGCTTGCTTTTCGGAATGGCTCAGGCATCAAGCCTTCCTTTTCATAATACCGGATGGTTTCTATTTTGACGCCCGTTTTCTGGCTAAGCTTTCCAATCGCAATCATAACAAACTTTTCCTTGAATCTGTAGTTACTACAGATGTTATCATTACTAGCATGGAAGCTCAGTGTAAGAAAGCAACTCTCCACCAAAAGAGAAGTGGTCGGTTTGCCAAGGGAGGTGTCGCCACCAGTGTGGTAGCCGTGATCGGCGCGTCCTGCTGTATATTGCCGATAATATTGGTGAATATCGGACTTAGTAGTGCACTCGTCAGCCATCTGGGAGTGTTCGCGAGATTACGACCGTGGTTTATTGCATTGAGCGCTAGTCAAATCCTAGCCGCTTTCCTGTATGCGTTTCGATCAGGGCAACGGCCCAGCAAAAAAAATCTATCCATTTTGATTGTGGCGGCACTGCTGACAATATGCGCACTCGTTCTACCGTACTATGAAGGAGACATTCAAAGATGGCTGAATCTCACGAACCGTTAATTATCGCCCAATCGACTTTGACTTGCCCTGAATGTGGTCACGTCTCCAAAGATGAAATGCCAACTACAGCGTGTCAGTATTTTTATGACTGTAGGGGATGTGGAGCTGTACTCAAACCGCTTGGTGGGGATTGCTGCGTATATTGCTCCTATGGCGACGTGAAATGTCCTCCAATTCAGTTGGGAGAATCCTGTTGTGGATAGCCGCCGAACAAACGACCATGCAGCGCGCCCCCTATCGTTTTTTTGGTCGTGGGGCGTTCCTATCGCTATTTTAATCGCGACGAATTTTCTGACATATACGCTTCCATTTCCGTTGATCATATTCATTTTGAGTGGAGCATTGTTCTGGATGGGGCTCGCCTGTATGCTCAATGCTAGACGATGCAAACGGCGCCATTGTTATTATTCAGGGCCCATATTTTGTATCGGAGCCATATTTGTGCTTTTGGTAGGGTTCAAGGCCATAGATTTAGGATCTGAAGGTTTGATTATGGTCGTATACGGCACCCTAATTCTGGCTCTGATGACTTACCTGACAGAGCCAATCTTCGGCAAATACATCAACTGATCAAAAGAGAGTTGAGCAATATAGGGGTCTGTTGCGGCTCAGGGCGAAATGACACCCTAAGGGCGTGGTTTTGAGACTTTTACGCCGAGTTTAGTCGATTCTGTTGTGCCTTAGAGTGTCAAATTTTCCTTTTCCGCATCCAAATTCCAACGATATTCGCCCGTTAGCAGAATATGAGCCCAGCCAAGAGGCGATATATGAGGCAGATGTTCTTCCGGAACTTCGAGGCCTTCGCGTCGTCGATTTTCAACAGCTTTGTCTAAATGATATGTGTTCCAGTAGATGATTATGGATGCGAGCAGGTTCAATCCTGCCATACGAAAATGCTGTCCTTCTCCAGTCCGGTCTCTGATTTCTCCCTGGCGACCAATGCGAAGAGCGTTCTTGAGCGCGTGATGTGCCTCGCCTTTGCTGAGCCCGATCTGAGCACGCCGCTGAAGGTTTTCGTCCAAAATCCAATCAATGATGAATAATGTACGTTCTATTCGACCAATCTCACGCAAGGCGACAGCCAGATCATTCTGCCGTGGATATGAGGCGAGCTTTCGGAGTAATTGGCTGGGCGCGACCTTGCCGGTCGTCATTGTCGCAGCTAATCTTAATACATCGCCCCAATCGTCAATTATAAGGTCTTCCTTGATGCGTGTGCCAAGAAGACCGGATAGATTGGATGGACGAACATTCGAAGGAAACAAGTATAACTTTTTCGACGGCAGGTCGCGTATCCGTATGGCCAAACGATATCCAAGTATGGCGCCGACACCTATCGTATGATCTGTAAAGCCGCCAGTGTCCGCAAATTGATCGCGCACTTTACGACCGGCTTCATTCATTAACAGTCCGTCAAGAATATAAGGCGCTTCACTCACGGTGGCCGGGATAGTCTGCGTCGCAAACGGTGCATACTGGTCTGATATATGGGTGTAGGCTTTTACACCTGGTTGTCGCCCATACTTGGCATTGATCAGGTTTAGGGCTTCCCCCTGCCGAGACGCAGGGAAAAACTGACCGTCGCTTGATGCCGTTTCACCGAGCCCCCAATATTTTGACATTGGGAGTTTGGATTGTTCTTCCACAATGATGGAGAGCGCCTTATCTATTGTTTCTTTTTCAAAATGCCATCTTGATAGTCGTATCAGCTCCCAATAGCTGTGCCGACTGGTGGCTTCAGCCATTTTACTAAGACCCAGATTAAGACCCTCTGACAGCAGAACCGTAAGGATGCCGATCGTGTCCTTACAAACCACACCGGTCTTTAAGTGTGTGAAGGCATCTGTGAATCCGGTCATGTGGACAACATCCATAAGAATGTCAGTAATCCTCACATCCGGGAGGTGACGATACAAATCAGCCACTGTCTTCTCAGCGCCCATTTTGTCTGAAGCTGTCAGCTTTGAGATTTGAAGTTCGCCGTTCTTGATGCTTCCACCCGGGATTGTGCCCTGCTTGGCGGCTAAAGAGAGACGCCTGATTGCGTTATCAAGCTGGTGGCGTTTCATGTCGATCCACTCATGGGGATTAAGCGGGACCTTCAATTGCCTGTTGGCAGGGATCGACTCTTGCGGCACAAGCACGGTTTTGATGTCAGCATAGGCTTTTGAGTTCGCGAGCCATATATCTCCTGATCGAAACGCATCACGCAGATGAAACCAAACAGCCATTTCCCAATGACGGTCGTGATCATCTTTGAGATTTTTGAGGAACTTTCCCCAGTTTGTATTTTTCCTGACGAAGTTGATGTAATCGCTATGAAAATCGCCGCGACCTATCGCTCGCGCTGCTTCAAGCAGAGGTTTTGAAACACTCGCACCCTGAATATCGAGCATGTTTAACATGCGTGGGCCGTACCGTCTGAAGCGAGCATAACCTCGAACGACAAAATCCAATGGGCTTCCCGATATATCATTGGTGAGGCCATTCGCGATATCGACCATGTTTTGAAGCGTGTCCCATCCGAATTTCGTCTCAATCGCTGCTTCCAAAGGGCGACCAGCTTGCTGTTCGCGCAAAATCAAGGATCCCAAGCCTGCAAAAGATTTGAGCGTGTTGTTGATGGTGTCTTTTGACTCGGTCACAAGGGCGTCATGCGTTTTTTGGGCGTCTCGCCAAACTTTACCCACAATACGGTCATGGGTATCGACAATCGTATCTGACAGATCTGCTTTCCATTCGATAAGGCATACAGCCATAATGGCGTGACGTCGGTCGTCTGAGAGATCTCGCAACCCGTCTGCAAAATATCTCTCCCCTTGCCGTTTCAAACGGGATACGCGGTGTTCTGGAATTGAGTTTAGGAATGTTTCTGAGAGATTGATATTTTGTATGAATTCAAGCCTGTCCATAAGTCTTGAGGCGTCTGCCGAGTTGTTACCCACCTCAATTTGCCTTAGCCATGCAAAACGGGAGAGTTTCTCGCTGACTTTGTCATCGAGCAATTTGTCCAATAAGATCTTCTTCTCATCTGACAACCTATCGGCAATCCGTGCCTCAATGGCGTTCTCAGCTTCGACTAAAGCATCCGCACATAATCGTTCGAGCGTTGAGAAAGCCGGCACAATGATTTTCCGGTCGCGACATTCGGCGACGAACTGTTTCGCGAGTTCTTCGTTTGAGACAGCGTAATAGGCCGCGTCAGTAACCCAACCCTTCATCTCAGTCGCTGCTTCCCGCGTGAATGAGCGGAAGCCGTACTTTTCGCGAAGGAGTTTGAGATGTTGTTGCCGTGTCTGGCGTCTTGCTGCGTAGGTGGCAATCTGTTCCGCGTTCAAACCAATTTGAGCCCCGATGAATTCTAGAACTTCTGCCGGTATGAATTCCCCTTGATAAAGTAACCGACCAGGATAACGGAGTGCACAGAGCTGAAGTGCAAAACCGAGCTTGTTTTCTGGACGGCGGCGCTTACCGATATGCTGCATATCTTCATCACTCAGCGTGTAATGATACAGTAAGCTCTGACGGTCTGTTGGGAGACCCAAGAGTGATGACCTTTGCCGGTCCGTCAATATATCCCGTCTTGGCATAATATTGTCCCATTTTATCTATTGTCTATTTGGGTCTTATCTTGCATCAGTAAAATCAACGACTTGCAAGGGATAAATCCAAGGGGGTTCAATTGGGACAGAAAGCTGTAATATACGCTCGCGTTTCAACGTCTGACCAGTCCTGCGAACGCCAAATTGAAGATTTAACCAGATTTGCAGAACGCGGCGACTATGAGGTGGTGGATATATATAAAGAGACGGCATCCGGGACAAAGAACAATCGGGCAGAGCGTAATAAGATAATGGCCCTGGCTCAGGCTCGAGAGATAGATGCCATTTTAGTCACTGAACTCTCCCGATGGGGGCGTTCCACACAGGATCTTCTTGACACACTAAGTAAACTAGCCGGCTGGAACATATCTGTTGTCGCGATTAGTGGCATGACGTTTGAGCTGAACACACCGCATGGAAAAATGATGACAACGCTTTTAGCTGGCATCGCTCAGTTTGAGCGGGATCTGATCAGTGAACGGGTTAAATCAGGTCTGGCAGCAGCAAAAGCACGCGGCAAAAAACTTGGTCGGCAACCGGGCCAACGGCCAAAGTCCGATAAACTGGCTCCAAAAGTTCTCAAACTCGTTGAAGATGGAAAAAGTTACCGTTGGATCGCCCGGGATTTGGGTATCAGCAAAAATACAGTGGGCGACATTGTAAAGCGAAATCGAGACATCTCCGCATGACTGCTTTGGCGCATAAACCGGACATGCGGCTCCTTTGTCCCAATGCAACCACGACCCCCAAACCGGACGTTAGCCTAGAAACATTCTGTAGAGCGTTTAACCATTTATTTGTGGTGGCCTCACCATGAAAAACTATGGCGAATTATCAGTCGATATACCTATTTGATGTGTTCTTCATGAGATAACGACAAACCAGTAATCATTCACGATGCAGTTTGTTTCAGGCGCTTTCGCGGCTATTGACAAGATCGCGTCTTATCCATGAAAAGTGCAAATTAGCCCGTAGATATGGTGTAGGGGAAACCACTATGAAACATCTTAGTTTTTTGTCGGTAATGTTTGCGCTCTTCTTCACAGCCTGTTTCGCGCCTGGACTAGACAGCTCTGACCCTGCGAATACGCGATCAACGGCTATCGATCCGGCCATTTATTCGCTTATTGATGATCCTAATGATCCCTATCGGGAGGTTTACGCTGAGTTTCGCGCTCGACGCGCTGCGGATATGAAAAATCCAAATTTCCCGGAACCACTGCCCTATTTTCCCGCAACTCATTTCACACGCGACATGCCTTGGACGCCGATTGAAAACATATTGCCGCTAAACCGAGAGGAAATGGACCAAGAGCGCGTAGAAAATCTTGAAAAAGCCGTGAAGATGCGTCTGGGTTTTGATCATCCTGATCTAAAAATAACCCAGATCATGATTGGGGCGGGCGGTATTTTGCCCGCCCATGCCGATGGTGCGCCGGGGGTTTACATTGGTGTAGGAGGCTTCGGCGAAGTTTTTCGGGAAGGACAAACGCAAACCCTAACGCCAGGCACAACGGTAAAACTAAACCCATATGATATCCGACGGGTCGCTGCCACAGGTGATGAGCCCGTAAAGTTGTTATGGATACGTTGGGCCCCAGACGGCGATCAGAATTTCTTTGATGCCGGATATTATTTGACTGGGTCGAACCAGCATATTCAACCCGAAGGGTCTGATATGCCGCTAGATTATAAATTTTGGGGCGCGGATTATAGAACAGAACCCGTCGATAATGTTCAAAATCCCGCCAAGATCGCCCCGTCAGGATCTTTTTATGAAGCCCAAGCAAAACAATTGGAGACCATTCGTTCAGCTATGGGGGATGCGAGAGAACTTTACCCAGCCACCCCTGCCTTTGGGCATGAAAGTGACAGAAACTGGTTAACCAAAGAGCAACTCAAAAAAGGTGGTTTCTTCTTTTCCAAGGATGCAGAGAGGTTTGGCGCCATCGCAGACAAAATGATTGCTATTGGTCGGCACAAAGGCATTTTCCGGGCAGCCCGTTCCGACGGCAGCTGGGATTTTAATATCTCGGAAATGGCCTGGGGACCAAAGTCGACTTATGTTGAACACAGTCATCTAACGCCGGAGTTTTATTACATCATGAGCGGTCCGGTAATCTATGGTGTCGATGGGGAAGAGTATGAGGTGATGCCGGGTGATATTATTCACAATAACTCTTATTCACCGCATCTAGCCCGGGGAATTGTCGATGGCATGCCATTCGATAATTTTGGAGCCAGCTGGGCACCAAGAGGTGATCGTAGCGTGTTTGATCGTCCTGTCTTTTGGGTAGAGCCATTTCCGAACCAACCCGATTCGGCATTCCTGCCTTCTGACATCACGTTTCATTAATTTAGAGCAGTCCTGAGAAAAGACCAGCTATGCTTCTAAACTGTCGATAAAAATGATATAAATCTCGATTGGTTTTATTACTTTAAGGCCGTCGCGATTTTACGGGCATACGCTTCCATATCGATCTGAGCATCTGCGGCAGCAAACCAGGCGACGACCACGTCGCGTCGCGGCGAGACATAAAGACCCTGACCGTTCATACCGGCCTTGTAGAAATCTCCGTCTGCGAAAACCGCATCCCATTGATATGCATTCGCAACCGGTCGTTCACCAAACCGGTTCACAATGCGGGGGCCAAATGTGCCCTTCATATAATTTTCGGAGACACCGGAGGATTGTATTGTTTGGATCATGTTATCGGAAACAATCTTATCAGAAGCCGTTTTATTCCAGCTTGGGGTGTAGAGCAATCCGATCTTGGCCATATCTTCAAGCCGACTGCTTATCAGCCCATGAATTATGCCATTACCTTGGGGTGAAAGCGCCAAGGTTGCGTCTCCAACCATACCGGCTTTGCTCCATACGCGGTCTGTCAGCACGTCTGCCAGACGTTGGTTTGTAATCGCTTCAATTACCAAACCCAACATTTGCGTATTGGCCGAAGAATATTCAAATGCCTTTCCCGGCTCGCTTGATTTTGGAATGGCAAACAGGGCTTGATTGTGGGTCTCCATTTTACCCTCTGGATTGGGCAAACCCGCTTCCGCTCGAACAAAGCGCCCATAGGGCGTATCGCCCTTCCGCGTAGCCGGGGTTTCTTCATGGTCCAGACCGGATTGCATATTTAATACGTCAAGAACGCTGATGTTTTCCCATGCTGTTCCTTTCGCATCAGGAACATAGGTTCCAATCGTTTGATGAACGTCAATTTTACCTTCTTCTTCAAGTTGCCCAATCAAAAGGCTGGCCAATATTTTTGCATTGGACATCCAGACATGATTGTCAGTTCTCCGCATCCCAGGATAGGCTTCATAGACGATCCTGCCTTTGTGAAGAACCATGACACCCCGAACCCAAGTGTCATGGGCATTAATCATTTGATCAAGTGTTAAAGTCTCGCCATTTTCATTTTCCAAGCCAATGCCACCAATGTCTTTGTTTATGACCGTCTCGAGTTTCGAGACGGGGCCGTCCCTCCGGACAATAGAAGTTGGTAAAAACTCTGCCAAATTCACATAGGAGTAAGTCCCTGACGCAGTTACATCCAAAAATTTCGGTACCGCCCATACCGCGCTCAATTCATAGGCCTGTTCAGCGGAAAAGCCCTCTTTAAAGTCAGCAACTGCGAATTCCTCGCGAGGTGTTGCATACGGATCTATTAAGGCTTCGACCTCAGTCGAAATTTCAGCAGGTTTAGGTTTGCAAGCCGTGCTGATGGACAACACCAAAACGCAAAAAAACAATAAAATTTTCTTCATAGTCTGGCTTTCTTTTGGAATTGGGATTGGTGCGCAATCACTTTGCATCGGCCGCTATTTGTTTAAGTTTTTGAACATTCAAGACATCTATCTTACCATATTTGGCCCGTACAATACTCGCCTTCCGCAATGTCGTGATGGTTTGATTAACAGTTGGACGAGATACACCTATCATGACGTCGATATTATTTACAATAATTCTTATTCACCGCACCTTGCACGGGGAATTGTCGATGGCATGCCATTCGATAATTTTGGCGCCAGTTGGGCCCCAAACGGTGACCGTAGCGTGTTTGATCGTTCGGTCTTATGGGTAGAGCCCTTACCGCAACAGGCTGAAACTGCCAACTTGCCTCTCAATACCAAGTTTCACTAAATCTGGTCGTTTAAGGGGCAATGTATTCTCAATTAAACCTATGTGCCAATCTGAAATCATGGGGAGACATTCCATGCGTTAGATTCGAGAATGCGCGGCTCAATGCACTTGCATTTTCATAACCCAAAATATATGCGATCTCTGACAACGAGCATTTGGAATTAATCAAATAATGTTTGGCAATTTCAATTCGAATTTCTAATAGAGCCCTGCGAAAACTCAGATTTCGGCTGGCAAGCTGGCGTTGTACTGTTCGGACGTTAAGACCCATATGTCGGGCAAAAAATTCGAGACGATTAAACCCGGTTCCTATTTGAGATCGGATATAGTTTTTTAAACTTTCCTCCCAATATTTTTCATCCGTAAGGTCGGGAATATTTTGCTTAAGGTGCCGCGTTAAGACCGCAAGGGTCTTAGGGTCGGCATTGGGATTTCTTAATGCCAGAGTTTTTTCGTCGAAAACAAGTCCAGTGAAGTCCGAATTAAAATGCACAGGCGCCCTAAAATAATTATGAAACAATTTTAAATCTGATGGTGCTGCTGAGCTGAAATGTATGGCATTGGGTTTCCACTTTTCTCCACAGAATTGGCGAAGTCCCTTGGTCATCACCGCAACTGTCAAAACTAAATATTGTGGCATCGGACGGGTATGCAAGACTTTGAAATGGCGAGACAAGGTAACTACACCATCCTGTATTTTATAATCCCAGAAAGCAGACTGGTTGTAGACATGCGCGTTTTCAAACGCATTATCAAGAGCTGAACCAACATTTGGTGAATGAACCAGAATTTCTTTCAATAACCCAAATTGTAAGGGGGGTTGGTTCACACCTAATTTTAATCCGAAATCCTCAATATTTTGAGTTAAAGAAATATCTTCGAGTAAATCCGCAACACTTGTAAATGGCACAATCCCCTTGCGATCCTGCAAATTTGACTTGGTAATACCGTGTTTTTCCAAAAATGGGTTTATCGCAATATTCAGTTCATGTGCGGTGCGGTGAATGCCGCGTAATATATCCACTGAAATAAAAGCTTTCGAGGACACAAGAGTTTTGACTCCCATAAAATGGGTCTTTTAAACCGTTTTGTCGTAAAATGATACGTTGAAACGACGATTCTGATATACGGATTAACAAATTTAAAGTTTGGGATACTTGGGAAATAAGGGAAAGATAAATGAAAAAATCAACATTATTATTAGCCGGGAGCTTATTAGCGTTTTCAGGGACGGCGACTGCGCAACAACAGCTTGACGAGATTATTGTCACGGCCACCAAACGGGCCGAGAGTCTGCAAGAGGTTCCAATCGCTGTTTCGGTCGTGACCGGTGAAGAGCTAACTCAGTAATCCATAAGTCGGTTAGAGGATGCGACGTCTTTCATCCCCAACGTAACCGTTGCAAAGGGTAATGCAGCCGATTCTATTTTCATCCGCGGCGTTGGGTCGGGTGTGAACCAGGGATTTGAGCAATCCGTGGGTACATTCATCGATGGTGTCTATTTCGGTCGTGGGCGTGCCAGCCGCAACCCGTTCTTCGACTTAGCGCGTGTTGAGGTCTTGAAAGGCCCGCAAGCCACCTTGTTTGGTAAGAACACGATCGCGGGCGCGTTCAATATTACATCACAGCGCCCCACGCGGGATTTTGAGGCTCGATTGACCGGCACTTTTGAACCGGAATATGGTGGTCGTAGCATAGAAGGAATTATTTCAGGCGGTATTGGAGACAAGGTCGCCGTACGCTTGGGTACACGCTATGGTGTCAGCGACGGTTACTTTGAAAACACACTGACAGGCGGTGATAATCCGGCCACAGAGGATTATATCCTGAGGGGCCAAATATTGTTTGAACCTACGGATAATCTTGAAATTTTGCTAAAGGCTGAGAAATCGGAATTTGATCGCGATGGCGACCACTTTGCTTTGTCGCAATCCAGCGCTCTTTTAACTGCGTTAACAGGCGCGGTTGATCCCAACAGACGTATTGGATTTGATTATTCCCGCTCAGCGTCTGGTACCGGCCCGATTTTCGGTTTTGAAGAAGACAATACAAACGCAGAAAATTATACCGCGACAGTGAATTGGGATGTCGGTGATTTCACATTAACCAGTATTACCAGCCATATTGAATATGACTTCATTTCAGGCCGGGATTCAGATTACTCAAACTTGAACTTTCTTCATCAGCTCGAAGACCAGGAGTATAGCGCCTTTGGGCAGGAAATTCGCCTTACGTCGCCAAGTAGTGACACATTCGAGTATATTATCGGTGCTTATTACAGCAAGGAAGACCTGACCAATGCAAAAGGCGTCGATGCGGACTTTAACGCTGTGCCGCCGGTTGCGGGTGTATTGACAGGGGTATTCGGTGTGCCAGCTGCAGCGTTGGAAGGACGCCGCAACCAAAGATTTGCACAGGAAACAGAAAGTTTTGCCTTGTTTGCGCAAGGAACATTCAATCTTTTGGATACGCTGCGGTTCACCGGTGGCTTAAGATACACAGAGGACAAAAAAGACGCGGCCAAAGAGCTGTTTTACAGCACCTTTGGGCAGAATGACGTGAACCCGTTAATTGGTGCCGTTTATCCTGCTCTCGGATTGGGCGTGAACCAGCCTTTGACCATGCGATCTCGGAAAGAAGATGCCATAACCGGAGAAGCTATCATCGAATATGACATGGCAGATGACCATCTTTTGTTTGCCAGATATTCACGGGGTTTCAAAGCGGGCGGTTTTGACGAAGATAATGTCCAAAACAATCCGGCCAGTGCCGAGTTTGACGACGAAACCGTTGACGCCTTTGAAATTGGTACAAAAAGCACATTATTTGATGGTGCCGGGCGTTTAAATGTAACCGCATTCTACAATACTTATGATGACTTGCAGGTTTCTACATTTGACGGAGTGGCGTCCTTTATTGTCGGTAATGCAGCGACCAGTAGTACAAAGGGTGTAGAAGCCGATTTTGTTTATCAGATTTCAGACGCATTTGATGTGAAACTTGCAGCTGCCTATCTTGATGCAACCTATGATGACTATACCGGCGGTGCGGCTATTACACGTGCTGACGGCACCTCTGATGCTACTCAGGATTTGTCTGGTCGTCCGTTACAATTTGCACCGGAAGTTACACTCAGCGCCGTTGCGGGCTATGAAACCGGTTTATTTGGAGACTGGATGGGTCGCTTGGAGGTCAATGGCAATTACAATTCAGGTTATGAGGTTCCCGGTGATCTCGATCCCAATCTGGCGCAAGACAGCTTCTTCAAATTGGGCGGTCGTATAAGTCTGTTTGATGATAATGGTTTGAGCCTGTCAGTTATCGGGAAGAATCTGACCGATGAAAAGACCACCCAATGGGGTAATGACCTGCCTCTATCAAATCTGATCGGGACAACTGGAAACAATTATTTCCAGTATATAGATCCGCCTCGAACAATTACCTTCCAGATTTCGAAAGATTTCCGCTAGATGATTTTCGTCGGACCCCGTGGCAGCGGGGTCTGATGTACTATTATTGATTAGAAAATCGCGGAACCGGGTATATGGGTCAGAATCTAAAACATCTTCTTGTCGGTACTATTGCCCTATCTGGATTGGCCAGTGTTTCCGTCTGGGCCGCATCTTCATCCGGAAATAGTGAACCGGGTGAAGCTATTATCTCTCAATTTACGGCAACGGGTGTGGCCCCGCCTCGTGGGACATCACCGCGTGGTATAGAGGCAGAAGGCCCGTTTGATCGACTCGTAATTAAAAATGCGACCTTAATCGATGGTACAGGTGCACCGCCGCAGAGTGGCGTAAATATTACTATCGAAAAAGACCGTATTATCGCCATTGATCATGTCGGCGGAACACGATCTGCTGGCGACACAGAGCTCGCACCTCAAGCTGGCACTCAGGTAATTGACGCTGAAGGTCAATTTGTATTGCCAGGGTTTATTGATGCTCACACTCACCTTGGCAACCCACTTCACCTATACGGAGGACAATTCACAGATTCGGACTACGTCTTTAAACTTTACTTGGCTCACGGGGTTACGTCAGTGAGAGATACAGGTAGTCTCATGGGGTTAAATTGGCTTGTCCGTCAAAAAACCGCTAGTGAGGCATCTCAGATTTCCGCCCCCAGAATTTTTGCCTACGCACTATTTCCGGAAACGTTAGCAGATGAGCAAAACATAAAATCGTGGGTGCAAACCGTCAAAGACAAAGGTGCCGATGGCGTCAAATTTCTCGGAGCATCACCAAAAGGTTTCGAGTTCGCGATGAACGAAATCAAGAAGCAGGGTCTGGGGTCCGCTTTTCATCATGCACAGATATCTGTAACTCGGTTAAATGCATTAGATACATCGGCGCTTGGGCTTGATAGTTTGGAACATTGGTACGGCATTCCCGAAGCCATGTTCTCAAAAAAGACTATTCAGAACTACCCTCTGGATTATGATTATAATGATGAGCAAGACCGTTTTCGCGAGGCAGGTAATCTCTGGCAACAGACCGCCGAGCCCGGATCAGACATCTGGAATACAACCATTGGTCAACTTGTTGAAGACGGCCTGACGCTCAGTCCAACATTTTCCGTTTATGAAGCGTCCAGAGATTTGGTGAGGGCCCAAACCTCGGAATGGCATGATGACTACACCATGCCCTATATGACCCGAATGTTCACGGCTAACCCACGTATTCATGGGTCATTTTTCTTCGACTGGACAACAAAGGACGAGGTCGCCTGGCGTGAAAATTACCGACTATGGATGGCATTCGTGAATGATTTCAAAAATGCAGGTGGACGTGTGGTAACGGGTTCAGACTCTGGTTTTATCTATTCCGTCTATGGTTTTGGGTTTGTCCGCGAGTTAGAAATGTTTCAGGAAGCTGGTTTCCATCCGTTGGAAATCATTCAATCCGCCACACTGAACGGCGCGGAACTTTTGGGCGTAGATGACGAATTGGGCAGTGTGGAAATTGGCAAAAAAGCGGATCTGATTATTGTTAACGAAAACCCGTTGGCCAATTTCAAAGTTCTCTACGCCACGGGACACTCGATTTATGACTTCAAACGTGGAAAACTGACACGCACTAAAGGTATACGTTATACAATTAAGGACGGCGTGATTTATGATGCCGACATTCTTAGACAGCAGGTACGAAGCCTTGTCAGTGATCAGAAAGCAGCTGAATCTAAAACTTCGCAATCGCCATGAGGATTGATGCCCTAACATCAATGAAATCATATCTTTCAATTATTCTGTTTGTGCTTTCTATCACGCTGCTTTCAGCTTGCGGTGAGGCCCAGGACACGCCCTCCATACAGGTTTCATTCGTCACAGAGCTAGGTGAGATTTCGATAGCGCTTGATACTGTCGCCGCGCCTGAAACATCGTCTTATTTCCTACAATTTGTCGAAGACCGTGCATTGAATGGAAAGTTTATTTATCGGGCAGGAACTTTACCTGGGGCACCTGATGAACCCAAATATGTTGAAGGTGGGATGTTATCGCCCTTTATCGATAATCCAGAGATCCGCTCTATGGCGGACACCAAATTACCGATGCTGGAGGTGATTGAGCATAGGCAAATGACAGGGCTCAAAATCGAAAGGGGCTCGGTTTTCCTTGGACGTAATATTCTTGGAGACGGCGAAGTGGTGCCTGACTTTGTCATCGCTTTGGACGCCATACCGGAGTTCGATTATGGCGGAGATATTTCACCCGATCAAAAAGGCTTCCCTGTATTTGCAACGGTAATTTCGGGCATGGATGTTGTAGATGCCATAGCCAGGCTTCCCCGGAATGGCGAGACACACTTTCCTTTCCTTAAAGGACAGGTTTTAACCGAACCTATCCAAATCGTAGATACGAAAATCACGAGGTAAAACCAATGAAATGGCTTATTCAAATTCTGACAATTATCTGTGTTGCACTAGCCTCTGCCTCCTGTTCGAAAACGACTGAAACTGCTTCTTCCACTTCTCACGCAACCATATATTTTGGTGGTGATATTCTGACCATGCAGGGAGACACGCCTGTCTATGTTGAGGCCTTAGTCGAACAAGATGGAAAAATTGCATTTGTTGGATCACGATCAGAGGCGGAAAAAACATATGGGTCGTCTGCCAGTAATACTAATCTGAACGGCGCCACATTGCTTCCAGGGTTTATTGACGGTCACGGGCATGTTTTTATGACGGGCTATCTCACGCAAATGGCCAGCATTTTGCCACCGCCGGATGGGCCTGGCGATAGTTTTGAAACGCTCGTTGAAACAACACGTAACTGGAAAGACAGTGAAAAGGGTGAATTTATTATTTCAAAACTGGGGTGGGTCATCGCGAACGGATATGATGACTCGCAATTGTTGGAAAAAGCTCACCCGACCCGGGACGTGCTGGATCAGGTTTCGACCGAATTGCCTGTCGTTTTTATCCATCAATCTGGCCATTTGGCGGTTTTAAATTCCAAGGGATTGGAACTGGTCGGCTATGATCATTTAACGGTCGATCCCGAAGGCGGTATAATACGTCGCGACAGCGAGGGACATCCCAATGGTGTCTTGGAGGAAACGGCATTTTTTAACGCATTAATGCCAATTTTAAAATCAGTTGACCCCGAATTACTAAGCAACGCCGTCGATTTGGGGCAGAAAGAATATGCTCGGTTCGGCTACACAACGGCTCAGGACGGACGAACAACGCCAGATGCCACACTGGCTTTTGAAACGGCTTCCGCACAAGGAGACCTTTTTATTGATATCGTGTCCTATCCGGATATCAGTTGGAACAGGAAAGCCATCGAAGGCGAATATTACAGTTCATCTTACCAAGGAAATTATCGGGTTGGCGGGGCTAAGTTGACTCTGGATGGGTCCCCACAGGGTAAAACAGCTTGGCTTTCACACCCTTATCATGTCGCACCAGATGGTCAGTCCGCGGATTATGACGGATACCCGATCATGGAGGATGACCTGGCCAGCGAATTGGTGGCCCTTGCTATGGATAATCGGTGGCAGTTACTGGTTCATGCCAATGGGGACGCAGCGATTGATCAATTTATACATTCTATGGAAAAGCTGGGATCTGCTGCCCAAGAACAGGATCACCGAAATGTTTTGATTCACGGGCAAACACTACGGAAAGATCAAATCCAAAACCTGGTCGATCTCGGTATAGTCCCCTCATTATTTCCAATGCACACCTATTATTGGGGAGATTGGCACCGCGACTCCGTATTGGGCCCTGAGCGTGCACGCTATATTTCGCCTATGCGAGATGTAGTGGATGCCGGTCTAAGGCCAACATCTCATCACGACGCACCTGTGACCATTCCGAATTCCATGCGCGTACTTGACGCGACAGTCAACCGGGTAACCCGGAGCGGAAAAGTTCTGGGTGCCGATCAAAGGTTGACCCCTTACGAAGCCCTGAAAACACTCACCATTTGGGCCGCTCGCCAGAATTTTGAAGCTGATCAAAAAGGCACATTGAAAACCGGGAAGCTGGCGGATTTTACTATCTTGTCGGACAATCCATTAAAAGTGGCCCCACAAGACATTCATCAAATCAAGGTTTTAAAAACCATCAAGGAAGGCGCCGTGGTGTTTCCGCAAAAATAGAATTGTATTGAAGGGGAAAAGATAATGTCATTAACTCGAAGACACACATTTTTGGGCCTGTCGAGTGGAATTTCAGCGTTGGCCTTGGGGCAATTCGGCGGATGCAGCTCAAGTGATCGCCCTTCATCTTCCCATGATCTGATCAAGCTCGATGGAATAGCGCAAGTTGACTTAGTCAAATCGGGTCAGTTGAGTTCCCGCGATCTAGTGCACGCCGCGCTCGATCGAATTGCCAGCATTGATCCGCAAATAAACGCTTTTACCGACGTAAAGCCCGAGCTCGCCCTTTCAAAAGCAGATGCAGTCGACATTTCAAAACCTTTGGCAGGACTTCCTTATGCGCTCAAGGACCTCAACTCCTATCCGGACATGAAGTTTGAAATGGGTACTAAGATGTTCGAGGGGCGTGTTGGAAGCAAGGTTACGCCCTATACGGAGAAAATCGACCAAAGCGGCGTCGTTATCCTTGGAAAAACGGCAACGCCGGAATTTGGTCTTCTCGGGACTACAGAGCCGCTAGCCTATAAATCTTGTCGAAACCCTTGGAATCTGGATCATAGTGCCGGCGGTTCCAGCGGCGGCGCAGCGGCGGCTGTCGCGGCCCGAATGCTTCCTATGGCACAGGCCAGTGACGGCGGCGGATCTATTCGCAACCCCGCAGCTCAATGCGGCGTATACGGTCTGAAACCATCGCGCGGTCGTTTCGCGGATCAAGGCAATCCCAAGCGTGAGATTCCCATATCAATCAAACACTGCGTCAGCATGTCTGTGCGCGATAATGCTTTGATGCTGGCTCTAACAGAGGCACAAAACGGCTCGCTCTCACCTATTGGTGTAGTCGCAAAAGCAAATATCAAACCCAAACGCATTGCCATGACCCTTAATGATCTTTCCGGTTTTGCGCCTCACAAAGATGTGGCGGCTGCGGTCGAAGATGCCGCCCGTGTTTTGCAAAACATGGGGCATGAAATCATCCCCGTCGAAAAAGGACCCGGTCTGCCGCAAGACCTTTACCAGGATTTTGTTGTTCTTTGGGGCGAGTCCGTTGTGCCAATTGTTGCGGCCGCAGAACGGGCTTCAGGTGGTCCCGCTAGAGCGTCTGGACTCTTAGAAGGCTGGACATTGGATCTGGCCGAAAAATACGCGCAAATTCCAGATGCGGAAATAGCGGCGGCCATGGCCCGGCTCAAGGCCGCGGGTGAACAGCTCAATAGCTGGCTTTCGGGTTATGACGCCTGGCTGACGCCATCGGCATCTCGTCCAGCTCCGCCACTGGGTTGGACGCGGGGCGATCTGCCCTTTGAACAAAACCTGCAGCGCTCGACCGAGCTTGTTGGACATTTCGCCCTCCATAATGTGGCGGGAACGCCGGGGGCTTCCATTCCATGGGGAGTTTCAGGCGGATTACCGATTGGCGTACAGCTATCTGGTGCCATCGGAGCGGAAAAGACTCTTTTAGAACTGTCCTATGCACTGGAAGAAGCTCGTCCCTGGATAGATCAACTCCCTCCGGTCGTTGCGGCATAATATTATGAAATGTTCGCAAACATGGATGACAGTCATTTTCAGTTGCGTGCTGGCGCTTTGCCTGGGCTGCAGCTCAGAGCATGGGACCGGTTTTCAAGACCGCCCTGCTGTTTCTAACGCTGAGGGTGTGATATATTTCGCGAAAGAAATTATTACATTGGATGAAACGCGACCCTTGGCGCAGGCTGTGGCCGTAAGTCATGGGAAGATCATTCAAGCCGGATCGAGAGAAGAGTTGCTCAATAATGAGAAACTTATTCAATATGCCGTGGATGATCAGTTTGAACACAAAGTCATTCTGCCCGGATTTATAGAACAGCATTTACATCCGCTATTGGCCTCTATGACCATGAATACGGATGCGATTATCTCCATCGAAGACTGGGAAACACCTCACGGATTTTCCCCCAGAGCTTTGGGAGAGGAAGCTTTTAGGGCACGTCTTGTGTCTGAAGCCGAAAGGTTTGATAGGAACATAAACCGCCCTATGCTGGTGTGGGGTTACCATACGTTGTTTCACGGTCCTCTGGACCGCGATATCCTTGATAGGCTCGTCCCGGAAACGCCGCTCATTGTCTGGCAGAGATCCACCCATGAGGCACTGCTGAATAGCGCGGCGCAGCAACGGTTAAATATAGATCAGAACTATATTGATGGGTGGAGTTCTGAACTCGCCCGATCACAGGCGAATTTGGAAACGGGTCATTTTGTCGAGGCAGCCTTTTGGGAGCATATTTTGTTCGAAAAAATGGCCCCTTATTTTCTCAACCCGGAGTTTTTGCTGAGTGGTCTCAATTGGACGGGCAGTTATTACCACAAAAACGGGATCACAACATTGGTCGAACCCGCAGGGCCGGTTAATCAAAGCCTGCAGACATTGGTCGCACGCGCATATGGCGGAGATGATACGCCCTTTAATTTCTATTTCATTCCCGATGGTCGTTCTCTGGCGCTTCAGCATTTTGCAAAAGGGTCAGAGGTGCTGATCACTGAAACAGAAAAAATGCTGCAATGGAGTCAGGGCCGGACACAATTTAGGCCCAGGCAGGTTAAACTCTTGTTGGACGGAGCGATATATTCTCAGCTGATGGTCATGCGTGACGGCTATACAGATGGTCATCATGGGGAATGGTTAATGACGCCGGAGCATTTCGAGGACGTTTTCCTGGCTTACTGGCAGGCAGATTATCAAATCCATGTTCACTATAACGGGGATGGCGGGCTAGATGTTTTACTCGATACATTAGAAGCTGCACAGCAGCTTTATCCCAGAGAAGATCATAGAACCGTATTGGTTCATTACGGATTTGCTCAAGCTGATCAAATCAAACGTGCTGCGGGACTTGGGGCAATCGCCAGCGCCAATCCCGTTTATGTGACGACTTTGGCGGAACGGTATGCAGAGCAAGGTATTGGAAGAGAACGCGTCGAGAACATGGTGCCTTTGGGAGACACAGCGCGTGCTGGCATGTCAATTTCTCTGCATTCTGATATGCCTATGGCCCCCGCCAATCCGCTGCTCTTGATGGAAGCGGCTGTTAACCGGAAAACAGTCAGCGGCTGGGTTCCCGGACCGTCACAGAGAATTACGGCTGAGGAGGCGCTTAAAGCCGTCACTTTAGGTGCGGCTTATTCGGTTCGTCTGGATGATGAGATTGGTTCCATCACACCAGGCAAAAAAGCAAATTTTACGATCCTCGAGGATAATCCACTCACCGTGGCGCCGGATAAAATTGCCGATATCGATGTATGGGGTACGGTTCTTGAGGGTCGGGTTCAGCCTGTGAATGAATAGGTTCCAAGCCCAGGGTTGAAAATGAAAAAGAAATATCGAACAAGCCTTATACAGGTCAAAGTCTTAACAAGGTGTATGACTGATAATTCTGAAAGCCGTGATATGCCATGAACAGTTTAGGATAAACTTCTGAATAACTGAACACGCGTAATTGGATAGTTATCGCACGAAATGAGTAAATCAACACATATAAGCGGCTGGACGACAATCCAAATAGAACGGGCCACGCCTTAATTGTACGTCAAGTTTCGAACTTGTAATACGTTCAGGTTTTTCGTCCGCTTTGCCCACAGAGTACGCATTCGAAAAGAATCTCGGGATGTCCGGTTTACGGGTTTCCTGTCGTCCGAATTTTTACCAGATGGACAATATGAAACTCTAAGAGTTTCAAAATTGGCAAATATTCCAATATTTTTGGTCGTTCACGGGCCCTTAGAGTGTCATTTCGCCCCGAGCCGCAACAAACCCCATATAGCCGTTGGAGTTGAATATTTACATCTCCGTATTTTCTACCAAAACCATCGAACTTTTCTCTGTTTTCCCATAATAATGAGGCACTCTCGACACGATGAATAGAATCAGTTGAACGCTTTTATGAACATCCAAATCGCCATCGTCATCATTCCAAGGTTTTCGGACAATGAGATAAAGCCCAGAGGGACATTACTGCCGCCGCCCACACAGGCGCATTTGATATCCCGCTCCTCAATATAAACGGCTTTAAAAACGGACCAGGCCCCGATAGTGCCAACGAAAAGGGCAAAGGGCGCGGCGATCAGTCCCGCAAGCCCGCCCGCAATCATCATCACGCCCGCGCCGCCTTCAATGAAGGGATAAACATAGGCGTAACGCACATGGCGCTGGGCGAGCAGATCATAACCCAGAAATCCGTTTGAAAAACTATCCAGATCCCGAAGTTTCTGGACGGCAAGAATACACATAGAGATGGCGACAAATAATTCGATTGTGCGGATGGACAGCACGTCTTCCGAAACTAGCCAGCTTACGGCAATCGCCATAAGTGCTGCCATGGAGAAGATCGCAACGATCGGCGTGTAGGTTTTCGCCTTGGGGTCTTTAACGTCCAGGCCGAAATACTCACGTAAATCTGTGTAGCCACCAATCCGTTCGCCATTAATGAAGGTCTGCGGTGTCGTTTTAACATTATGTTTGGCCTTAAAGGTATCCTGCTCCTCACGGCTTTCAAGCAGGTGATCCTCAACTGTAAACCCTTTGCGGTCTAGCAGGTCTTTGGCTTTCAAGCCGAACGGACAAATATGCTCGGGCGTCACCATGCGGTAAAGTTTAGTGACACCGACGTCAGAATTTTCGTCTACATTCATCTCGACTTTTGTGGTCATTGTTCATCTCCTTTTGAGCGATCCCACATTCAAAGATTTTGAATAATCACTCAAATCAAGACTTATACCCTATAGGGGTATTATTCAATAGCTCATCCGGTAAGCCTTCCCGAGCGCCCCTGATACTCTAGTGTGAATGCCCCGTAGGCCCTGTGACGGTCGTGGCAAAGAGAATGACGACAATCGCAATCACGAAAAGCATAGCCTCTAGGCTCAAGCTCCGCCTTAATTGAGCTCGCCCCATTTTAGCATCATCTTTTAGGGTCTGCGTGACAGATAGCTTATTCCAAGCGCCTAAGCCCAATAGGCCTGTCACGGCGAACAGTTTGGTTGACAGAAGCAGCCCATACCGTGTCGTCCAAAGATCTGATAGTTCAGGCAAGAGTTTCCAGAGCATATACGCTCCAGAACCAAACAGTATTGGCATGAGCCAAATGGCGGCCCGACTAAACCCCTCGACTTTCTGGATAAGCGTATGGTCATTCGTCTCTCTCTCCGGCCAAAGACTGATCGGCGCCATTACCCAAAACCCGGCAAAAAGCAGATGCGGGATCATCCAGAGATAAAGCCAAGGCGCATTTTCCTGGCCGCGCGTATGCCCGGACATGGCGAAGCTTGCTGACAGGCACAAAACGCCTGCAACAAGAAGAGCCGCGCTCAGTCGATAGGTTTTCAATGCAAGCGCCGTCAGCACCAACAGAACGGCTGAAACCACAAATCCGGTTTGCGCAGAGCTGGACTGCCAAACCCAATAAAAGGTTTCTAAGTTTAAGGCCTGCGAAAGACCGCCCGCCATTTGCGCATTTGTCGCAAGGAGTTTGGCTGCAAGACCAAAAGAGAGAAGCCCTATGCCCAAAAACAGGCCTTTGAGATTTTCCCGGATTTTTAGAAGAGCGTGGGTAATGACACCAATGGATATCAGAGCCCCCGCATAAAGACAGAGCTTTGCCAGAAGCATGAACGTCGCGAGCACGTTAAGGCTCATAGGTGAAAGCAATCTCTCCATTCATCACATGACCGTCTTTTGCCATGACGCGCCATTTTATGACATAAGTGCCGGGATCGAGATCAGGCTTTGGGATGGCAAATCGACTATGCATGCCCTTGGGCTTATCAAAGCTGAGTGGAAATTCTGATCCGTCATCTGTTTCCAAGCTCAAAGCAATCAGCCCCACTTTTTGGGCAAACACGAGATCTAGCGTCTCCGGCAAGGTCTGATAAGTCTTCCCATCTTCTAAGGTCGAGGTCTTCACCTTGGTATGGGCCCATGCTGGCTCCGTGACAAACAAGGCGGTTAATGCGAGTAGCGATACAGCGATAAATTTCATATTCATTATCATCTCTACCGTTTGAGTTTGTCGAACAGATCGACGAGTTCGGACACTTTTTTCCGTTGCGCATCCGGATCACCGGATTCGATCGCGGCATTGACACAGCCCTGGGCATGATCTTTCAGGATTTCACTTTCTGCCCGCGCCAAGGCGGATTTCACAGCCTGCATTTGGGTTAATACGTCAATGCAATAGCGTTCATCTTCCAGCATTCGGATGATACCTCGCACCTGGCCTTCGATACGTTTAAGGCGGTTGATCGTTTTATCCGAACGGGTCGTCATGTTCCGTTGGTTCTTTCTCACATAAGTGTGACATGATATGCCCCATAGGGGTATTTGCTTTCTTAACAATTTTGCGCTAAGATGCAAGTATGAGAGTCATATCGACCATCATATCCTTATTTGCGGCTTGGTTAATGATAGCCACGCCGGTCATGGCCTGTTGTGTCACCGGCCATATGGATCAAGGTTCCAATAGCGCGTCAGCGGAGCTTTCCTCTTTACCACCTTGTCACCAAGGACAGGCACTTGATATTAAGGCAGACGATACGGGTCATCAGATGCCGGAGAAGTTCTGCCCGTCCTGCGATGACTGCGCATTTTCCCCGCCTGATCATGGCGAAAGTGTTCAGGCGATAACGGCCTCCACAGATTCAGATTATATCGCAATCACGCAAATTTCAGCCAATATTATTCCCTCAGACCTTGGCCTACCTGACAGCACGGCTCCGCCGCGACGGCGAAACTTGCCCGTCGACAAGCCGCTTTTCGCGACCGACAGCCTCCTCATTTAAACTCCTGACATCGTCAAAGCTCGGAAAGACTTAAGCTTTCCGGTGATTTTCGCATGTTTATGGAGATTTGCGGATGTATGTCCGTCTCACAACCGCCTTGTATCAAGGCCAGTATACAAAGCGTAAGCTCGCTGCCGCGTTCCTGCTATTGGGATCTGCGTTGATGACGCCTGCCCTGCCGGCTTCTGCGCAAACAGATTTGAGCGACATCGAAACGGCCAACGACACCGAAGTGATACAGCTTGGCAGCACACAGTCCTTTTCAGACAATTATGAGGATTGGGATGATGCGACGTCATCGCAGTCTTTAAGCCCCGTAAAAATGAGCCTGGCTGAACTCAAAGCCCGCATCCGGCAACATCCGATTTTAGAGACCTATGCCTATTCAGCCGCAGCGGATCGCCTACGCGCCGAAAGCGCGCTGTCCCTGCCGGACCCTGTCGTTTCGCTTCAGCTCAACAATGTCCCGCTTTTCGACCCGTCATTTTCCGAATATCTGCCCTCGAATAAGGCCGTAGGTGTTCGCCAAGACCTGCCAAACCGGTCTGCGCGCAAAGCCGCCTCGCTAAAATCCTTAAGACTGGCCGATCAATCTGACCTTGGGTCTGAAGAACGCTATGCCCGGATAGAGGGGCGCGTCTTGGCGCTGTTGATCTCGCGGGACTATCTCATTCAGCAGCGTGACCTCATCCAGCAGCGAATAACCAAATATGATGAGCTCACAGACATCATTGATATTGAAATTTCGGCCGGGCGTCCCCTCCTCTATCGCCTAGCGCAGGTCGATGTGGAGCGGGCTGATGCCGAGCGGGAGCGGACAAATATCAATCAAGACATTCGTGTCATCGATGCTGAGCTTGTGAATTGGGTCGGCGTGGTGCCAGAGATCGACTTGCCCGAGCTCCGCCTGACGCCGCTGACCGGCAATGCCATGCAATTCCACGGTGTCCGCATGGCAGATGCAAGAGCCCGCGTCAGTGATGCGGATGTCCAAAAGGCTGAGGCCGATTTCAAGCCCAATTGGGGCGTCAACCT